>CAZSET010000017.1:2612-27173 GCA_964605915.1 uncultured candidatus Brocadiaceae bacterium | reverse complement strand
ATGCGGACCGGCCTGCCCCCGGAGCACGAACTGGCCGCGCGGTGGGTAGAGCTGTTCCACGGCGAGGGACGGCCTTACCTGCTCCTCGGCCGAATGGTGCACCCGCCGCGGCTGGAGGTCGCCCGCGACGGAGACGGCGCAGCCGCCGTGCTACACAATGCCTTCCGCGCGCCCGACGGCAGCGAGGCCGTCATCGCCGTGAACGCCACAGACCAGCCACAGCGATGCACGTTGCACCGGGGGGGCGCGGCGCGCGCACTGGCGTTCGCGCCCTGGGAAGCGAAGCTCATCAAGGAGTGACGCGCGTCACGGCACGCGAGCGACTTGTCTGGGGGGCCGGCTCACACTTCATCGAGCTGGGCGAGTTCAGAGATCCGCAGGCGGCACACGTCTTCGCCGTGCGGTTTAAGCTACTCTACTCCACATACCTCGGTACCAGCGGATCGGACTATTGCCGATTCGTAGCTGTTGACGGGAAGGACCGGCCTGTACTGACAGTGGAGACCAATTCGCCGAACTACCCGACAACGCGTGGAGCGTTCGACACGCTGATTGGAGACTACGATGTTGCTCTCACGCGGCTGAACGTCTCGTTCGGCAGTGGCAATCCTCAGGCGCCGGCAGCCGCCGATTGAAGGCTGCCTGGGCAAGCGCGGATGACAGTGGCGCAAACCGCTCGCGGGCCGTCTGGACTTCCCTTTCCGGATCTTCCACCTACCTGGGCGGTGTCTTGTCGACTATACGAGCGTCTCTAGGCACGCCAAGGTCGTAGATGTCGGCAGGGCCTGTCGCAGGATAGTCGACCGCGATGACGACTAGCCCACGCTTCGATTCTTTCTGCATCATTACCACTCGTTGTACCTGAGGGTCCACTGTGATCCGTCCTGTCTGCCCATCTTTGCTCGTCACGGTGAAGACCGTATACGTCTTACCGTGTATGATCTCCTTCCTCATGTCTTCCGCACGGTCAAGCCCTTCCAGCACGAGGTCGTAGTAGTTCATGGCGTTCTCAACTTGCGGCTCGCCGCTGAAGTAGTCAATGGCTATGGTACCTGAGGATGGGTCGTAGGCGTATAACCGATTGGACGCCAAGTCCCTATGCGCGACTCTGTCGCCCATTCTCCAGAAACCTCGAAAGGGCGTGAACGAGAACCAAGCTTCCACCGTTTCCTCCCCGGAAACCGACTTCAGCAAGTGCACCCATTCGGCACCATTCGAGTTCTCAACCGCCTGCACCAATTCGGCATGGGCTGAAGCAGTAGGGCCCCCCGCACCGGAGAACCACCAGAGCGCAACAGCGACCAGGCAGCCGGCGCCAACCAGTGCGAGCGCCCTGCGCGATACCCTCGGCACCGGCAGTCGGCGGCCGACGACGGGGCCGGGCGTCTCGCCTGCCCCCGGAATCCGTGCACGCATCGTCTCCTTCAGGCCCGTAGGCGGACGGAAGGCCGCGGCGGCTTCCTTCAGCAAGGTTCCTACATGCTCGTCTGACATGCGTTCGTTCATGGTCTCACCTCCTGGTCGCGGCTTACGGCCGCGTACGCGTCGCGGAAAGCGTCTCGCGCTCGGTGCAGGGCGGACTCGATAGCCTTCTCGGTTTCGCCCTGGTGTTCAGCGATCTGCTTCACCGAGAGACTGTCCAGGTACTTCGCCTCCAAGAGTTCGGCGTAGCGGTCTGGGAGTCTGTCCATCGCCGCGGATACCCGAAGTGCCCGCTCCTCGGCCTGCGAGGACTCCCCGGGATCGCGGGCGATAGGGTCGCCCAGCTGTCCGACCCGTCGCCGGCCACTGCGTCGGAAGTGATCGGCCACCTTCCTTCGGGCGATGGCCCGGAGCCACACCAGAGCAGGCCTGTCAGGCCGGAACTCCTCCAGGCGGCGCAACGCCGCAAGGAAGACCTCCTGGACGATGTCCCGCACCGCTTCCCGATGCCCGCCTAGCCGGTAGGCGACGTAGGCGTAGATGTCGTCGAAGTGCTGATCGTAGAGGCTATGGGCGTCCATTGGGCTCCATGCAGACGGTGAACGGGACGGAGACGACGCCGGCTTGCGGCCGGCTCCGGAGCGCTCCACCACTCTAATCGCAGAAAGCGGCGAAATCATTCGGAGAATCTGCGAGGGATGTCGGGCTGGGCGACGTGTAGCAGGGCAGAGGGAGCTGCCCGATCGGTCATGGGCTGCGCAGACTGCGTGTGGTCAGCGCTGAGTCGGTCGCGCAACGCCACCGACAAGACGGCCGGCGTGGCCGTCCGCGTCATCACTCCTGACGGGTGGCACGTGGGCGGGACGTGCGAAGTCAGGCGGCAGAGCCTGGCGCCGCTCGAGGCGGTCCGCCTCGACGTCGAGGCCACTCCGCAGAAGCAGCCCTGCCGCCCCTACGCGGCGCGGCTCGACGTGGAAGCGGACTTCGACGGACTGCCGCTCACCTGCTCGACCGGGCTACTCATGACGATCCCGCTGCTGCATTGGTCGACCGGAGACCTCCCGGTTGACTGCCCCGGTGCGCCGCAAGCCGCAGAGGTGTGGGAGGCCGACTCACACTTCGTTGAACGGGGCGCGGCTCCTGGACCTGCCCGGCGGCTACGAGGTGCCGGCCATACACCGTGCCGTGCACACCGGCGCGGATGCGGAACTGAGGAGGAGCGACCACGATCTGACGCGGCCTCGAAACGGTGGAGTTTCAGAATCCTCGGTTCTGAAACGGGCGAGGGGCAGCAGGAAGGATCGACACCGCGCACGCGGATGCCGGTGGGAGATCGGCATCCGCGTGAACCGGGGAGGATGGGTAATCGGGGTTACTGGCCAGCCGGCTCGGGCTGGCTCAAGGGCTGTTCCAGTTGGCGAATACGCTCGCGTAGGCCTTCGTTCTCCTCGCGGAGCATTCGGACCTCTTCCGTTTCCCAGGCCGCGGGAGCCGTCCTGAACGTCCCCACCGTCTTGCGCCAGCGCAGCCGAAGGACGCCTTCGGCCGCCCGCCGCGCGCCCGCGTAGAGCAACGTCGGCCGGGAGTCGACCGCCACGGGCACGGTCTCTATCCGGTCGCCCCTGAGAACTTCCAGACGGATCGTGCCACCCCGGCCGGCGCGGAACGCCGGATGCGTCAGCATTGCGAGGTCGTCCACTCCGCGATCCTCGACCTGGAGCAACACGTCAGCCGGCCGGAGCCCTGCAGCGTGTGCGGGGGAGTCCTCCAGCACGGCCTTCACCTCGAGTCCTTCGCGCCCTTCCGCATCCTGGGCGACCGCCACCCCCAGCCAGTCCAGAACAATCAACGGCTCCTGATGGTCCGCTCCCCACATGCGGACAACGTCGCTGGCGATGAAGAAGCCGGAGACGAGAATGATGGCCACGGCGGCGGCGGCCACGAATCGGCGGAGCGTCATGAGCCTCAAAGGCGCTCGGCTTCCGGAGCGGACGTTCATCAGGCGCTCGAAACGAGCCGTGGTAAGATAGCGCTCGCGGGGGGCAAGTTCGGGGAGAGCGATTCGGACGGCATCCCACCCCCTGTTCAGCCTTTCGAACTCAGCGCGGCAGGAACCGCACCGGCCCAAGTGCTCCCTCAGGCGGCCCGAGTCCGGTTCCGACAGGGCGCCATCGAGGGCTTCGAGGAACTCCTGACTGGCTTGCGTGCAGTCCAAAGAATCAACGCCTCCACCCCCTTAGTGCCGGCCAGGCCCGGCAGGTTCAAATGCGGCGACTTCCCGCGGGCTTTCTCATCCCCCCTCCTCATCGGGGTCTGCCAACTCATCGGCGATCTTGCGGAGTGCGTAATGGATCCGCGATTTCACCGTGCCGATGGGACATTCCAGCACATCGGCTATCTCCTGGTACAGCATTCCTTCGATGTAACGCATGGCGATGACCGCGCGATGGTCGGGCGACAGCCCGGCGATCGCAGCACGCACGCGCTCGACCGTTTCGCGTCGCTCCGCGACGGCGCTCGGGTCCGTGTGGTCCGGATGGAGGATATCCTCCACCTCCAGGTGTTCGTCGCCCTCGGCCAGCCCCTGAAGGGAGGTGGCGGCCATGTCCCTCTTCCTCAACCACCTGCGGAACTTGTTCAACAGGATGCCGTAGAGCCAGGTGTAAATGGACGAGCGACCTTCGAACCTGTCCAGCGAGTTTGCCGCAGCCAGAAACGTCTCCTGGGTCAGATCCTCGGCGGCCTGCACGTCGCCGCACATGAAACGAGCGGCCCGGAAGATCCGGTCGTAGTGCTGTTCGACCAGTTTGCGCAGGCTTTTCTTGCTCACAGTTGCTCTCGCAGAGGGATGACCGGCAAGAGAAACTCGGAGGACAGGAACACCGGCCCCCCGGACGCCAGACCCAAACCGCAGGGGGGGCCGACACAACGCCTTGAGGCAATGAATGAGGAAAGCACCCTACCCGAGTGATTATACCGCACGGCCCCGGCTCGGCGAAACCCCAAAGCGCGTCGGCACGCGCTCGCGCCAGGGAAGGCGCAGCTCACGAACGTTCGGCCAGCTTCTCCTGGGCGATCTGGCGCGCCAGACCTCCGTCGACAACGTCGCCGTATTCGGCCATCACGGCCTGCATCACCTTGCCCAGGTCGGGGGGGCCGTACTGATGCTTCTCGATCAGGTCGGCGATCAGCCGTTCGAGCTCTTCGCGGCTCATCGGTTCCGGCAGGAATTCCTCGACGACGGCCAGTTCGCGCTCCAGGGCCTCGACGCGCTCCGTCAGCCCGAGTCGTTCGTACTCCTGGCGGCTCTTGCGCAGCTTACGGGCATGGGACTTGACTACGTCCACCTCATCAAAGTCCTTGCCCGAGACCTCGGCCACCTGCAACTCGGCCCTCAACATGCGCAGTGCGCGCAGACGTTCGCTCTGGCCCGCCTTGAGCGCCTCCCTCATCTGCCGGCCGACGGCCTCGGCGATGCTTACGAACCCGATGCCTCCGCACTAGAAGCGCCCAGCCGCCGGACGGCGGTCAGGATCGCGTCCGCGACGGCTTCCCTCAGCTCAACGCTCCGTGCCTGCATGAGCAAGGTCCGCAGCAACTCGATCGGCTTGTGCTCGGCGGGCAGGTAGGCCATACCCTCGAGGGCCGCCTTCTGGACCGTCGTGCTGTCCTGCAGGAAGAACTGGCGCCCAGGCGCGTTCAGTGACTGGCGAAGCAGGTCGGCCTGTCCCATGCTGCCCAGGGCTCTGGCAATGAAGGCCGCCGTTGTGATCGACGCCCCGCCCCCGGCCGCCCGGGCGCTTGTGGCGGCCCTGACCCATTGCGGCGCTCCGTCCATGCCAGGCCTCGGCCCGGCGGCCATTCCGACGGCGGTTTCCTGGCGCACGGCAGGTCCGACGAGCCCCACGAAGAGCGCGGTGATCACGTCCTCGCCACCCAGCCGGCGCAACGCGGCAACGGCCGTCCGCTTGGTCTTTGCCGAAACGGCGGCCGGGCGGGCTCGCGGCGCGGGGGCCGCCGCGAAGCCGGGGCCGATTGCGGTAGCCACGCCCACATTCTGGGTGGGCGCCAGCATCTGGGCCAGCTCGGCCACTACCTCCGCACGGGCCTCGGGCGTCTGCCCGGCGTACAGGGCGCCGATGGCGGGGCCGAAGTCCGAGAACCGCATGAGCTGCTCCTCTTCCAACGCCGCCGCCAGCGCCATTGAACTGCTCTGGCACAGCAACTGAACCAGCGCCCACCGCTTGCGGGCATGGCCGACCCTATCTGGCAGGCTCCCGAGCGAATAGGACCACGGGCGCCTGCGATACGGACCCTTGCGCGTGTAGCCAGCGCCGACCGCGACCTCTTCCTCAATGACCGCCGGCCGCCAGGCATAGTGGGGCACCCCCACCGCCACGCCGGCGCGTTGGACAGCCGCCGCCTCCCGCTCGGAAGCCTGCTGCGCCGCGAGGGCCTCGGGGGGTATATCGAAAGGCGAAGCGCCGGGGCCTGCGGCGGGAGCGGCCGTCGGAAGCACCTCCCGCTCAAGCTCCTCATCCTCAGCCACCGGCTCCTTGATCATCTTCGCCACGAACAGGGCGTATCCCGCCCCATACGCGGCCGAGCTTCCTTTCGAGAGGCCCAACACCGCCTGCCGCGCCTCCCAGGTCAGGGTGTCGAAGACGCGATTGACCAGCCGGAAGTACTCGGGAGTCGGGGCCTCGCCCAGCTCTTCGATCAGTTCTTGCCATCCGGCATCAACCCTCTCGGCCGTCGGCAAGATGCCCGGCATCTCGTCAAGCACGCCCAGTCCCTCGCCGCGAACGGCCATGTGCATGAGCGCATCCCGAAGCGCCGCTTTGAGACCGCCGACCTCCGGCTGCCCGCGGCGTGTGGATGGGCGACGCGGGCCACTCGTGGCGCGAGTTCCCCTTGGGGGACGCGCCCCGCCGGTGCCCTGCGGGAGACGACGTTCTCCCGCGCCGCCCTCCCCTTGCGCCGGACGCACGCTCATCGCCAGCCGTTTGAGCACCAGGGCCTCGCTCTCATCATGGAGGCTGGCACAGCGTCCGAAGGCCCGAAGGGCCGCCGCCTTCAGCTCATCGCGGGCCGCGGAAAGCGAGGGGCGCTGGGTGCCCGGCTGCTCGATCAGAGCCATCAACCTTCGGGCCATCTGCTTCTGGAGCTCGCTGTCGGCCGTCAGCTCGATGAGCTGCCTGTGACGGCATATCTCGGTCAGGCAGTCGCAGGCACCTATCCAGAGCCGGACCTGCCACCAGGCGCTCAGGTTCTCATAGTCATCCTTGAGCGTCAGTATGGCATCCTGGTGGGGCGGCTCCTCGTGCAGTGCATCGTACAACTGAGGCAGGAAGGCCGTATCCCTGCCCACGCCGAGCCCTTGCAGGGCCGCCAGTCGGTCCTGGAGCTCTGCCACCACCTCGGCCACGTCCTGATACTCCTCCTTGCGCACCGTCGCCCTCTGCCTCAGGAAGGCCAGGGCGCTCTCTTCGGCGGTGGCGCCCAGCGCGCGCATGGCCGCCGTCCTGAATCCCAGGGCCTCGTAGCCTTCCGCAAGCTGCCGCAGTTGCTCTGCCGCCTCTTCGCCCCCTCTTTGCATGAGCAGGCCCAGTGCGTAGAGCTGCGGCTTGGCCTCGAGCTGGAATCCCTCAGGGACGATGGGCTCGCCTTCGGGTTGATTGAAGCCCTCGGGCTTATACACGCTGACGCTGGCCTGCCGCCCCGCCCCAGGAGGCCCAGAAGGCAGGCCCGGCGGACGGCCCATGTCGACGCCGACCGGGGGGCCCATAGGCGGACCCATCCGCCGGCGCCTGGCCGGAGGAGCGGCGGCTGTCGCTTTCACTTCCCTGGCCAGAGCGGCCACCGTTGTCGCCGCCGGCGGCTGTCCGACCTCCTGCAGCATCGCGGCGGCCGCTATCCTGACCTTCGGATCCCTGCCCTGCGTGACGACCGCCTCCAGGAAGCGTCCGGCGCGCCCCGAGTCTACGGCTTCGCGCCATGCTGTGGTTCCCGCTTCCTCGTCCAGCTCAAACCAGGCATCCTCAATGCCCGCCAGCACTGCGACATCGACCAGATGGGCGCCCGAAACGGCCGTCTCCAGTGCCTCGGGCGAGCCGTCTCCCAGCAGTGCCTGAAGCGCCGCCATGTTGGAGCTGTTCAGCATGCCCCCTTTCAAGCAGGCGAAAGCCATCTCAGAATGCATCCGGCCCAGCAGATCTACGGCCTCCTTGCCGCCCTTGCCCGCACCGACAAGCTGGCCCAGAGGCCGAACCAGAAGGACCGCCTCTTCCGCGTCCACATCGGCCAGCGCCTCCGGGAAGGCTTCGCTGGACTTGCCCAGAAGGCGGGCAAGTTCCGCCATCGCAACGCGCCCCCCAATCCGGGCCAGCGCGGCGGCGACGACGGCCTGGCTCTTCGCGTCGGAATAGGCATCGATGACATGGGAGAACACGAGGACCGATGCCGGGGTGTCCACACCGGAGACGAAGTCCAGGAACGTGCCTTTCGTCTTCACGTCGGCTGCGGCCAGGAACCCGGGCAGCTCCTCCAGCGCCTCGGGATCCCCCGCGACGGCCTTGGCCGCCACGCACGCGGTCCGGACGGCAGGCAGCACCGCCGGGCTGTCAGAGTACTCTAGCGCCTCCGGTGTGCCAATGGCGCCCAGCGAGAGCAGGGCCGCCGTGACGACGTCGGTCGCCGGCGCCTCCTGGCTGAGCTGTCCCAGGTAGTCGACGACCTCGGGGGTGCCGATCGCTTCCAGGGAGACAATGGCGGCAGTCCAATCCTCAGGCGCCAGCTGGGCCTCGTTCTCCTTCACCTGGGCCAGCGCCACGGAATCGGGCAGCAGCGGCAGTATCTTCATGAGGACGTAGAGGCGGGCGTCCCCGTCCAGCACGACGGGGTCGGGATGGAGCGGCGAGCGGCGCACCCGCTGGGCCACCCCCTGCCCATAGGATGGCCTGCCTCTCACGCCGGTCGGAACGGACGCTCCCCGGGGCAGGCCAGTGGCCGGCCCACGACGCTCTGCCCCCCGGCCCGACGTCTGAGCCGTGCCTCCCATGACCTCAAGCTGTCCCAGGATGCCCTCGTAAGAGCCTTCCGTCAGGGCGGCCAGACTCGAACGGAACCGGGGCCAGTTCAGACAGACGAACTCCTGCCGGTCCTGAAGCCCGAGCACCCGCAGCCTGTCCTTGTAATGGGGCTGGCGCCACGCTTCCTTCTGGTAGGTGAGGACTTCGTCCATTGCCCGGCGGAATTCACTGAGCCGGTCAACCGCGCGCTCCTGTGCCTCCCACTCGCCGCGCAGCCGGCCTTCGGCCTCCGCCTCGACGTTTTCTCGGTCGACCTCCTCAACGTAAGCGCTAAGCTTGCGGCGAGCCCATTCGGAGGCGAAGTCCCCTTCTGCCGCGCCTAAAGCCCCCCAGAGGCCTGCCGCCAGATCCGCCCGCAGCCTGTAGTAGGTGCCGCTCAACAGGCCCACCGTCCTGGCGCTGTTGTCGACGGCCAACCGCAGTGATCTCCTGGAGCTGCCGTAGAGCGCCTCCTGGCCTTCATCTCCATAGGGGTCGCCGACGGTCATGGTGCCCATGACAGTCAGGTCCCCGCCCCGGGCCCCGAACTGCATCCTCAGGGGCTTATCCTCAGAGCCGGCCAGGCGGAGCGAGCCCGCTTCGGCCGACAGGATGTCGCCCTGCCCGTTCCGCTCCACCTTTACGCCTTCGACGGCCTGCCCGCCCTCCACGGCACTGTAGATGCTGGCCAGGGGTTCGAAAGGCAAGTGCGAAACGCTCAACGGACTGCGCAGTTCGACCAGGTAGTCCAGGCCAGCGTGGACGGTCAGGCAGAACTCCTCGGCCACCGAGTCCGGCTCATCTCCGCGCACCAGTTCGACGCGGAGCTCCCCCGGCTCGGGTTGAAACCGGGCAACGGCGCCCAATGGCAGGGGCGCCTGCCCCACGCCGGAAACGCGGACGGCATGGTTGGCCAAATCGGGGTTCTGGTTAACGATGCGCAGACTAACCCGCAGTCCCTCGAGGAACCGTTTCTGCTCGGGAGTAACGGGTTTCCCGTCGAAGGTGTCCGTCCTGCCGAGCGCCGCGTTCACCTCCGGACTGGTGGGGCGCAGGCGCACCGCCTGATACCAGCATTGCTCGGCCTCGCTCTGGAGCCCGTTATCCAGGCAGTAAGCGTAAAGCTCCGCCCAGCTCCGTGCCATCTCCTCGGGCTCGGCCGTGCGCACTCGCCCGAGCGTGTCGCGCAGGCGCTCAAGATATGCTTCGACGACCTCCCGATCAGCCTCCTCCTGCGCGGCCAGTTGATTGAGCAGATGCTGCGGCATCTCGAATTTGAGTATCACGACCTCCTGCTCAACGGGGGCCGCGACGCGGGCGACGGGCGCTTCCCCCCCCGCTTGGGCCGCCTGCTGGGCCTCCTCCTTGCGCTGGCCTATGAGCTTGACGGCGAACACGACAAGCACCACCAGGATGCCCAGCGCAACGATGACGCCGCCGCCGATCAGGAAGGGGGTGAAGTCGAACTTCCTCTTCGCCTCCCCCACTGCCGCAACGGCGCCGGTCCTGATGTCGGCGCCGCACTCGGGGCAGAACGCGGCGCGTACGCCCAGCACGGCGCCGCAGTTGGGACACTGCTGGCGCGCAGGATGCCAGATCTTGCCCCCCTCTTCCGGTTCCTCGGTGGTGGAGGTGTCGAATTCGTCGCCGAACTCCTCGCGCACCTCCACTTCGGAGCCGCACTCCGGACAGACCACCGTTTCCCCTACCTCAACGCGCTCAACCTGGAAGACGGCGCCGCACTCGGGGTTGGTGCACTTAACGTTTGCAGCCATTCTTAGGTCCTCTCCTTAGCCCTGCTGTCTCACCGGAAGTTTAGGCGGGCCGTGCGGTTCTGTCAAGGGGGGAAGGGCCGCTCTGGCAGACGGCGCAGCTCGGGGCGCAGCGGCGGCGCCGCCACGCAAGCGCGCGCGGGCAGGTGGGCCGGAAAGGTCAGGGGCGCGCCGAGGACGCGGCCACCGGCACGCCTGTTACGAGCCGCCGCCCACCGCTGTCCCCCGCAAGGGGGGCGCGCAAGGCCCAGACGGGATCTGGCTAATGCGCTAAGGCATTCCCCAGCAATCGCTTACGCAAGCACGCGGCCCGGTGGCGGGCGATCACGCGCGATTCAGGGATTGACTATTTCGAGCGCGTGTGGTAAGGTATCCGCTCCGGGAAAGGAACGGGGGCTCCGCCCAAGAAGTTGAGTTGTAGGGGTGAACCTCCGCTGCCGGAGATGCACTAACAAGAGAAGGCAGCGGCCGGCAGGTACGTATTGATCGTGTGCTGTTGGGGTCAGGCGTGATCCCGCACGCCCGGACCGGATAGGGACACTGGGCTCCGACATTTTTCACCGCAGGCGCTTGGCGACAATCATGTCCACTTCTCATCAAGACACGTACTATGACATCCTCGACATTGATCGCAACGCCACCCAGCCGGAGATAAAGCAGGCCTTCCGCCGGCTGGCCAAGAAGTACCATCCGGACACCAACCCCGAGGGCGGCGCGGCAGCAGCCAAGAAGCTCAAGGAGGTCATTGCCGCCTATCGCGTGTTGAGCAACGAGCGCGAGCGGGCCCGCTACGACGTGCTTATGCAGGCAACGCCGGCCATGGTCCAGGAGGCGCAACGCTCCGAGGCGCGCACGCTGAAGGAGTACGCCGAGCGGATACTGGACGACCTGATTACCGGCCACGGCCGCGGGGCGCTGAACACCTACGACCAGCTCAAGCTTCGCGAGGACTTCCACCTGGCCGATCACCTGGAGGTGAAGGACTACCTGGACTGCCTGTTCCTTCTGGCTGAGCAGTGCGAACGCGCGGGCCGATTCCGGGAAGCTGCCGAGCTCTACGAAGAGCTCTACGAGCGGGAGAAGGAACCGCCCCGGCAGCGATACTTCTTCGAAGACGTCAAAGAACGCATCAAGAAACTCTATAGCCGCAAGCTGCCGCGCGAGGCCCGGACGCCGGAAGAGGAGATTGCCTGCTACGAGCGCATCCTGAAGTTCGACCTCGATAAGAGCGAGAAAGCCTTCATCTTGAAGAAGATCGCCGAGGTCCACTGCCGTGTGGGTGATGAGGATCGTGCCAAGCAGGTCTTCACCCAGGCGTTGAGGCTCAAACCCGGCCTGAAGGGGACCGCGACCATTCGTGAGAATCTGGGCATGGAGAGCAACTGATCCGCGTCCTCTTGCCCTGGCATGTTCGCCCGGTCGGCAGAGGCCACAGCCGATCGGGCTCTTTTTCCCCCGCGCCCTGCCTGCCGGCGAAGAGGCGTTGACCTCCACCGCTTGAAAGAATGGTTGCGGAGCCCTATAATCGGTTTCTCGGCAGCATGTTGCGCCAGAGCAGGATGCGTGGAGGGCAATGGGTGGTGTTCGCCTTGGGGCGAGGTCGGGGAGCTCGGCTGCAAACGCGGCCTTCCGGCGACATCGCCCCTGCTTGTTGGCGTTGCGCCGGCCCAGACGCCCTGGACCAATAGGAGGTTAAACCGTCCGTGACGGACGATGCTGAGGCCCTGGCCTGCACGTGTGCACAACTGGCCGATGAACGCAAGGCCGAGGACATCCTGGTGCTCAACGTCGGCCAGTTGGCTTTCTTCACCGACTACTTCATCATCGCAACCGCGCGCAACGAGCGGCAGATACGGGCAATAGCCGACGAGATCCTCTCCCGGATGAAGTCCCTGGGCAGGGAGATCCTGGGCGTTGAGGGAGAGGCGGAGGCCGGCTGGGTGCTGATCGATCTGGGCGAGGCCGTCATACACCTGTTCGACCCCGTGGCACGGCGCACCTACGACCTGGAGTTGCTCTGGGGGTCGGTCCCCAGGACGCAGTGGCAGGCAGCCCCGCTCTCAGGAAAACCGGACTCCCCGGACCAGGAGCGTTGAACGACCCGCCCGCCGGAGCCG
Organism: uncultured candidatus Brocadiaceae bacterium; assembly: GCA_964605915.1. Taxonomy (GTDB): domain Bacteria; phylum Planctomycetota; class Brocadiia; order SM23-32; family SM23-32; genus DAOVRD01. The sequence goes on along the minus strand of CAZSET010000017.1, from coordinate 14,792 downwards.
CCGCGCGCCGGGGCAACCATGGGCCGGTCAGATGCACGGGGCTGGCGCAGAAGCCGGTATCTTCATAGAGCACGGGAAGGGGAAGATCGGGAATGGACTATCTGCCATTGGGCAAGTCGGAAATCGAAATCTCCAGGCTATGTCTGGGCACGTGGAACATGGGCGGCGACGAAGGCTGGGGGCCGGACGACGATGAGCGTGGCATAGAGCTCATCCGCCAGGCGCAGGACACGGGGTGCAACTTCTTCGACAGCGCCCACGGCTACGGCCGGGGGCACGCGGAAGAGGTGCTCGGCCGCGCGCTGGCCGAGGGGGACCGGCGGGAGCGCGCCATCGTGGCCACCAAGATCATGCAGTGCGAGCCCGGGAAAGTGGAGCCAAGCCTGGACAAGGCACTCGCAAACCTCCAAACGGACTACCTGGACCTCTACATCGTGCACTGGCCGCGGCCGAGCATGTCCCTGGAGAGGTTCCTGGACAAGATGCTCGAGATGCGACAGAAGGGCAAGGTTCGCGAGATCGGCGTCAGCAACTTCAACCTCGAGCAGATGAAGGTAGCCGCCGCGCGCGGCGTGGTGAGCCTTCAGCCTCCCTACAACATCCTCTGGCGCATTATCGAACCGGACGTGCTCCCGTTCTGCCGGGAGAACGGCATCGCCGTCACTCCTTATTCCCCCCTCGCCCAGGGCCTGCTGACGGGGCGGTTCAGCCGCACCGAGGAGGAGCTGACGGGCATCCGCAAGAGCAACGTGCTCTTCCAGGAACCCGTCTTCAGCAAGGCGCGGGAGGTGGCTTCCCTGGTCGACGAGATCGCCGACCAGCATGAGTGCACCAGCTCCCAGATTGCGCTGGCCTGGCTGCTGATGACCGAGGGCGTCACGGCCCCCATCGTCGGCATCAGCAAGTGGCGCCACTGGCTGGCTAACCTGGGCGCGCTGGACGTGTACCTCAGCGACGAGGAGCACGAGCGCCTCGCCGGGGCCGGCATGGAAGTGTGGAACATGCTGCCCGAGGACGGCACCATGTGGGGCTGGAAGCCGGACTGACCCCGCCCTCGCGATCCGCGCGCGGCACACCCGCTTCAGCCGCGCAGCTTCTGCCGGGTAAAGGGGATCAGGCCGCCGGCGTCGATGATGGCTTGCAGTTCCGGCGAGAAGGCGGGAAACTCGTAGCTCTTGCCGCTGGTACGGTTAACGACCGTGCCCTCGGCGAAGTCCACCGCCAGCACGTCCCCCGTCTCGGCCTCCCGTGCAGCCTCCGGGCACTCGGCGATGTGAAGCCCGATGTTGACGGCATTGCGGAAGAAGATCCGCGCGAAGGACTCGGCCACGACGCACGCGATGCCGAATGCCTTGATGGCCAGCGGCGCGTGCTCGCGCGAGGAGCCGCAGCCGAAGTTCCGGCCCGCCACGATGACGTCGCCCGCCTGGGCCTTCCGGACAAAGTCGGGGGCGATCCCCTCCATGCAGTGGGCGGCCAGCTCCTTCTCGTCGATAAGGTTCAGGTAGCGGGCGGGAATGATCTCGTCGGTGTTCACGTCGTCGCCGAACTTCCAGCACTTCCCTTCCATCTGCAGTCCTTTCGGCAGAAGGTTGCCTGCGTCAACGCGCGGACTGGCCGACGGCTTCGCCTCTGGCCAGGCGGGCTCCCATGTGCTGCAGTGCCTGGTGAACGAAGGCGTCCAGCAGCGTCTCCTCGCCGGGCTGTTCCACGCCGTCATAGGCCACTTTCAGAAGCGGGATGCCGTCATAGTCGTGCCTGAACCTCTCCAACAGGCCGTCCACCAGCGCCCCCGGCATGCAGCCGAACGGCGCAACGTTGATCACGCCGTCGAAACCGTCATGAACGTATTCCACGGCGCGGCCCATGCTCAGGATAGCCTCACCTTCGACGCTGGGGTCCAGGTACGCGGCGCCCAGTTCGAGGACGTCGGCCGTTGAGGCCTCCCGGGCGAAGTGGCGAACCGCGCCGCGGAAGATGCGGGCGATGCGCGTTTCGTCCCACCGGGCGACGAACTCATTGATCCATTCGCGCACGAAGCCCCAGACTGCTCCGTCCTGCCAGCATTTGGCACGCCTGCTGTGGGCGATGTAGTTGAGCCATTCCTGGAAGGGAGGCAGGGCTACCTCCGCGCCCAGGCGCTCGAGCTTCCTGGCCAGGAAGTTGTTCGCGAACTCGTTGCTCCGCACGTATATCTCGCCCACCACGCCGATCAGCGGCCTGGGACGGCTTCGGTCGGTCGGGATGGCCTCGAGCCGCTGCCGGATCTGGGCGGCCCCGGCCAGGCAATCGCCCTTTCGCTCGGCCACCTTCGTCAGGTCGCACATGCACTCCCAGTAGACGCGATCCGTCTCGCCCTCCTCGATCTCGTAGGGGCGTATCTCGCGCACCATCTTCTGCATGGAGTCCACAATAAGGATCAGGTCCCAGCAGGTGCGGTAGAACTCGGGACCGAACGTTTCCATATGCGAGGCAAACTGGTCCGTCTGGTCGAGCACGACGAGCCGCACGCGCTCATAGCCAAGGTCGTCCAGTACCATGCGGTGGAATTCATGGTACTGCCCAAAGCGGCAGGGCCCGTTGGCCTGCGCCATGAAAAAGGCGGCGCGGTCGGGATCGAAGTCCGCCTCCTGCGTCTTCTTGACGATGTCGCCCGTCGTCAGTATGCAGGGATAGCATTCTTTGCCCGTGGTCAACTTGCGCCCCAGCTCCAGGCTTCGGCGGTCCGAAACGGGCAGCGCTTCGGCGTCCACGCCACAGGTCCTGAGCAGACCGGCCAGCACGACGCCATGGTCGTCCATGTGGGGGATGTAGAGCGTAGTTCGGCGTGAGCTATGGCGAATGTCGAAGAACATGTTTTGCCCCCCGGCCTTCTTTCGTGCCGAAGGGCGCATGCTCTGGAGGCTGTCCACGAACGCCTCGCAGCGCGTCACCGCTCCCACGTCCGAGCTGTGCTGGTCTATCTCGATGGTCAGGTACGGCTCGCCCAGAATCCGGCCGAAGAACTTGCTGATGAACGAGTCGGGGCCGCACCGGAAATTCGTGATGTAGAGCGCGTGCAGGTTGCTCTTGCCGGCCAGGTAACGTGCGCCCGCCAGTATCTTCTGCCCGTACTTCCAGTACATGTGGGGGAATTGCTCCGCGAGCGAGTCGAGCTCGAGGGGCAGCATGTCCAGCGGAATGGCCAGTACGCCCAGGTTCCGCAATGTCTCGGGAATGGCCAGGTTCACGCCCGGATCGCACCCATTGTAAGGCCGGCAGATGATGACGACGGCCGGCTCGTCCTCCGGCACGTCTGCCAACACCTGTAGGCCCCGCTCGCGGATCCTTCTTCGGAACTCGTCCAGCGCAGCCCACGCCGCCCGGATGGCCTTCTCGACACGGGAGCGCCCGACCCCAAACATGCGACCCAACTCGCGCAGCCTCTCGTTGACGACGGGCCGGCCCCGCTCAAAATGGAATATCGGCGCAAGCAGATCGGGACCCAACCCGTCGAACTCGAACGCCGACCGGAGCAGATACGGCAATCCCTGCGAGAGCGGACACGCAAAGGAGTGAACGACTCCCTCGGCCTCGTGCTCGAGGTCGACTACGCTGGGCACGAAGACGTAGTCAACGCTGGACTCCAACAGGTCCAGCACGTGCCCGTGGGCAACGGCGACGGGCATGCAGGTCTCGGTGGTCATGGCCTCGGCGCCCTGACGGATGACGTTCTTGTTCGTCGGCGTCGAGAGCACCACGTGGCAGCCGATTTCCGTAAAGAAAGCCTTCCAAAGGGGATACAGGTCGAAGAAGGTCATCACCCGGGGGATGCCCACCGTGACGCCGAGCGGCTCGTCCGGCGCTTCTTTGGCATACGTGTTCAACAGAGCGTCTTCGCGTTCGACGAACAGCTGCGGCAGATGCTCGCCTTTCTTGTGCTTCTTGTCCTCGTCGAACCGGCCGCACCGGCTCCCGTAGTAGAGGGGCTTCTGGCCCTCGATGGAAACCTGGTGGATCTCGCAGCGGTTCGAGCATTTGTTGCATTCGAAGGTCTTCAACTGGTATTCGACGTCGCGCAGGTCGAATCCGCGGAAGGTTGATTCGCCTTCCGCGTTCTCCTGCGCTATGAGGCCCGCTCCGATCGCCCCCAGGATGTCGTGGTGGGGAGGGACGGCCACGCTCTTGCCCACGACGGCCTCAAAAGCAGCCTTGACGCCTCGGTTGAAGGCCACTCCGCCCTGGAAGAAGATCACGTCCCCGATCTTTCGATCCTCGACCACGCGATTCAGGTAATTATAGACGATGGAGTAGCTCAAGCCCCCGACCAGGTCGTCGCGCGCCACGCCCCGCTGCAGATGGTAATTCAGGTCGCTTTCCATAAAGACGGTGCAGCGTTCGCCGAGCTTGCAGGGCGCGTCGCTGGAAAGGGCCTCGGCGCCGAATTCCTCCTCGATCCTTAGTCCCAGTCGTTCCGCCTGCTCTTCAAGGAAGGAGCCCGTGCCGGCGGCGCAGACCTTGTTCATCGCGAAGTCTACCACCGTGCCGTTCTCCAACGAGATGTACTTCGCGTCCTGGCCGCCGATCTCGAAGACCGTGTCCACGGTCGGATCGGCTTCGACGGCCCCGCGCGCGTGCGTGGTGATCTCGTTCTTGATCACGTCGGCACCGATGAACTCCCCGGTCAGGTACCGCCCGCTGCCCGTGGTGGCGCACCCGCGCACGACGACCCTGTCGCCGATCTCCTCGCCCACCTCGTACAGCGCCTTCTTGACCGCCTCAATGGGCCGGCCCTCGGTCATCAGGTAACGGCGCGCTATCACGTTCCGATCTTTGTCGATCACGACGACGTTGGTGCTGATGGAGCCAACGTCCACGCCGACGTAGGCCTCGATCTTGCCGTCGCCCTCGGGCAGGGGGCGCGTGGAGATGTCCACGGCATAGCCGTCGCCCTCAAGTTTGGGGAGCGTCTCGGCCTCAGTGTGCGGCCGGCTCAAGTAGCCGCGCAGCGGCTCGAGGCCATCGAACGAGCAGTCGCGTCCCTCGTCCAGAGTCTGGAGGACGGCCCCGATGGCGCCCGTGCAGTTGAAGTAGTCCGGGATTATCAGCTCGCCGTCCTTGAGTGCCAGGATGTCCCTGAACGCGCGCACCATGCCGACGTTGGCGGCCACGCCTCCCTGGAAAGCGATGGGCTTGAGGAATTCCTTGCCCAGCCCGACGCTGGTCTTGAAGTTGCGCGCCATGGCGTAGCAGAGGCCGGCGATGATGTCGTAATCGGGCGTGCCCTGCTGCTGCAGGTGGATCATGTCGCTCTTGGCGAACACGGAGCAGCGCCCGGCCACGCGGGGCGGCTTCTCGCTCTTGAGCGCCAGGCGGCTGAACTCCTCGATGCTGACTTTCAGGCGCGAGGCCTGCTGATCGAGGAACGAGCCCGTGCCGGCCGCGCAGATGGCGTTCATCGCGAAGTCCTCGACGCGGATCGAGCCGTCCTCGCCGCGCCCCAGCCGGATGAGCTTCGACTCCGTGCCGCCTATCTCGATGATGGTGCGGACGCCGGGCTCGAGGAACGCCGTGGCCCTGCTCTGCGCCACGATCTCGTTGATGAACGGCACGCCGAGCAGCTTGGCGATCATCCTGGCGCCGCTGCCCGTCACGCAGAGGCCCTCTATGTCATCGAACCGTTCAAGGACGTCCTCAAGCTGCGCCAGCCCGACCTCGAGGGGACGGCCGAACGTCCTCACGTAGCGCGAATCGAGGATCTCGCCGTCCCCGGTCATTACGACCAGGTCCACGCTGATCGAGCCGACATCTAGTCCCAGGTAACGCGGCATTCTGCTGCCCCTTGTATCTTCGCTTCCTCAGGATCAATCGGCCACTTCGTCGGGATGGGTGATGTGGCCGGTCAGGGCGCTGGCCGCAGCCACCGCCGGGCTGCACAGATACACTTCGCTGTCGGCGTGGCCCATGCGGGTGCGGAAGTTGCGGTTCGTGGTGGCCAACGCACGCTCCCCTGCGGCCAGCACGCCCATGTGGCCGCCCAGGCAGGGGCCGCAGGTCGGCGTCGAGACCGCCGCCTCCGCCTCGATGAACACGCCGATCAGACCCTCCTCAAGCGCCTGCCTGTAGATATCCTGCGTGGCCGGCAGGACGATGACCCGCACCGTCGGCGCCACTTTCTTGCCCCGCAGTATCTCGGCCGCCATCCTCAAGTCGCTGATGCGACCGTTCGTGCAGGAGCCGATCACCACCTGATCCATGGCCACGTCGGCCAGCTCTTCCACCGGGTGAGTGTTTGAAGGCAGGAACGGCGCGGCCACCTGCGGGCTCAGGCCGCTCACGTCCCATTCGCAGGTCTCGACGTACGAGGCATCGGGATCGCTGGCGTAGTCGGTCGCCTGGCGCTTGAGCCGGCCCTCGCAATACTCCTTCGTGATGCGGTCCGGCGCGATGATGCCGCTCTTGCCCCCTGCCTCGATGGCCATGTTGCACATGGTGAGCCGATCGTCCACCGGCAGGTTCTCGATGGTCGGTCCGCAGAGCTCCATGGCGCGGTAAAGGGCACCGGCCACGCCGATCTGCCCGATGGTGTAGAGGATTAGGTCCTTGCCGCCCACCCAGCGCGGCAGCTCGCCCGAGAACTGAAACCTCATCGACTCGGGCACGCGCAGCCACACCGTTCCCGTCGCGAAGCACGCTGCCAGGTCCGTGCTGCCGACGCCGGTCGAAAACGCACCCAGCGCGCCGTAAGTGCACGTGTGCGAGTCGGCCCCCATGACCAGGTCGCCGGGACCGACCAGGCCCTGCTCGGGCAGGAGAGCATGTTCGATGCCCACGCGCCCGACTTCCCAGTAATGCTCTATGTCGTATTTCCGGACGAAGTTGCGGAGCTCCACGCAGCGCGTCGCCGTCGTGATGTCCTTGTTCGGCGTGAAGTGATCGGGCACCAGCGCGATGCGGCTCCTGTCGAAGACCTTGCCGAAGCCGGCCTTCTCGAACTGCTCGATTGCGATCGGCGCCGTGATGTCATTGCCCAGGCACAGGTCAACGTTCGCGATGATGTACTCGCCGGGCTCCACTCGGTCCCGGCCGCAATGGGCCGCCAGTATCTTCTCGGTGATCGTCATTCCCATGGGCATCCTCCGGCCCCGACGGCTAGTCACGCCGTGAAACCATGGCAAACAACAGGATGAACCGCAGCAGCATCATGATGGCTACGAAGGCGGAGGCCAGATACGTCAGCGCCGCCGCGTCCAGCACCTTCTTGACGTGCGGCCGTTCGGCCGACGTCACGAATCCCGACGCCTCCAAAGCCCGCAGCGCCCGCCGGCTGGCGTTGAACTCTACCGGTAGCGTCATCACGGCGAACACCGTCGCGCCGGCGAACAGCAGGATGCCCGCCTGCGCGATCAGGGCCGCCCACTGCGCCGCGCCGCCCGTCATGGCCAGCATGATGATGCCGATGATGGCCAGGACCGGGCCCAGGTTCGTGCCGAATGCGGCGACCGGCCAGATGCCTTGCCGCAGCTTCAGCGGCACGTAGCCGTCCGCGTGCTGCACGGCGTGCCCGGCCTCGTGCGCGGCCACGCCCAAAGCGGCCAGGCTCCGCGAGCCGTAAACCGGTTCGCTCAGCCGCAGCACCTTCTTGCGCGGGTCATAGTGGTCGCTCAACTGGCCTTCCACGGGCTCCACCGAAACGTTCCACAGCTCGTTCCTCTGCAGGATGTCGCGCGCCACCTCGGCGCCGGTCGCGCCGGATGACGCGGGCACTTGCGCGTACTTCGCGAACGTGCGCCTCACCTTGCTGCTCGCGTAGATCGCCAGCAGCATGGGCGGGATCAGCAACACAAACGTGGGATCAAGCCAACCGATCATGCGCGTTCTTCTCCTCCATCAGATACGCCGCAGGAACGCCGGGCATTCGCGGGATATCGCGTCGTGCACCCTCTCCGTGGGTACGGACGGCAGGGCCCCCCCGGCGGAACTTCCATTATAGGCCGGGCGCTGCCTTCCTTCAATGAACGCTCCTGCCGGCATCCCACCGCTACCTCGTCCCTTTACGAACCCCGAACCGTGCCTATCGCCCGGCAAAGACCGCGTCGACGAGGACCCGCTTCGCCTGTGCGGTCACCTCCGCGAACCTGTCAGGGCCGGCCTTGCGGAACACGAAGACGATCCCCACCAACATGCTCCACATCGCGTCGATGGTCGCCTGCTGGTCGGCTGCGGAGCCGTCGTATCCGGCCCGCTCCAGCACCTGGGCCACGAGATCCTTGCAGGCGGCTTCCTTGGCGTGGAGTCGCTCGACCTGCTCGGGCTCCAGCTCCTCGCTCACGTTGCGGCCGCTCTCCCTCTGGATCACGAAGAAGATGATGTCGAAGTACTCCGAGCTGTCGCGCGCGAACTGAAAGAACACGTCCACCAGCGCCTCGCCTTGCCTGCGGGGATCGGCATGGCCGCCCAACGCCTCCTCGATCCGTCCCAGCAGCAGGTCGTAGCCCTCCACCAGCAGCTCCGCGTACAGGGCGCTCTTGCTGGGGAAGTAGAGGTAAAGCGTGCCGGGCGCCAGCTCGGCCGCCTCGGCGATCTGCGGCATGGTCGTGCCGGCGTAGCCGTGCTGCCAGAAGGCGGTGCGGGCGGCGCGAAGGATGTCCTTACGCCGCCTGAGCTTCTCTCGTTCGCGTCGCTGCCGGGTGCCCATGCCGCTCCCAAACGCCAGTCACTAAGTGAATGGCGTTCATTATACGGGCGCAAAGCCTTGCTGTCAAGGCTTTGGTTGAAGGTTTTTCCTGCCCGATGGTCGGCGGGAGCCGTTTCCCTATTCTGAGCAGGGGCGGCCCGGGATGCCGCGCTGCGGCCGCAACATGTCATTCCGAGTTCGCCGTCCGGCGAACGAGGAATCTCCACATCGGCGCGCCCGAGGCGCACAGGCTTCCAGCCGGCACGTTGCCGCCAGGGATGGCGGCGCTACGATTGCTGGAACAGGCATGCCCTTCTGCAACGGCGCCGGGCCGGGGCCGAAAGAAAGGCTGGACATCGTGCCCGCAAGTGCTACAATAGCGCACGGTGAGGGCCGCGATCGCTCGGGCCATGCCCGGCCGTCCGGGCCTCGCGTTATCCACGTGAGAGGGGTCTTTGCCATGAGCGCGCGGGACCGGGGCCGAGCCGGCCTTCTGGTGCTGGCCATCATGTTCGCGCTGCGCGTCGCCGCGGCAGCGCCTCCGATCGAGGAGATCCGTCAAGCCGTCCGCACAGGGGACGTCCAGCGCGTCGAGTCCCTGCTCAACGAGCACGCTGCATCCCTAGCCGGCAGCGATGCAGCTCTCCTGCACGAAGCCGCCGCGGCCGGGGTCCGCCAACTCAGTGCCAAGTACCAGAGCCGCCTCGACCCTCCTCCGGGTGCCCCGACCGACGCAGGATCCAACTCCATCCGCATTTCCGAACAGAAGGTGTGGCCCGCGCACATCTACCCGCCACGCCGCCACACAGGGAAGGACTAAGATGGAGATCTTCGCGGAGCGAGAGCTGCGGAAGCATCTTGAGGGGCTGAGGCAAAGGCTGAGCGCAGAGGTGGAGGCTGAGAACAGGAACAGACTCCTGAACCTGAACGAAACGGAGTATGTAACCTACCTGGTTGAGAAGTATTCGGTTGAGCCACTTGAGCTGTACTTCGATAAGGTCACAGCAACTGACTGCGAGAGGACCTTGTCGATGCGCGGCCATGGCAACATCACTAGGCAGGTGGTTACGTGGCACGTGCCGTATTCGGGTTCAAGTGAGCTCTTTGGCTGTAGGCCTTCCAGCTATTTCGTTCGTACGGTTAAAGCCACTGTGAACGCTCAAGACGTCTCGTTCGATGTTGTGAACTGGAGCGACGATGCTGAAGCGGTGAAGCGGGAAGCCGACAGCAACATGGATGCCATGCGTCAGACGGGAGAGAACTCCCACAGAGAGGTCGACCAGTACAACGGCGGGCTGGAGGACTATGCACGTCGTGCTGTCCAGAACAGGAAGGCCAGACTGCTGAAGCAAGCGGACTTGCTGCACTCTCTCGGCGTTCCTGTTCGTAAGGCGGAGAGTGTGCCTGAGACGTTTGCCGTGCCCGTTCTGAGGAAGAGAGTCGTCGTGAAGCCACAAGCGCCGAGCACGGCGTACCAGCCGGAACCAGCGCTCGACGAATCCATCTACCAGGAGATCCTTCGGATCACGCACGAGCTGGGCGTAGCCGCTGAGCGCCAACCGAGCCTGTACGCAGACAAGGATGAGGAGGCGCTGCGGGATCTGTTCCTGATGATGCTGGCGCCGAACTTCGACAGCGCTACGGGCGAAACCTTCAACAAGAGTGGCAAGACAGACATACTGATACGGCACGAGAAGGCGAACGTGTTCGTTGCGGAGTGTGCTTTCTGGGGGGGTATGAAGGCGTTCCTGGAGAAGATGGACCAGGCCCTTGGCTATCTGACGTGGCGCGATTCGAAGGCGGCAATCCTCTGTTTCGTGAAGAACAAAGAACTCGGGCCTGTCCTGGAGCAGATCGTAGAACGGACGTCAGAGCATACCTGCTTCGTCAAGAGCCGCGGCAAGAACGCAGACAGCTGGTTTGCCTTCGAGTTCCGCTTGCCAGACGATCCGACCCGGCCCGTGCATCTGGCGGTCCAGTGCTTCCACTTCCCCGAAGCTCCCCGTTGAAGCCGCGCTCATAAATGTTGACTGCCCATCAGAGGTCGGCAGCCGAATCCCAGAGGTGACGCAACGTGGAAGGTGAAGGTGAGATCCGTGAGCGAGCGCCTCAGGCTACAGATCACCGGTAGCGGACTTCTGGCAGCAACTCCGAAGTGGATGCGGCGACCGGAAGGAGCGCTGCGAGCTGGCCGAGCGGCAGATATCCGTCGACCCCCGGAGCTTCCTCTTTCCGTGCGTCCAGTTCACGGCGGCGGGACCCAACAGCCAATGGTGCATCGGCAACGTGTTCGACGGAATGGACGAAGCGGCCCGACGCCGGATCCACGACGAGTCAGATCGGGAGAAGGAGGCCTGCCGAACTTGCGCGGTCAGCGATAGGTGCAACAACACGTGCGGGTGTCTCAACTGGCAGACGACCGGCACCGTCAACCGCGTCTCGCCGGCCCTGTGCAGGCACGAGCGCATCCTCATCCCCATCGCCGACCGCGTGGGGAAGACGCTCTACCGGGAGCGCAGTCCCCTTTTCCTGCACAAGCACTACAACGCGGCCTACCCCGTGCTGTCGCTGCTCGAGGACGCACTGACTGACACACCGCCTGCCGCAGACTGAGGCCAGGGAGCCGTGCGGCGCCAGGGCGTCTCGCCGGCGCGCTCACTCCTTCGGCAGCAGCGTAACCGTGCGCTTCTCGACAACAGCTGCCAACACCTCCGACCGGCCGCCCCGCGTCTTCGAAGAGACGCTCATTTCCCCCTGGACCACTTCGCGGCATATGTGGCCCGTGGCCTTGTCGACCTCGATGGTGCCCTCGGCGGAACCTGCGGACTCGGTTTCCGTCCTCGACGCGCCGGTCGGGCTGAACTGCGCTCGTCCCTCAGACCGGACCGTGATGACGGCCAGTCCCTTCTTGTGGCGCTTGAACTCGAACGTCTCCACGGGCATCTGGAGCCGCGCATCGCCCAGATCAATCTGCCGCCGCCAGGAATCGGCGGGGCCGACCGGTCCCTCTGCGTATATCGCAAGCGCGCCCTCCAGCAGCATCCGTAGAGTCATGGTCATCATCTTCTGCTGCTGGGCCCTCAAGTCGGATCCCATTTCCTCCCGGAATTGCTCGAGTTGCGCGGCCAGCTCCTCACTCAGACCCTCCGGCTCCTCCCCAAAAATGTCGCTCGCCTCCGGCTCCGGGACCTCCAACGCCAGGACCCGGCCCTTCGGCGAGAGCGTCATTGAGAACCCCTGAGCCAGAGTCGCCACCTGGGACGAGACGCCAGGGGCGACCTCCGTCCTTGCAGACGAATCGTAGCTAGATTCGCCGTCTGGCCCGCTGTGCTCCATCTGCATCCGGTCGCAGGTCACGTTGATCACTGCGTTGCCCTCGCCGTCAACTTCCTGCACACGGCCACGTCCGCGGACGGCGGGCTCAAGCCGGCCGGCCTCGGGGCCCGGGATACGCTCCGGATCGAGGCCGCCATGCCGCTCTACGGGCACGAGCTCCACGAGCAGGTGGATCCGCTGTCCGCGGG
>CAZSET010000017.1:0-2602 GCA_964605915.1 uncultured candidatus Brocadiaceae bacterium | reverse complement strand
CCTGCACTTCGAAGGTATAGTCAAGAGTGACCGTGGCGGCGTTCTTTTCCTCCTTGCCCTGAGTGATATCGGTGACTTCAGAACTCTCCTCGCAATGGAACGCGTAGGACTTGCCGGCCTCCAGGCGAAAGCTCAGCTCCACTTTGCTCATGTCCTGGCGCAGCAGCGAGACCACGAAGATCCCGGCGGCGATAGTCAGGACCCCAACGACGCCCAGCGCGACCAACAACGTCCGAACGAGCCTGGACCGCTCCATACCGGCTGCCCCCTTTCCCCTCGGGTCGACCGGGAGTATACGGTCTTTGAAGCGCCGCCGCAATCCCTTTGCACGGACCGGTCCGCTCCACATCGGCCGAGCCGCTTATCCCTCGTGGATGGCAAGGAGAAGCGCGGCCAGGTGCGCGTCGAGGTAGGCGTCGGGATCGCCCGCGGGCACGGCCTTGCGGTCCAGCTCGTAGGTGATCATCTTCAGGCCGAGCTCGACGCCGCAGTACGTGCCCAGCGAGCCCGGCATGGTGGGCAGGTCATTGAGTGGCAGCGGGCTGACCCGGGCCATCCGGCGTGCGAGCGCCCGGGACGCCTCGCCCCCGTCCGCGTCTATGCAGTTCAGCGGCGAATGCACCGAGACGATGCAGGAAGGGCGGTATTGGGCGATGGCGGCCACCAGCGCGCGCGACTCCGGCTCGCAGAGCGGCGACTCGCCGTGACGGCTACTTGACCGGAAGTTCCCCGTCCTGAAGTTGCGGTTCACGTCCACGCCCTTGGCGTTCCAGCGGGTGCCGGCGGCCAGCCCGTCCGGATTGGCCCGGGGGATCAGGATGACCTGCCTGCCGGCGCAGTCTTCCGGATGGCTCTCCAGGTGGCGGGCCAGGCGCGCGACCAGGTCGGCGCTGGCCGGTTCGCTGCCGTGGATGCCGCCCAGTATCAGCACGCACCCAGCCGACGCGCCGAAGGCGAGCGCCTCGATGGGCCGCCCCTGCACGGACCGGCCAAGCTCGGCTCTGCGCGGGGGCAACGAAGTCGCCCGAGGCGCGGCCTCGCGCGGTCGGGGGAGCCGGCGCGGTGGCGCCGGCCGGGCCGTTGTGTCGCCCGTGGGGCCCACAGCCTGCTCCACCGGCCCCGTCGCGCAGCCCGCAAGCAGCGCCGCCACCAGGAGCATGGGCGCGGCCAATACGTCCAACCGCAGGAGCGTTCTCATCGCACCGCCAGCTTCCAGTGAACCGTCTCGTGTTCGCGCGCCAGCCCGAGGACCGCGCGCCGGGCCACTTTACCGCGGCGGCGGTGCGGCAATCAAACGGCGCGCGCCCACGTGGTCAGTCCCATAGGGACGCCCCATCGCTGGCCGGGGGCCCCCCGCCCCGCGCAGTTATGTCGCCCGTGCGGGGCTCAGGGGAGGTAACCACCGCCTTTCCCTGGCCTGGCGGCTAGGGCTACCCCTATGTCGCCCCTCACGGGGCTTGACGGCGACGGCGCGGAGGTCGTCCTCGTCGTCGTCCTCGCCGGCGCGCAACTGCGAGGCCCCCCGTTACGCGCCAACAGCCCTGATGGCGACTTGAAACGCGCGTGCGCCACGGGGTAACCTTGTGCCCCCGATCAACGGCAAGGAGAGAGCCAGATGGAGCGGCCGTCGGATTACTACCCCGCCTCAGAGGAAGTGGACGCCTGGTGCGACGGAATCCTGCGACGGGCGCGCGACCTTCGGGTCAAGGTGGACATGTCGATCGCACCGGTCTACGACTTCCGGCTCGGCGTGCGGCACACCGGCGGCGTGTACCTGAACTGCATCACGGAGGAGCTCGGGGAGTTCTACTGCTTCTGGCAGCCCTGCCCCTCGGGCCACGGACCGGTGCTCGTGCACGTTCCCGGCTACGGGGCGGAGATGAGCGCGCACCCCGAGCTCGTTGCCGACGGATACAACGTGCTCCACGTCAACCCCCTGGGATACGCAACGCCCCACGGTCCCGACGAGGCCAAGAAGGAGGGCGACTCCTGGCCGGTGCTGCCCGAGACCGTGCGCTCGCGGGGCGAAAAGGGCTACGTCGACTGGCTCACGCAGGCGGCCGCGATGACGCTCTGGTCTTGGGAGCAGGACGGTGTGGACGCGGGACGTTACGCCTTCTTCGGCACTAGCCAGGGAGGCGGGACGGCGCTCCTTCTGGCCAGCATCTTCCGCGACGAGGGGGTCAGGGCCGCGGCCGCCGACGTGCCGTTCCTGGTGGACTTCCTGCTGGCCGCCGAGGGAGAGTTCCCCGGAGCCTACGAACTGGTGCTGGACCCCCTGCGGAAGATCGCCGAACGCCATCCGGAGGAGGCCGCAGCGGCCTGGAAGGCGATCGGCCTCATCGACGTGATGAGCCACGCGCACCGGCTTGCGATGCCCACACTGCTGACGGCGGGCCAGCTCGATGAGACGTGTGCGGCGGCCAACATCCGGTCGCTGTTCGAGAAGCTGCCCGGCACGCGGAGCTACACGGAGCTTGCGGGACAGGGCCACGGCTATACGACGCCGTTCCTCCACCTGGCGCGGGCCTGGTTCCGCCTCTACGTCTAAGGCGCTGCTGCAAAACCCCATCCTGGCTTCGGCCGGCTGCGAGCACCGAAG
>CAZSET010000016.1:0-27748 GCA_964605915.1 uncultured candidatus Brocadiaceae bacterium | reverse complement strand
ACGCGCGCGCGCCGCACCGGCGCTCTCAGCCTTCTCCGGGCTCGGGCTGCCGGCACAGGCGGCTCAGAGCCTCAATCAGCGCGTCTGCCGCCGGCCCCGCGACTTCAGCGTCCGCCGGCGTCTCCAGATCGAAGTCGCGCGTGAGCCGTTCGCCGCCCGCTTCCGCACGCCAGCGTCCGCTGACGCGCCCTCGGCGGCCCTCCGGTGCCATCAGGGCCAGGACCGGCTGGTTGGCGAACCGCGCCGCGCCGGTCACCAGTCCCTCGCGCCTGCCGAGCGTGAGTTCAACCCCGACTTCCCGCAAGGCCGCCCACCGCAGGTTGCCCAGGAAGTCCAGCGTCGCCAGCTCGGGAGCCACGGCCGGCGAGAGCGCGAGCGCCACGCCGCCGGAGCCTGAGCAGAGCGACCGATAGGCAGCTGCAAGCTCGGTCGCGCCGACCTGGAGAGTGGCCACGCGCAGCTCGCCGTCGGTGCGCGCCGGGACTGCAGGGACGGGCCCGTCCGCGCCGCCCCGGCCGGTTACGAACACGAGCAAGCCGTCCCCCTCCGGGACGGACGCCCATTCGAGCGCCAGGGCCAGGAAGTCCCGTGTGTTGCGCTCTCCCCCCTCCTGCAGGCTCCACAGCGCGGACAGCATGGCCTCGACGCGGGCGGGCATGTGCCGTGCCAGCGGATCGGGATCGCTTTTGACCTTGCCGTCGTACGCCAGAAGCGCAGTCGCACAGCCCGGCGGCAGTGCGCGCAACAGGACCTCCAGCACCTCGTGCGCGTACGCCCGGCCGCCGGGGCCGAAATCGGCTGCCGCGTCGAATGCCAGGAACACGTTCCGGCCCTTCCGGATCCACTCCTCATCCGGCGCATCCGGCCGCCATGCCACGAGTGCCCGCGCGCCCCTCTCGCCCGAGAGCCACAGGGCGTCCACGCCGTCCGGCTCGTCGAACGCAAACTCCAGAACGACCGGTTGCCGGGGATTGAAGGGGCGCGCATCCCAGGACCAGTCCACGATTTGCTGGCGCCTCGTGCGGTGCGCTCCGGCGCAGATGAACTCATCTATCCCGCCGTCCGCCGATGCGCGCACAGACAATTGCAGCCGCCCGATCGGCTCCGAACTCCATACCTCCGGATTCAGCCCGAGCCCGAAGAACCCGCCGCGCGACCTCATCAAGCACACTCCGACAGACTCGTGGGACAAGACCTCTCCCGGCGCAACCACAATGGGCCCGTCCCCGGCCTGCGCGATGGCCTGGGGCAGAAGCGCCTGCCCGACACAGAAGTTCCCGCGCCACTCTTCCGCCCCCGTGTTGGCAAGCCGCGCGCGAACGCTCACAACGGCGACCGGTCCGCGCGCCCTGACCGATACCGCCAGGTCTTCGATCAGCACTTCGGGCGGCAGGATGGGGGCCTCCGCCGGAACGCGCACGCAGGCCAACTGTCGCACCGACAGGCCGCCCTCCTCGCCGGCGTCGAACATCTTGAGCCAGTGAGCCATGTCGGCGCGCCGCGCACGCCGCACGGGCTCGACGAGTTCGCCTTCGGCCAGCATGGCAGCGTGGCCCGGCGGCACTTCCACGGGGCCGCCTTCGGCCTCCACAGACAGGCGCCCGGAAAGGCAGCCGACGTGCAGCCGTTTCATCGAAAGGGCCACGACGAACTCCCCCTCGGGACAGGTGACGAGACCGGCGGAGGTCGCGAGCCGTACGTCCCCTCCCGCCCCGCCTTCGACGCGGGCGTGCAGCCGCCCCAGCAGCAGTTCGGCCTCCCCAGGCCCTTCCAGCGCGATCCCCGACATGCCGGGCAGGCGCCACGAGACTCCCGCGCAGCGCACCTCCAGCAGGGAATCGGGGCCGGTGCGCATCCGGGCGCCGGATGGCAGGAACTCGTTCCGTCCGAGCTCACGCCACATGGACGCGCCCGGCGTGCTCACCTGGACCTCGCCTGTCCAGAAGACAGCGTCGCCCATGCTCGGCTGCGGCTCGCCCTTGCCCTCAAAGGCCAGGAGCATCCCTATCACCGCCGCCACCAGGGCGGCGACGGCACCGAGGAACACCAACGCCTTGAACGCGAAAGACCGTTCGGGCCGGGGGTCCGCAGGCGGCCTGCCCCCATCCCTCGCCTGCGGGCCAGCGCCGAGCGCCTCCTGGATGGCACGGGCCACGAAGTCCCGCGCCTCCTCGGGCGGCGCCACGGGTTCCATCCGGCGCACTTCGTCCCGAACCGCTGCGTAGAGCGC
This sequence comes from uncultured candidatus Brocadiaceae bacterium, assembly GCA_964605915.1. Taxonomy (GTDB): domain Bacteria; phylum Planctomycetota; class Brocadiia; order SM23-32; family SM23-32; genus DAOVRD01. The sequence continues at coordinate 25,518 of CAZSET010000016.1, read as the reverse complement.
CGCACGCCGTACACACGTGGCGCACCCGCGCAGGTGCTGCGCCAGCTCTGCCAGCGCGTCCGCATCGGCGGCGCCGAGCAGCGTCAGCATAATATGGCGCTCTGCATCCCTACATCTCATGTCCGGATCGCGCTCCGCTGAAAGCGTCTGTGCGGGCCAGCCGGTGGAATGCCTTCTGAAGGGAGCTCAACGTTCGCCCGACGGTGAAGTTGCAGGCGACGGCAGCTTCCTCCAGCGTGAGGCCCGCCACGACGACCAGCAGGAATGGCTGCCGGACTGCGCGGGCCATGTCCTTGAGGGCAAAGAAGAGCTTCGAGCGGCGTGAGACCTGCTGTCCCCTCTTAATGTCGTCGATCAGGTCGGTCAGGCCGAATGGCTCGGGATGCGCGGCGGGCACGCAGGTCTGGGTGGCGACGGCGTAGAGCCAGGCCCTGAAGCTGGCGAAGCCCTCGAACGGACGGCGCCAGGCTGCCAGGGCTGCCCACACGTTCCGCAGGTACTGCACGGCCGAGTCTTGCTTGCCGGTGCTCAGCAGCAGGTACCAGTACAGGTCGCCGCCGTAACGCTCGACCAGGGCGTCCAGCGCCGAGTCGTCTCCCCGGACGAAGGCCGTCCAGAGCCCCTCATCGCTCGCTTCCACCCGGCTTTCGGAAAAGGGTGTGTTGTCCATGGCTACGCCTCTTGAAGCGTCGTCCCATTCTGATGCCGCGCCGGCAGGCTGTCAATCGCACAGATCCGGTCGACCTCCCTGTGACAGGGCGCATGTCGGGAAGTAGAATGGCCCCGGTCAGGCCACTAACTCCGCGCCCGTTCGGGGAGGCGCAGATGCGCGTAGGCATCGGATACGACGTCCACAAGTTCGGCACTACCGGCACGCTCGTGCTGGGAGGCGTCCGCTTTCCGGACCAGCCCCGCCTCATCGCCCACAGCGATGGCGACGCTGTGATGCATGCCCTGGCCGACGCGCTCCTGGGCGCGGCAGCCCTGGGCGACATCGGGGAGCACTTTCCCGACACGGACGACCAGTGGAGGGACGCCGACAGCGCCCGCATCCTCGGGGAGGCCGTCCGTTTGGCTCGGGACGAGGCGGGACTCGCGCCCGTCAACGCGGACGTCAACATCGTGGCCGAACGCCCCCGCCTGGGCGAGGCCAAGGCGCAGATGCGCGACCGCCTCGCGGCGATCCTTGCCCTCCCCCCGTCCAGCGTCAGCGTCAAGGCCCGGACGGCCGAGGGGCTCGGACCCGTCGGGCGCGGCGAGGCCGTCGAGGTGCACGCCGTCGTGCTGATGGACCGCGTGGGGTAGCCCGACCGGGCCGCCATGGCCCTGATCCCGCAAGGGCGACGTGACTTACGGGGCTCCAACAGCGGAGATTCCACGTCGTTCCGTCCCGCGTCTGCGGGACAGGCTCCTCGGAATGACCGAAAGCGGCGCACGCCCGCGCGTGCGTCACGCCCCTACCAGAAAGGGTCGGACTGAGCAGACAGGTCGCCTATCCACCCCCCGCCAGGCGACGGGATCTCTCCGTGGCAGCGACGACGGCGTCGCGGAAGGCCTCCGGCACGCCGGCCTCCTCCAGCACGCGCAACCCCTCAACGGTGGTGCCGCCCGGCGTCGCCACTTCGTCTATGAGCTGCCGGGGGGCCTTCCCTGTCTCCAGGACCATCCTGGCGGCCCCCAGGGCCGTCTGTGCGGCCAGTTCCGCCGCAACGCGCGGGTCTAGCCCTGCGGCCGCTCCGCCCTCCCTGAGGGCTCCTATGACGAGGTAGACGTATGCGGGGCCGCTGCCGCTCAGGCCCGTCACGGCGTCCATCTGCCCCTCGTCCTCCACTCGCACGCAGAGGCCGACGGCCCCGAGCATCTCTGCCACGAGGGCCGCGTCCTCGGCGGTTGCCCCCGGGCCGCTGCAGTACGCGGCCGCCCCTGCGCCGACGAGGGCCGGCGTGTTCGGCATCACGCGGACGAGCCGGTCCGTGCCGAGCAAGTCCGCCAGGCGCGTCAGCGTGACGCCGGCGGCTATCGAGACGATCAGGTGATCGGAGGTGACGTACCCGGCGACCTGTTCCGCCACAGTGGGCACGACGTTCGGCTTGACGCTCAGGACCACTACCCGGCACGCGTGCATGAGGGCCACGTTGTCGTCAAGCACGTTCTCGCCGATCCTGCCGGCAAAGGCGCTCCGGCGCTCTGCGGACGGGTCGCTGGCGTAGAGCCTGTCCGCGCCGGCAGCGCCCGCCCGAAGCATGCCGTCCGTCAGCGCGCCGGCCATCGTCCCGGCGCCAATGAAACCTATCGTTCGCTCGATCATGAGTGCCTCCGGCAGGAATGACAGGGACGGGACACCGCCGAGGCGCAGCGCCCGCGCCGTATTATTGGCAAAGGCCCCGCGATTTGCAATAATCCGGCGCCGACCGATCCAGCGAGAACGTGCCACGTCCCTTGCAGAGCCACTAAACGCACGTATAATAGCTGCAGAGATGCCCGCGAGGCCACTGACATTCGCCGCTCTGTTGACAACCGGTCCCTCACCGGCCGAGGACAGCGTGCTGGAAGTAGCCGCCGTGCGCACCGGTGCCGAGGGTCCGGCGACCGAGTTCGAGCAACTGGCCGCGGCAAGCGCCCTGTCCCCTGCGGTCAGGAAGCGCACCGGCCTCCGGCAGACCGACCTGCACGGCAAGCCGGCACCCAAAGCCGCGCTGAGGAAGCTGGTTGCCTTCGCCCGGAGCACGTCTTTGGTGGTCTACGGCGCCGGGTCGTTCGGCGACTTCGTGAAGGGGGCGGGGGCGAAACCTCCGAAGCGTCTGGACGCTTCGCGGCTCGCTCGGATTGTCCGCCCCCAGCAGACGGACTACTCTCTCGACGGAGTCGCGGAAGCCCTGGGCATGGAGCCGCGCGAGGCAGTGCGCGCCTTGCCCCGGGCGCGCCTGCTGGCCCGCGTTTGGAACGCGCTGATGGACGAGCTGGCGCAGATGCCGCCTGCCGCCCTGGACGCCGTGTGCCGCATCGCCGAGGCCGCGAACGACCCGCTGGCCCCCTTCCTCGCCCAGGCCGCGTCGATACGGGGAGACATGGACCTGTCCGCGCGCCCGGCGGACGACCTGCTGGCGCTGTTCGCGGACCATCGTGACCTGTTCTCTCGTGTGCAGAAACAAGATTCTGAAGAGCCATCGGACGAGCCCGTCCCGACCGAAGGGATCGTGCGGATGTTCAGCCCGCCCGGACCGGTCGGCAGGCGTCTGCCGCAGTACGAGCAGCGCGAGGAACAGGTCGAGATGGTCCGGGCCGTCTGCGAGGCCCTGAACGAACCGCATCACCTGATGGTGGAAGCCGGCACGGGGACGGGCAAGTCGATGGCCTACCTGCTGCCTGCCATCGCGTGGGCCTGCACGAACGGCGATAAGGTTCTCGTCTCGACCAACACGAAGAACCTCCAGGAGCAGCTCTATCGCAAAGACCTGCCGTTCCTGATGGAGCTGCTGCCGGGCAGGTTCGAGCCGGCATTGCTGAAAGGGCGCCGCAATTACCTCTGCGTGCGCCGCTTCGTGCATCTGATGCGCCACTTCGAGCGGGAGCTGGCCGAGCCGGAGGAGCTCATGTCCCTCCTGCCGCTGGTGGTCTGGGCCGCCCAGACCGAGTCCGGAGACCTGTCCGAGTGCAACGGCTTCCTGCTGAGCTCCGCCGCGCCATCGGTTACGGGAGCCGTGGTAACGGGGCCGGACGAATGCCTCGGCCGGGCCTGCCGCTTTCGCGGCAAGTGCTTCGTACAGCGCGCCAGGGCCCTGGCGCAGCTTGCGGACCTGATCGTCGTGAATCACGCCCTGCTCTTCTGGGAGCTCGGCCTGGACCAGCCCGTGCTGCCGCCCTACCGCTGCCTGGTGTTCGACGAGGCACACAACCTGGAGGACGTCGCGACGGAGGCGCTGGCCACCGTCGTGGACGGCCTGAGCGTGTACCGGGTGACGAACTTCCTCAACCGGGCGCGACGCGACGGGAGCGGCAGCGGGCTGCTGGCCACCATCATGTACGAACTGAGCCGGAGCTTGCGACCTTCTGACCGGAAGAGCCGGGAGAGGCTGACCGGCCTCGGCGGCGCGCTCATGGACGCCGTAGCCGAGGTGGTCGAGTCGGCAGGGCAGTTCTTCGAGCTTCTCGCCCAGCCCTTCGCGGAGTTCCCGTCCTACGTGGACAGGCTCCTTCTGCGGGAATGCCAGCCGGACCTCGGACCCGGAAGCGAAGTGTGGGGCGCGGCCGAGAGGCTGCGGCAGACGATCCACTCCGTAGGCGACAAAGCGGAGAACCTGGCGGAGGCCCTGCTGGCCGCCGGCGAGAGCATCGAAGCCGCCGAAGAGCTGGCCGGCGATCTCCGCGCGCAGGTCGGAAGACTGCGCGAGGTGAGCCAGGCCGTGGAGTTCGTGCTGAAGCAAGAAGATGAAAGTCACGTCTACTGGCTGGAGAGAACCCCACGGGAGAGGCGCACGTTCTACTCACTCCACGCCGCGCCGCTTCAGATTGCCGACCAGATGCGGCACTTCTTCTTCGACGCGAAGCGGTGCGTCATCCTGACTTCAGCAACGCTCCAGGTCGACGACAGCTTCGACTACGTGCAGCAGCGCCTGGGCGCCGACGAATTGCCCTCTGGCCGGCTGCGGGTCCTGGCCCTCGGGTCGCCGTTCGATTACGACCGGCAGGCCCTCGTCGGAGTGTCGACCTTCCTGCCCGATCCGGGAGGCCGGCGCGACAGAACGTTTGACAACGAGCTTGCGTCCTTCCTGACGGACCTGCTGCAAAGCACCCAGGGCCGAGCCCTGGTGCTGTTCACCTCCTACTCGCTGCTGGACGCCGTCTACGAGGGCATCAAGGAGCCGCTGGAGAGGGCCGGAATCATGGTGCTGGCGCAGGGCCATAGCGGCAGCCGGGAAGCCGTTACCTCCCTGTTCCGCAGCGTCACTTCGTCGGTCCTGCTCGGCACGCGGAGTTTCTGGGAAGGCGTGGACATATCGGGCGAGACCTTGAGCTGCCTGGTGCTGACCAAGCTGCCCTTTCACGTCTTCACGGAACCCCTCGTTCGAGGCCGGACGGAGTACCTCCGCGCCCTGGGCCGCGACCCTTTCCTCCACTATACGCTGCCGGAGGCCGTGATCAGCTTCAGGCAGGGCTTCGGCCGCCTGATCCGCAACCGCACGGACACCGGCGTTATCGTCGTGACGGACAGGCGCATGGTGACCAAAGCATACGGCAGGACATTCCTGCGCAGCCTGCCGACGCGCCACCACGTGTTCCGCGACCGGCAGGAAGCGTTGGCAGCGACGAAGGCGTTCTTCGCCCGCGCCCCTCAGGCCCGGGACGCCGGCTCCTCGCCCAGGATCCTCTCGTAGAGAGCCACCGTGCCGTCCACCTGGCCCGCCAGCGAAAAGCGCTCGCACATGTGCTGCCTGGCGGCCTGACCCCACCGGCGTCGCAGCCCCCCATCGCCCGCTATCTGGAGGATCGCTTCCGCCAGGGCGCCCGGCTTGTCGCCGACGACAATCCCGGTCTCACCGTCCAGCACGATGTCCGGCAATACGCCGCGCCGGGCGACGACGAGCGGCTTGCCCATGGCTGCCATCTGGAGCGCGGCCCGGCACGAGCCATCGCTGCCCGGCATGAGCATGAGACCCGCGTCGAACATCGACAGCACTTCCCGGTAGTCCCCCCTGCGGTAGCCCAGCGGGATGACCGTTTCCTGAAGGCCCATCTCCTCGACGGGCCGGTCGAGCAGTTCTTCCTTGTGCGTGCCTCGCCCGCAGACGACGATCTTGACGCTGCCGTTGCGCCCTTGCACGGCCCGGGCGGCCTCCAGCAACACCTCGAACCGGCGGTGGCGTTGGACGCGGGCGACGACGCCGATCAAGACATCCCCCGGCCCGAGGCCGAGCCGCTCCCGGACCCCCGCCCGCTCAGGCACGGGACGGAACTCGTCCGTGTCTACCGCGCCCCTGATGGTCGTCACCATGGGCGGGGCAAGGCCCATTCGGTCCACGGCCTGAATCCTGTAGCGGTCGCTCAGTACAATCAGGTGATCCGTCACTGGCGGGCCGTAGAAGAGGCGCCAGAGCAGGCTGCGCCTGTAGGTGCGCCCTCGATGATCGGTCCGAACCAGTGGGATGCCGGGCAGCCGCCTCAGCGCCAGGCAGGCGACTACGTGGTCCCACGTGCCGTGGCAATGGACGATCCGATACCCGCCTTCCCGGACGAGCTGGGCCAGCCGCCGGGCGTCCCGCACGTGGTGCCACGCATTCAGGCCGCTTCGGAGCCGCAGGTCGTCGAAGACGCGGACGCCCATCTCCCGCGCTCGCTCGGCAAGTCCGGGCCGCTCGAGGCTCTCCGAACCCCGGCAGGCCAGATCCGAAGGCCATCCGCGCCGGGACAGTTCCAGGCAGAGCTGCGCAACAGGCTCCGACGGACCTGTCCACTTGTGATCCGCGTAGCAATGCAGAACGGGAACGTTCACGGCCGCCTCCGGGATGCACACGCCGTGGCCCATCTTAGCGCCCTCGACACGCGCAAAGCAACCCGTTCAAGGCAGCGCTCGGCGGCGCTGATTCTCCTTGCACGGCTGCACGGTTTTGGGTACTATTGGAGCGAGAGCGCGAAGGTGGCGGAATTGGCAGACGCGCTAGATTTAGGATCTAGTTCGCCGCATGGCGAATTGGGGGTTCGAATCCCCCCCTTCGCACCAACGCCATAGGTTCGCGGCTCTGCCGGGGCGGGTGTAGCTCAGCGGAAGAGCACTAGCTTGCCATGCTAGGTGTCGAGGGTTCGAATCCCTTCACCCGCTCCATCCTTGCGTGCATGGCCCGCACACGGCCGTTTTGTTTGATTGAAGGCCCATGCCGCGGTAGAATCGGGTTTTCTTGCGCGGCGTAGCATCGCGCGCAATACGCGTTGCGCCGTTTTCCCCTGTTAGTCTCACGTCGAGGAGGAAGAAGCATGGCGGACGAAGAACGGGTCGAGGAACCCGAGGAAGAGGAAGAAGGACAGCAGCGAGCCGAGGCGGCGCCGGGCGCTCCTCAACAGCCCGTTACCGCCCCCGGGCAGGTGCGCCTGAACTTCGAGGGCGTCACCCCTCAATATGCCAACTTCTGCACGCTGACCGTCCGCCAGGGCGAGGTCTTCATGAGCTTCGGCAAGACCTTTCTGCCCACCAACGAACTGAAGGTGGACAGTCAGATCGTCATGAGCCTGCGCAACGTCGGCCAACTGCACCAGGCCATGACCCGCCTGCTGGAGCAGGCCCAGGCCCTGCCAGATCAGGCGACCTAAGGCCGCGCGGCGCGCCCAGAAGCGGCGCGTCTGCTGCTGGATTGACAGGCCCTGGTTGGGCGCGGACCGGATTGCTCAGCCAGGGCTTTCTTTTCGCCCCACCGCCCCTGACGGGGTGCAGCGCGGATTCCGAGGGAATCGCCGGCACCCGGGGCCTCGCAGGCACCGCCGGTCTACTCGTCCTCACCGTCCATGAGCGCGCCTTCCGTGAGCGCATCGCCCAGCTTCGCTCCGCGCAGGTCCGCGTCACGAAGGTCCGCACCCCGTAGGTCCGCACCCCGTAGGTCCGCGTTCGATAGGTTGGCCCACGAGAGGTCCGCCTCCACCAGATTCGCACCCCGAAGGTCTGCCGCCTCCAGATCGCATCCCTTCATGTCCGCACCGTAGAACTTCCCACCCATCAGGCTCGCTTCCGATAGGTCCGCCCCCACAAGCCGACTCCCGCTGAAGTCCGCACGCTCCCCACCTTCCCTGTGCAGTAGCCAGTTCCAGTGCCTCTCGAGCGCCTCTTGCAGCACGGCCTCGTCCAGCATCGCAAAGCCCCGGACCCCTCGCCACAGATGACCCCGAAAGCTAAAGGGCGCTTGAGGCTGGTGCCCCAAGCGCCCTTTCCGTGCTACCTTCTGGCCTCAAGGCGCTCTGCGCCCTGGGCCCACAGACGCCAATCAGCCGAGCATGCCGGGCCACTCGATCAGTTCGCCGTCCTCCTTGACCCAGTTGCCGTTCCAGCCGCCGCGGATGAATGCGTCGTCCACGGCCTTGCCGAGCAGCCCGGATCCGGCGTCCGCCCACAACCTGACTGTTACGTCAGTGATGGCGCCGCCGACGCTCACGCGACCGAGCACGTTGGCTTCCAGGCCGCCGAGGGTCCGGGAACCGTTGGGCCCGACATCGGCGATGGCGTTCAGGCCCGCAACGCTGGTCCCGAGCAGGTCCGCCACTTCCTCGGCCGTGAAGTCGGAACCGAGGTCGAGCGTGTCCGGAGCGCCGTCCGAGAAGCTGACGCCGATGCTGCCTCCGACCTCAACGTCCCAGATGGACCCGCCGCTGACGGAGATCGCGCTGCCACCGACCTGCACGTTGGTCAGCAGGCTGCCACCGTCAACGATCCCGGCGTTGCCGCCTATCCGGACGCGCGACATGCTGGTCGTCGCCTGAATGCGCCCGACGGAGCCGTTGACGTCCACGTTCTGAACGATCAGGCTCTCGATAACCCCGGCGTCGCCACGCACGTCCAGCCCTGCCACGCAGGAGTTGGACATGCCGCGCACCTCGCCCACGTTGCCGGCGATGGTCACGTTCACGACGCCGCTTGGAGTGGTCGAGGCGTCCACCGAACCAACGTTGCCCTCGACCACTGCGCCGACCAGCCAGAGCCCGTCGCCGCCTTCGCCGACGATCCTGCCGACGTGCGCCGTGTCATTGCTGCCGATCGACACGCTGCCGCCCTCGAAGACCTCGTTGTCATACATCGCGGCGATCGAGTTCACGCCCAGGTCGGCCATGACCGGCTGCAGGAACAGCGTGATGGCGTTCTGCCAGTTGGTGCCGACGTAGGCCGTCGGGTCCAGATCGCCGAGGGTCTCGCCGAAATCGCTGTCGCTCGTGACAACGACCAGGTTCCCCGCGTAACCGTTGGCCAGAGCCACGGTCTCGAGGTAGCCGTTGTTGATTGTCAGGTTGGCCTGACCGGCGCCGAGGAAGACGGTGATGTAGGTATCGCCGTCTCCGTCCACGTCCATGGTGTTCTGCCAGGTCAGCCACTCCCAGGCGTTCAGCGGGACGTCCTGGAGGCCGTAGTTGGTGCCAGCGACATCCAGAGAGAACACCCTCGGATCGAGCTCGTCGATTCGGATCACCATGTTGTCGGCCGCGAAGCGATTCGCGTCAGCATCGCCGTCGCCCAGGTCACCGGCCACGTCGATGTCGCCGGCGCTGCCCTGCACCCAGAGCGTGCCGCCGACCAGATCGCCGTCGACGGTCAGCTCCAGGACGTCGCCTTCGATGGTGATGTCGGCGACGGTGCCGTTGACCACCATCTCCTCGACCACGACCTGGACCGGTGAATCCTCGAACGCGCCGCTGGCCTGACGGCCACCGGTGGTCGTCCGGACCGCGATGTCGCCTGCCACGCCCGGATCATAGGCGATGCTGCTGAACACCAGCTCGCCGGCCGTCACGGCATAGGTCACGGAGGCCGTGCCGTCAGCGACGATGACGCGGTAGTCAACACCCTCGCTGATGATGATCAGCGGGTTGTCGGGGTTGACGCCCTGGACGGTGCCGCCGCCGCTCTCGATATTCCTCAGGATCCCGATGGACCCGAGGATGACCGAGTCAGGATCGAGGTCAACGCTCTGCCCGGACAGGCCGCCGACGTGGCCGCCCACCCGCAGGTATAGGTCGACCTGACCCAGCGGGGCAGCAATGCCGCCGAGCACCGGGTCAGTGGGCGCTGCGCCCACTACGCCGACGCTGCCGCCGGTCTCGATCTCGGCGAAGATGTCGCCGATCTCGGCGTAGACCGTCCCGACGCCGTCGAGCACGCTGCCGTTAACGATGTGCACGTACTCGAGGCTGTAGGGGTCTATCGCGACGCCGCCGTTGGCCTTCACGACGATGGGCTCGTCCGCAGCGCCGATGTCGCCGACCTGCGAGACGATGTCGCCGATAGCGCCATCCTCGACGATGTAGCGCCCGAGAATGTCCTCGCTGGCGGTCACGTTGCCAATCGCGAGGTTGGCGACGGCCTCCAGGTTGACGATGCTCCCGCCGACGGACGCGATGTTCCCGATCGAACCGTTGACGGCGTGCAGCGTCACGGGCGAGTTGTCAATGGTGATCGCGATGCCGTTGATCACCATCGTCTCGTCGCCCACGCCGACGTCCAGCGCGCTGCTGACGTTGCCCACGCTGCCATTGGCCACTACCGTCAGCATGCCCATCTCGACCAGCGCAATGTCGGGCGTCGTGAACGAGAACCCGAGCAGCTCGTTCAGATCGATGATCTCGGGCGCGCCCACCTGTCCGACCGTCGTCGAGATGTCACCCACGTCGACACCGGCCTGCACCACGTAATTGCCGATGTCGTTGAAGGCGCTGACATCGCCGATCGTCCCGCCGGCCCTCAGCAGGCCGTTGACCTCGGCGACCGAGAGCTTCAACTCGCCGGCGCCTTCCAGGTCGATGCCCAGCCCGCCGACGGCGCTCAGGTCGATCTCGAGCACCAGGCCGTCAAGGTCGACCGACAGCGTGTCGACCGTCGACATGATGTTGCCCGTGTGGGCAGTCACGTTGTCGATGTTCTCGCCGGCTATAGCCACGATGTCGATGTCACCCGCATCCGACACGAAGGCATCTGTGCCGTCGCCGATGCTGCCGGCTTCGGCGATGAACTCGCCCTCGATGAAGAGGCTGGCGCTCACGCGGCCAATCGCGATATCCCCGACCACGCCCGGGTCACCGGCGGCGTGAATGGTGGCGTCGTGGATGTGCCCGGTCTCGGCGGTAATGTCGCCGACCGAGCCCACCTCGATCTCCGAGTCATCGATGTCGTTCCCGGCCGTTACATAAGCCAGGGCCCCGGCGATGTCGGCATCGATCCCACCGATGTCATCCCCGGCGTCGAGGCCGGCGAGGTCGCCGCCTGCCTGAACGCGGATGTCGGTGATGTCGTTGCCGGCGCTCAGCACGCCGATGTCGTTGCCGGCGCGGAACTCGACGATCACGCCGGGAGCGTTGACCAGGCTGCCCAGCACGGCGGTGACATTGCCGATGTCATTGCCGGCAACGAATTCGCCCTGGATGTTACCGACAGCCGCCCTCACGCCGGCCTGCGGCGCGCCGGTCTCAACCGTCTTGACCGGGTCCACGCCCAGCTGCGGCTGGCAGAACACGAAGGCCCAGATGTCCTTCGGGTGCGGGTTGTTGTCGGTGGCCAGGTTGCCGGTCTTGGCCTCGAAGCTGCCCTCGATGCCGTTGCCGCCGTAGATGCTGCCGACGCTGTCGCCAGCGATGACCTCCAGATCGGTGATCTGGCCCACCGGGGCAACGATGTCGCCGACCGATCCGCCCGCGACGATGTCGCCGTTCTGAGAGCCGGTGATGTCGCCGGTCTCGGTGTAGATGTTGCCGATGTTGCCGCGCTCGGCCAGGATCCCGGCCTCAGCTCCGGTCAGGATGATCCCGTTGCTCGCGTAGAGCTGCAGGACGTCGTCCTGGACGTGGATCTGCGGATTCCTGATATCGCCGTTCTCGGCAATCATGCCGAGGAAGCTACCGCCGGCGCGGATCACGACGTTGTCAATGTCGCCCACACGGCTGTGGATCTTGCCCACGCTGCCAGTCAGGGCGTCAACCCGGAAGTTGGTGGGGCCCGTAATGGTTCCCTCGAAAATGATGTCACCGACGTCGCCGGCCGTCGACTCGATGGTGACGTTGGCCGACGGGCCCTCAGCAATGGAGAGGGCCGGCATGATGTAGCCGTCGCCGTTGAGGTCTTCGGCCACATCGGCCACGCCGTTCTCATTCCAGTCGGACTCGCCGACGGACAGATAGGCGGTCATCGTGATCGTGCCCGTCTGAGCGCCGTGCGCCGCCGCCACGCCGCCGATGCCGCCGGTGATGGCATTCAGCGTCAGGCCGCCGACGTTGTCGTTGCCCACCACCTCGCCGATGCTACCGTAGGCGGTAATGGTGGTCGTGGTGATGTTGAGGCCGGCGTAGACGTCGCCCATGTCACCGTTGTGCACGGTGATGTTCGAGCCGGTCAGCGTGCCCTCGACGTAGAAGTCGGCGTTCGTGCCGGCGCCGTTCTCGACCAGCGTCGCCAACTGCCCCTGCACGGCCGGATAGGCCGGATCGATCTCGGTGTGCAGGCCGTCGGGGATGCCGAAGTCGTCGGAGACGCTGATGTCAACGTCCGCGTCAACGCGCGGCTCGTCGTTGTTGAACGTCGCCTCGACGGCACCCTCGACCGGTATGGAGCTGGTGAAGAACGCCGGCAGCGTCGCGAAGTCGAAGCCGAGCTCGACCAGGCGAGCGTCAATGTAGTCGCTCAGGCCCGGCACGTCGTCCGCAACGCCGAGCCAGCCCAGGCTGCCATCCTCGATATTGATGGTGCTGCCGGCCAAGAGCGCGTCGCCGATCAGCAGGCTGCGCACGCTGGCGCCCGTGCCGGTGCCCACCGGAGCGTCAACGCCGATATTGACCGCAGCCGCGCCCTGGTTGACAATCATGTCCACGGCGCCGAAGGGCTGGGCAACCGTGCCTTCGAAGTTGCCCGCCTCGACGAACATGATCCAGACGCCCCGGTCTACACCGTAGACGTCCCTATCGGCAGCGACGCGGAACCTCTGCTGGGCGGCGGCAGCGATGCCGGCGTTCGTGCCGAGAGCGATGTTGCCATTGATAGCCTCGCCCGCGCCAATGGCCGCGGTCGCGACGTTAGCAAGCCCATTTCCGGCGAAGATGTCGCTCTCGATCACGCCGCTGTCGCCGATCATCAGGCTCGCGTCGTGGATTGGAAAGCCAACACCCGCTATGCCGCCGACGGGGTTACCGGCCTGGACCACCCCGATCGTGCCGCCGGCCATGAGCAGGTCGTCGTCAACGCCTACGTCGGCGCTGGCGATGACATGGTTGATGTCTTCCTCGGCGATGATGTCGCCAACTATGCTGCCACCATCCACGCCGAAACCGGCCAAGATGGCATTGGTGATACTGCCCTCGACAAGGATGCCGCCCGTCGGCGAGAACGCGTTGGCAACACTGACGTCAATCTGGTTCAACGCGCGCAAGGAACCCGTGAAGCTGCCGCCAGCCGGCTGGCCGGCAACGGCCGCCACGACGTTGTCTGCGGCGTCGTAGATGTCCAGGTCGACGCCCGCGCCGGCGATGACGCCGCCGGTGAACGAGCCGAGGTCGAAGCCTCCGGCCGGCTGACCCAGACCACCAGCCGTCACAGCGTGCGCGCCGACGGTGATGTTCCCGGCCTCGATGACGGCGGTGATGTCGTTGGAGGCGACGAAGACCGCGTTGATGTCGGTCGCCGTCGTCGTCTCGCCGTCCGTCTCGAGGTCGTTGGCCGCCAGGTTCTGGAAGATCAGCGGATCGACCGCGATCTGATCCTCGGCGCCGCTGACGAACACGCCGCCGATGATGCCGGTGTCGTTGGCGGCGTTATTGTCGCTCTGATCGCCGCCGATGGCCACGATACTCATTAGGTCGTCGCCCGTGAAGCCACCCGCCTGGTCGCGCGTGATATCATCACCGGCATAAACGCCCGCGTTAACGCCGATATTACCGCCCGGCGCCAGGCCGGCGTCCGCAACGGGGGCAATGCTGCGCACGGCGCTCAGGCCGGCAGCAATGTCCAGGTCGGCGCCGCCGGGCAGTGAACCCAGCGAGGCGTCCGTCTGCGCAACGACATCGTCCTGGGCGATCAGCCGCCCGGCGATGTTCTGGCCAGCGGCCACTACGCCGAACTCGATGTCGCCCACTTCGAGGCCATTGGTCGGATCGGCATCCGCCGCGAACACCAACGTGTTGTTGGCGCCGTTCAGGTTGCCGTAACCGAACGCTTCCTCCCAGCCGCCGCCGCTGACGGCCTGGTCCATGCCCACACTGCTCACCGTGTAGCCGTTGCCGAGGGCGCCGATGACGGCGTCCGGCCTGTTGGAGGCAGGCGGGAAGTTGACGTTCGGGTCGCCCAGCACATCGCCCTCAGCCGCCGTGGGCATATCGATCAGCACGAACGGATCGAAGCCGGCGGCCAGCACGCCGATGTCAATGCCGCCTTCGCCCCATCCGTTCGACCGGATCGTGCCGTTAATGTCGGCGAGCTGGTTAGCACCAGGCTGGCCGGCGTTGAACGGCAGGTTCGTGGTGAAGTGGCTGGGGTCGCCTGGCGCGCCGACAGTCCCGTCGTCGGTGTCAATGGCCGTGACAGCGTCGGCGTTGCTGATCATGAAGTTGATGTCGAGTTGGTCATTGGCCAGGATGACGTTGTTGCCAGCGGCCGGAATGATGCCGCCGAAGCTCAACCAGCTGATGTTCAGCGCATCGCCGTCGAACCGGTTCGCCTCGTCGCCGGGGATGTACTGCACGTTCTGGTTGTTCTGCGTCATGATCGCGCCGGTGACCGGATCGAAGATCGGCACCAGCGGCCGGCCAACGATGTTAACGGTCAGCAAGGAGTCATCCGTGCTGGAGAAGGTAGTCGTGCCGAGGAACGCCGCGTCGGCCAGACCTTCGGCACCCTCCAGCACTTCGCCAATCGTGATGCCGTCGTTGGTGGCGTTATCGTTATTGCCGTTGAGGCTGGCGTCGATACGCCCGACGGTCATGGTGCCCTGGAGCTCGGCCAGCGTCAGGACGGTGCCGGCCTGGAAGTTGCCCCAGTTGTTGTCGATGTTGCCGAAGTCGGTGTCGAACGGCACGAACGAGCCGGCGTTCAGGCTGCCGCGGAAGGTGCCGTTGGCCACGAGGCTACCGATGTTCAGCACGTTCGGCGCGGCGAATGTCGCGCCCGTAAACGACGCAGCCGCGATTATGGCCCGCCCGGGCAGTCCGTCGCGGCCCAGCAGGTTGCCGTTGATGTAGACGTCGTAAGCCGCGTCGCCAATCTGGTCGAGGTTCACGTTGGCCGCTGCAACCCACGTGGCGTTCCAGTTGCCATTGCCCTCGGTAATGAGCTCGTCACCGGCGCCATGGCCGTCGCCGGCCGGGTCGGTGTTCGGGTCATCCCAGACGAACGGCGCCGTCGTAGACAGGTTCGGCGCCAGCAGATTCTGGCCCACACCCGCCTGGGTGTTCGCGCCGCCCTGGATGGCATTCAGCCCGACAGCGTCGACACCCATCGTAACCGCCGAAGCGCCCACGATGATGCTGGTGTCGTCCAGCAGAATCGACGCGTTCACGTCGTCCAGCTGCGGCAGGGCACCAACGCCGCCCAGGCCCGTGGGTATGTCGTTGATGTTGCCGCGTACAGGCAGCGGCAGCACACCCTCGCGGTTGCCGGCGATGACGTCCATGTTCAGATCGCCAACCGGGCCGATCGCCTCCATGTCGCCGTCGCCGTCCAGATCGCGCAAGGCGAACGCGTCACTAGCCGCGCTCGACGGAGCCGGCTGCGTGGTGCTGGTGGTGATGAAGCTCGTGAACGACATACCAGCGGATATCACGCCCACGTCCACCCTGCCGGCCGCCGAGATCATGTTGCCGGTCCCGGCCGCGTAGGTGTTCAGCCCCGTCGGCTGCGTATCGCTCGGCAGCACGTTCGGGTCCTCGCCCACGCTGTCGTCGGCCACGGCCATGAGCGGGTCAATGAACCCGGTGCCGGCGATGTTCACCGGCGAAGGCAGCACGCCGGCCGCCGTGGCGACCTGCAGACCGCCCGCGCCCGCCACGGCATTGATGAGCACGCTGCCGCCGTCGTCGAAGTCGTCGACGGCCGGTCCGCCCGTGTCCAGATCGCTGAACCCGCTGAGGCTGGCCCGCGTATTGGCGTCCGGCCCTGTGGGCCCGGCCACGCCAAGCCCCGGACCGGCCAGGAAAGCCTGCCGCGCCCAGGCCGTCGCGTAAGTGCCGGCCGCGAACGTCGGGCTCATCAGGTTGCCCGTGGCGATCACGCCACTACGGTCTTCCTGCCCGGGCTGCCCGACACCGTCGTCGGCCAGCATGATCAGGCTGGTGATGTTCGAGCCGTCCACGGTGACGACGTTGATGCCATCGTCAATCGCACCGTTGGCCGTCTGAATCGGCGTGCGGCCAACGGTCGGGGTATTGTTCGTCACCGTCCCGTTTGTGGTTATCTCGACGCCGGACAACACGTTGTAGAGCACGAGCTCGGTGCTGTCCGAACCCGTATATGTACCGTTAATGTCCTCGTATGCGTTCTGGCCGGAATTGCCGCCCTGCGTCAGGGCAGCCCGCACGCTATCCATCTGGCCCGATTCGCCGGCCACCAGCGAGAGCGTATAGCTGGCCGACGGACCCACGTTGCCGTCGGCGCGGACGTAGTTGAAGCCCTCGGCCGTCATGCCGACGGCGTTCTCGGCCCAGATCTCCAGCCCCATCAGCGTGTGATTGGCGTTGCTGACGTTCGGATCCATGCCCGCGTTGACGTCCATCTGGGCATCGGATCCGGCGCCCGGCATAAGCTGAGTCGCCATCGCGCCGGTCACGCCGCTCTGGCGCGCCAGGCCAGTGTAGATCAGAACGTCCTCGATCTCCTCGGCGGCACCGATCATGTTGCGCCCGGCCAGACCGAGGCCGTCGCCGTCGCTGTCATCCAACTGATCCTGCACGGGATCAGGCAGTCCGACGACGACCTGATCGGGTGCGCCGGCATCGCCGGTCGTCACAATGGCCACCCGCAGGACACCGCCGTCCGCGTCAACCGTCAGGACCGGGTCATTAACGCCGTTGTAGGCCTCAAATGCCTGGCCGCCGTTGGTCAAGCCGGCCAGGATGTCCAGCAGGGCGTTGCCGCCCACGATAGTGGCCGGGTTGGTCACGCCCGGCGTGTAGTCCTGAGCATCGGCCAGGACGACCAGATCCTGGACCTCGTCGGCCGCCGCCACGTCAGTCAACCCGGAAGGCACGCCAACATTCCCGCCATACACAGCCATCAGGTTGTCAGTGGTAATGAGCGCCACACGCTCAAGCACGCCACCGGCCATGACCAGCGGGATCATGCTCGCCGTGCGCCCAACGGTGAAGCCAGCGCTGGCAGCCAGAATGCTGCTGCCGCCGCCGAGGCCGGCGCGCACGTCGGTATTGATCTGGCCGTCGACGGTATCGCTCGTGGTAACCCGGTTCCAGACGCCGATATTCGCCTCGTAGCTCGCGCGCTCCGCGTCACCGGCGACAAGCTGGAACCCGACGATGTCGTCCTCGGCCGTAATGTTGTTGTTGCTGGTGCCGTCCGCACCGGCCGGGGCGCCGATCTCGTCGTCAACCCGGATGGACAGGTTGTTGATGTCGGCCACGCCCATCATGCCACCTATGGGCAAGCCATGCCCGGCGGCGACATTCATGTAGAAACTGCCGCCCGTGAAACCGGCCGCACCCGTATTCGGGTTCGCCGCCCAGAGAGCCGACACGCCCGCCTCGTACTCGCCGGCAGCGATGTTGATGCTGTTGGCCGTCGCGGCCGTTCCGACGTTGCCGGAGGCGAGGATGCCGTCACTCGGATCCTGCGCCGTTGTGCCGACGTCATCGTCGGCCCTGAGTTGCAGGCCCGTGATGGCGGACTGGAGGCCGGTGGATATCAGGCTGCCGTCGGCTTCCAGGCCGGCCAGTATGTTCATGTAGAAGCTCTCGTCGTACTCGGCCTGTGGCAGGCCGGCGGCGACGGTGGCTTCCTGTTCGTTGTCCGCGTCACCGGCGTTGATGATGGCCGTCGGCGTCGCCGCGCCGCTCACGTTGCCGTCTGCACGGATGTAGTTCTCGCCCTCGACGGCGCGGCCAACCTGACCCTGGGAAGCGATGGTCAGACCCACGGTGTTCGCCGGAGACCAGGTGCCGCTCTGGATGCCGGCGTCAACGTTGACAAACACGCCGGTATCGTCCGTGGCGTCCCGCAGCGACGCGCGCGGCCCGCCGGGCCCTGTCTCAGCGACGGACGCCAGGCCGAGTGAACCCCCAGCGAGATCGCCCGAGTTGATCGTCAGGCCCGTGATAGCATCCGTAGCGGCCACGAAGAGCTGCGGCCCGCCCGTGTCGAACCCGACGTCGCCCGAGGCGTCTATCGCCAGGCCGGTGATGGCGCCGCTGCTGTCGAAGTCACCTTCGGTGTCCCCGGCCGTAATGGTCGGTCCGGGGTCGCCGTTGGCCGCACCGGCCGCGATCTGCACGAAGACGCCGCCGCTGTCCGCGTTCGTAAACGGCTCCGCGCCGGGCCAGCTATCCCAACCGGCCAGCAACGCCACGCTGATCAGGTCGTCGTCCGCGGCCACGCGATAGACCGTGGCACCGGTCCGATCGCCGATGTCCTCATCGGCCTCCAGGTTCACGTTGATCATCGAGCCGGCCCCGCTCGTCCCGGCGATGGTGTTGGCCAGGATCGAGCCGCCGGTGCCGGTGCCGGCATCGCGCAGCACAGCTATCATGTTGCCCGGGGCGATCATGTCGGCCGTGATGTCGCCGGGCGACGCGCCCGTCGCCGTCTGTTCGAGGACCGGATTGGCAGCCGTCGCGTTGCGGCCCGCAACTCCCGGGCCGGGCACCGGCGCGACGGCTCCCCCGCCAACGGCCGCAGTGGCGCTGACGATCGCGTTCGTGATCGTCCCGTCGGTGCCGGCTCCGCCGCTGTCAAAGACCGCCACAGTAAGCGCCTGATTGCTGCTGGCTGCGTTCGCGAGCGTCACCAACTCACCCAGCCCCAGCGGGTCCGCCCAGCTCGACGGGACCAGGAACACATCGTGGTCACCCAGCCCGAGCGTACCCGTGATGGTGATCATCTGGGCACCGGACGCAACAGCCTCGCCCCAGACGTTGGCGTCCGCCAGTGCGAAAGCGGTCGCCAGAGGGTTATCGTTCGGCTCGGTCTCGCTCACCGCAGCCGTTCCCGCCCCCAGGGCGCGGCTGATCGTCAGCGTGTAAGTGTCCACGTTGGCGTCGCCGTCGGATATAACGCCAGCTACGTTGACACCCACGGTCACGATCAGGTAGTCCACGCCGCCGGCGATATCGCTTGCCGTGGCCGTCACAGAGCCGTTGAAGTCGTCGCCGGCCCACAAGTCGCCGTAGATGTTGGCGGCCTGGATGTTGCCGTTGACGTCGAAGTTGTCGCTCTCCACCCCCGTCGTGTTGGTGGAGGCACCGCTGGCCACGGCCGCGTTCAGGTCGCCCGTCACGATCACGTCGTAGGCCAGCGTATACGGCTCGCTGATGATGTCGCCGGTGAAGGTGAACGTCTCAACGGTAGGTGCCACGCTAGTGGTGATGTCACCGATGGTGGCCGCCGAGCCGCCGGCGTTGCCGGCAATGCTGATGTCGGCGCCGAACCCGTTGTTGGCCGAGGTGAAGACCAGGCCCACGGTGTCCGCATTGACGCCGCCGCCGCCCAGTGCGTTGTCCGCGCCGAGCGCCGTGACCGCCGGATCGCCCGTCACGAGCGAGCCGTACAGGTCGCCGTCAATCGCCGTCGCTCCGACCACGCGGCCGTCGATGACCAGGTCGCCGAAGTCGGCAAGCGACGTGGCGCCACTATTGTCGTCCGTCGTGACGCTCGACACGTTGCCGCTGGTGACCAGCGCGTTCACGCGGCCCTGCACGTTCAGCGTGCCCATGCCGGCACGCATGATCGCGGCGGCCGGATTCCCGGCGTCCTGGACCAGAAGCTGCAGCAGACCGCCGGCCCCGTTGGCGTCGCCGATCAAATTGGCCGGATCGGCGGGCATGTCCGAAGCGCCATCCATCGCGATGTCGTAGCCGATGATGGCGTTGCCCAGGGATGCCAGCGTGGTGCCCGTGGCGTTGAAGTCGACGTTGCCGATCGGCGACTCGATCTCCAGGTAGTCCGCGGCGTTCTGACCGAGAACCTGCACCTGGCTCGCGTACGCCGGATCGACGTTGTACCGAATGTTGGTGTTCGCATCCGTGATGGCCACGAAACTGGCCGGATTGCTCGTGTCGTACTCGATTTCCAGCCCGATCGCCTCGCCGATCAGATCGACATCGCCCAACACGCCGCCAGTGGCGTCGAAGTTGATCGCGTTGACGATGTTGAGGCCGCCGTCGCTGCTGTTATCGGTTACCTGGAAGGTGCTGAACTGACTGGCGCTGTTGATGATGCCAACGATGGTCTGCGTGCCGGCAATGCCGGCCGGCAGAGTGATGGTCTGGTTCGTCGTGGTGGTCGGCACCAACACAGCGTTAAGCTCAAAGGAGGCGAGCAATAGGTCGCTGTCCTGGTCAGTATCAGGCGGAAGCGTGGTCAGGGCTCCCGCCGAGAAGCCGACGTTCAGGTCCGTCAGGTAGACGGTGGAGAGACTGGGCGTGGGTGCGACATTGTTCCACCACTGGTTCTGCACCTGCAAAAAGTCCAGCACGCCGAGAGGATCGCTGACGTTGCCGTCACCCAGCAGAGCGTCTCCGCCGAGGTCGCCGCGCAGGTCGCCCTCGATGAGGATGCGCCGGAAGTCGTGCGTCTCGACATCCGGGTCGCCGCCGGCAACGATGCCCAACACGTTCCACTGGACGGTGGGCTCATCGTCCACGTCCGTGGCGGCCGGGTCAACGCTGGTCAGGCGCGTGGCGAATATCAGGTCCGTGTTCGCCAGGGCGGTGGTGCCGTCGATGTCCGTGACGGCGATCGTGGCGTCTGCCGCCTGCCCGGACCAGACGGTGACGTAGGCAAGCACGCCGGCCGTGAAGGTGCCGTCGACGTCCAGCACGTAGAACTCGGCCACGCCATCGTTGTCACGGTCCTGCGACCAGACGGCCACGGGCGTGCCGACAGTATCCGCGTCGACCTGGAAAGTGCCGGTGATGATGCCCATCCCGGCGTCCACGGTCACGCCCGAGGCGACGGCAGCGCTGCCGTTGACCACGAACGTGCCGGTGAACCTGACTTCGTCCGTGTTGAGGTCAGCGCCGACGATCTGGATGTTGTTCGTCAGGTTGCCGGGCACCGTAACGCCGCCGCCCGGGATGAAGTCTATCACGTCCGCGAAAGGCCCGCCGCCGCCCGTCTCACTGGCCAGGCTCACGCCGGCAAAGTCGCCCGGCTGCGCCGCCGTGGAGTAAACCAAGTCGACGATCTCAGCCGTGTTGGCCACACCGGCCCCAGCGTCGGCAGCCTCGTCCGTGACGGTCAGCCGGCCCACATTGCCGCCCGACTTGTATTCGACGCGCGCGACACCCTGCGCACTGACCGGACCGATGGGACGCACCTGCGCGGTGTTGTTGCCGGCCGTGCCGTCGGTATCCAGGGTGAGGGTGAAGCCGCCCGCGGTGCCTATTGGGCCGGTCACAGTGACGGTGCCCAGCGCACCGTCATCATCGACGCCGTCCACGTTCGCTCCGATGGTGACGGCGGCCGTCTGCGCTATCGCGGCGGCGCTGACCGACGTGATGCCGTCGTCGGCACTGATGCCGGCCTCGATGGCACCGGAGAAGATCAGGATTCCCAGCGAAGCGCTGCCTGCGCCGCCGGTCGCGCTGATGGCACCCAAGACGTCGCCGGTATCGGTGTCCGTAGCATCCGTGTCGGTCGTGGTGATGTTGGTGCCGGTCACGTCGGGACCGGTGAAGCCCTGAAGCTCGGCGTTATTGACGGTCAGGGACGCCAGGTCCCCGCCTGCGGCCAGGGTCAGCGTGAACGTGTCGTCCTGGCCGGCCACGGAGTTGTAGATGACCTGGCCGGTGTCTCCGAGGTTCAGGCCCGCGGCGTTGCCAGCAACGTTCAGCGTCGCCGCCCCGCCGGCGGTGGCGCCGGTAACGGTCATCGTGGCGGCCGGATCAGCCAATGCGAAATCGGTGTACTGCGCGCGGAAAGCGGCGCCCGCGCCGGCGGTAAGGTCAAGGACGGCCCGATTGTTAACGCCGAAGGGGTCTTCTGCGATCACCAACTGGCTGCCCTGAAGCTGGGCGCCGATGTCAACCGCCAGGATGTTGCCCGAAGCCCCGATGCCCAGGTTGTCGCCGAGTCCGGGCAACACGACCTGGCCGCTGATGGCCACGCTGGTGATGCTGCCGGCCGTCACGCCTGCGACGTTGGCGGCCAACGCGGCGTCCAGGGAACTGGCCATGTTGCCCAGGAGCGTGCCGTCCAGGTTCACCGTGCCGGTGCCGTTGTCCAGGTCCACGGTGCCGACGTTGCCGGAGAAGGCGTCAATGTCGGCCAGCACGACCGGCGTGCCGACGTCCAGATTGTTGGCGCCCACAACCAGCAAGGCGGCCGAGCCGGCGTCATTGATTTGGTTAAAGAGGGCCACCTGGCTGGCATTGGCCGGGTTCAGCGTTACGAGCAAGTTAATCCCCGCCGGATCGACCGCGAGCTCATCGGTGCCGCTGACGAGAAGCGGATCGGTGCCAAAGTCGCCGCCAACGACGAGCTGGACGTTGGCGTTGTCGATGCCGAGCGACGTGCCGATGGCCGTCGGATCGTCATCGAGCAAAGGAACGCTCACGTTGGTGTAGATGGCATAGTCCCACGTATCCACCACGGCATCACCGTTGCCCTGCACGTGGAGACTGAGCAGTTGGTCCGCCACAGCCCCGGCGACGTCAGGCACGCCGACCCCGCCACCGTCATCGATGACGGCTATGACGGGCGCAGGGTTAGCCCCAGCACCGGTGTTCGCGACTACGCCAATCTCGTCGCCGGCAGGACCGTCCATGTCAAAGGCGACGAACTCGCCGGGCGCCACCAGCACATTGTAAGTCATCAGCAGGATGCGCGGCTCCAGGCTTTCCAGCGACAGATCCTTTGCGTGCAGGCCCGTCAGGGCACGGCGTCCCGACCCCTCCTGGTCGGCAGCGTAGGCCCTGGTCTTCTTGCCGAATCCGAACAGCTCACTCAACCGCGCCAGCGTGTCCATGGTACCCATGGCCTGCTCCCATCGGTGAAGTAGGAATTGCATTCAAACTTTGTTCTCTCGCAGTAGGCCCCCATGAGGCCAAACCCCTGATGCGCCTCCTCATCATGGGGGCACAGTCTAGCACCACGTAAACGGCATGTCAAGGCCAATTCTGACGTTTTCGCGATTTTCCACACCCCGCAGAATCTGCCTTTCAACCCCTCCCACTTACGCACCTCAAATGCCCTAGTTTCGCCCGGCACACCGGCCGCAGGCCGGGCTTCCGCTGCAGGATCTGCCAAACTCCCCGCAACAGACTTGCCAAGCTTACCAACATCCAGCGTGGCATGTCAAGCCACTGCCAGAAGGAAATGCGAATCCCGCCACGCATCCTCTGCATGGAAATCCCCCCCCTGCCGTGCTATCATGGCCGGCCGTGTTCGACTGCCGCTCTGCCGGCGTCGCTGGCCAGGAGGCATCGTGTTCACGGGTATTATCCGCCAGATCGGAACCGTCGTGAGAGCGCAACGCCTGGCGCAGGCACGCGTTCTGATAATTGGCGCGGGAGACGTGGCCTGTGCGGCAGCCCCCGGCGACAGCGTGTGCGTGGACGGCGCATGCCTGACCGTGACGCGTGTCGAGGGACAGGACCTGACCTTCGACGTGGGGGCCGAGACGCTCCGCCTGACGACCCTGGGCGGCCTGTGCGAAAACCAGCGTGTTAATCTGGAACCCTCGCTCCGCATGGGCGAGCAGATCGGCGGACACTTCGTCAGCGGCCACGTCGACGGCCTCGGCACGATCCGCCGATTGGACAAGCAGCCCGGCGAGACGCGCCTCGAGATCGAGGCTGAGCCGCGCCTGACTGAAACAATGGTCCAAAAAGGGAGCGTGGCCGTGGACGGCATCAGCCTGACCATCGCCTCCCTGTCTCGCGGAGCATTCGAGGTAAGCCTCATACCGTACACGATGGAGAACACCACCATGCAGTTCAAACGCCCCGGCGACCGGGTCAACATCGAGTGCGACCTGATCGGCCGGTGGGTCAGGCGCCTGATTGAGGAGTCGGGCATCGAGCTCGGTCGATCCCGACTGACCCTCGAGGAATTGGAAGAGCAGGGATTCTGATGGCGCCCGCTGACGGACCCGTCACCATGGCGCTCACCATGGGCGATCCGCGAGGGATAGGTCCGGAGATCGTCGTGAAAGCCCTGCGCTCGCCGGAGCTCCCCGTTGGTGCCAGGATTGTTATCGTTGGTGCCCTTCAGGTGCTGCGCGGCGAGGCAGAGCGGCTCGGTCAGCGATTCGACCTGCCCCTTGCGGAGCGCGGCGAGCCGCTCGCGGGACGAGCCGCGGTCCTTGACCTGACCAACTTCCCCGCCGAGATGCTGGAGCCACGCAGGCCGGAGGCCGCCAACGGCCGTGCCTCTCTGGACTACGTGGAGACGGCCGTGGACATGGCGCTGGCCGGCGAAGCGGACGCAGTTGTCACCTGTCCGATTAACAAAGCGGCGATCGCCGCCGCCGGCAGCCCCTTCGCCGGGCACACGGAGATGCTGGCGCACCTGACCGGTGGCGGCCGGGCCGTCATGCTGCTGGTGGCGGGGCGGTTGCGCGTAGCGCTGGCCACTACGCACGTCGCACTGCGGGAGGTGCCGGATAAGCTTAACGCGGCCGACATCGCTCGTACCATTACAATGGTGGCGGAGGGGCTGAGGCGCTTCTTCGGCGTCACCCGGCCCCGGATCGCCGTATGCGGCCTCAATCCCCATTGCGGCGACGGCGGCCGATTCGGCGACGAGGAGGCCCGCATCCTGGCGCCCGCTCTCGAGGACGCCCGGCGGGCGGGAGTTCCCGCCTGCGGCCCGAAGCCCGCGGACACCGTCTTCGCCCAGGCCGCAGACGGGCGGTATGACGCAGTGGTCGCGCTCTACCACGATCAGGGCATGATTCCGGTCAAGCTCGCCGGGCTCGGGCGCGTGGTAAATGTCACGCTGGGGCTTCCCATCGTTCGCACCAGCGTCGGGCACGGCACGGCCTACGACATCGCGGGCCGGGGCCGGGCCGACGAAGCGTCGCTGGTCGAGGCCATACGCCTGGCCGCCCGGATGGCGCGCACCAGCACAGAGGGTTCCGAACCGTGAGCACTGCATCCGCAGGGATCAGGAACACGAAGCGCCGGGTCCGCAGGTGGGTCAGGCCGGCGCTTGCACTGCTCGCGCTGACGGTTGCGGGAGCCGCAACGCCCGCCCGGGCGGCCAGCGTCCTGGGCGGCCTTTACATCGTCACGGACCCGCCCGAGGCGGCCGTCTACGTGAACGGCGAACTCAAAGGGGTGAGCCCCTGCGGCATTCCGGACGTGCCTGCCGGCGACGTGGAAGTGCAGGCGCAGAAGCAGGGATTCGAAGCCGCCGCCAGAATTGCCACGGTCGAAGGAGGCGCGACTGCTCAGGTCGAACTGGCCTTGCGCAGGCTCACCAACGTCGGCAGCATCGCCGTGGTGGTGGAGCCGCCCGGCTCCGACGTCGAACTGGACCGGATACCCCAGGGCCGCAGCCCGCTGGTGCTGATGAACGTGCCGGCCGGCACGCATCGGGTCGTCGTCAGCGCCGACGGCTTCCGGCCGCTGCACTCGGCGGTGACCGTGGCGCCGAACCAGCAGTTCGTGCTCAAAGGCAAGCTCGTC
>CAZSET010000015.1:0-27970 GCA_964605915.1 uncultured candidatus Brocadiaceae bacterium | reverse complement strand
CAGGCAGAATCACCCTGACGCCAGCCTCAACCAGTAGAGGTAGGACAGTCCGCCCGCGAGCAGAAACGTCCAGATGAACTCGCCGTTGCGCAGCGCCCGAGCGGGCGACCATCCCCTGAACTGCAAGCCGGGGCCTAGCGTCGGCCATCGGGTGGGCACCACGGCAGGGGTCCTCTGCCGCCAGTGGTACCAGTCGGCCCCGAAACGCTTTGCCAACTTGGCGTCCTCGCGCCGGATGGCAGGGACGTAAAACAAATAGAGTATGGCGGCCCATATGCCGATGGCTTCCACGTGCCCCGTGGCCAGGCAGAGGCCGATCGCCACGAGGGTGTTTCCCAGGTACTGGGGATGCCTGACGAACGCGTAAGGCCCGTCAGTCGCCAGGCGTCGGCTCTTCAGGACGTGTCCGGCCGCCCAGAGGCGCAGCAGAGCGCCGATGATGACCAGGCCGAGCCCGATCGGGGCGCCCCATCCCGCCGGACGGGCCAACAAGACCAGGCAGACGCCGAACACGGCACCGGTCGCCTGCCGGAACCGGTAGCGTCTGCTGTCCAGATCGCGCAGGAACTGCCCTACACCTAGCGTCACAATCCACCTCTCGTGCTGCAAACCTGCTCCGCCCGTCCGGGGGCCCCCTTGCCCGAGCCGCACCGGCAAGCCGTGGCCCGCGGCGAGGGCGTCCCCGCCTTCGTCACACCCAGTTCACGTGTCAACCAACCTCTTATACTAGCAAGTGGAGTTTGCCGCAAGATGAACCGCACATTACAAACGCGTAATTCGCCGGGCCAGGCCCGGGCATGGCGCACGAGAGGCATGTTTCGCTCGGCGTTCCCCGCGTCCTCTGCGGTGGGAGGACCTCCTTTGGCTGGCTTAATCCGCTGGCAGCGCTGCAGTTACGACCGTCCCCTTCCCTTTTTCGCTCTCCGCCGCTATGGTGCCCCCGTGCAGCTCGACAATCCTGCGACAGATGCTCAGGCCCAGGCCGGTGCCCCCGGTGCCACGACTGCGGGAGTCCTCGGCGCGATAGAAGCGGTCGAATATCCTATCGATGTCGGCCGGACCGATTCCGATGCCTGTGTCGGAAACGCTGATCCGGCACAAGCCGTCCTCCCTGCCGGCCCTCACTTCCACGCGGCCCCCGGGCGGCGTGTAGCGGATGGCGTTCTCGATAAGGTTGCACAGCAGCCGATGCAGCAGCGTCCGGTCGCCGTGCACCGAGCAGTCGTCGCCGACGTCTATCTCGAGCTCGAGGCCCCCCTGGTCGGCCAGCACGCCGAATACCTCGCGGACGTTCTCGACCAGTCCCGCGAGCTGCACTCGTTCGGGCTGCTCGGGCCTATCGGCCGCGTCCAGGCTGGCCAGGAACAGCAAGTTGTTGACAAGCGCCGCCAGTTCGTCCACGTCGTGCAGAGCGTCGCCCATGGCCGCGCGTGACTCCTCGCTCAGACCCTCTTCCCCAAGCGCCAGCTCCAGCCTGCACCTGAGCGCGGACAGCGGCGTCCTGAGTTCGTGGGCGACGTCGCCCGCGAACCTTCTGACTTGCTCGAAGGACTCCTCCAACCGGGCCAGCATGCGGTTCGCCGAAGACACAATGCGCCCTATCTCGTCGGCCGGTTCGGCCTCCGGCAGCCGAGCCGAGAGCCCTGCCGCCTGGATCCTCTCCAGAGAGGAGGCGATCTCGTCCACGGGGTCCAGGCTCCGCGAGGCCAGAAAGGAGCTGCCGACGACACTCAGCAGGACGCTGGCAACCAGAGCGTACATCAAATACTCGCCGAGGTCGTCCAACCGTTCGAATGTCCGTTCGTAGGACATGCCCACGCGCACGACCACGCCTGGGTCGGCCGAGCCCTGCAACCACCCCGTCATCAGATAGACCACCTCTCCCGGATCGTCACCGAACTGCGCTGTCGAGAGCCGCGGAGCCGTCCCCAGGTTCTCGCAATCCATGTGGGCGGGCAGCGCATCCGGCCACTCGGGGGCCAGCCGCACCAGGTACCTGCCCTGGGCCGTGTCATATACCTCGTAGGAAAGGGGAAAATACTTCCTGCCCTGGACCTCCATCTCGACGTCGCGGCGCAGCTCCTCCTCGTCGTTCAGGTTCTCCCCCGCTATATGCTGAGCCTGTGCGTACTCATCACCCAGGTAATGCAAGAAGTCCCGCCTCAGCTTGTGAGCAATCAGCCAGTACATGGACCCGACGAGCACGGCAGCGGAAACGAAGAAGACGCCCGAGTACCAGAGCAAGAGCTTCCGGCGCAGCGTCATGGCGCGTCCTCCCCATCGGTCAGGCAGTAGCCGACGCCGCGGACCGTCTTGATGAGGTGCTTTCCGAACGGGTAGTCCACCTTGTTGCGCAGCCGGTTCACAAACACGTCCACCACGTTTGTGAGCGAATCGAAGTTCATGTCCCAGACGTTCTGGATGATGCTGGTGCGCGTGACGACACTTCCCATGCGGCGCATCAGGTACTCCAGCAGGGCGTGCTCCTTGGGGGTCAGGTCGATCTGCCTGCCGGCGCGCCGCACTTCATGGGCGGCGGGGTCAAGCTCCAGGTCCGCACAGCGGAGCATCTGCGGGACCATCTGCGGCGACCTGCGCCTCAGGGCGCGGAGCCGCGCCAGCAGTTCCGCGAACTCGAAGGGCTTCACCAGATAGTCGTCCGCCCCCAGGTCCAGTCCCGTCACCTTGTCGGCGAGCTGGTCCCTGGCCGTCAGGCACAGGATCGGCGTCTGCACCCCCTTGCCCCGCAGCTCCCGGATGACGTCGAAGCCGCTGCGCCGGGGGAGCATGATGTCGAGCACGATCACGTCGTAGGCGCCCGTCCTGCCGAACCAGACGGCCTGCTCGCCGTCGGAGGCCAGATCCACGGCGAACCCGCGTTCCTGAAGCCCCTTCTTGACGAAGCTGGCCAGCCGCTCATTGTCCTCAACCACCAGAACGTGCATCGTCCCATATCCTTGTGCGCCGGGCGCCCAGACGGCCGGTAAGGAGTATACCACAAGGCGCGGCAGAGGTCGCCGGCCGCCGTGAGCCGACGTGTTTCTGTGTGTCACTTGCCACCTGCCATGGCTCACCTATACTGTGGGCGTCATGGTCAAGAAGTGGATACTTGCGTCGCCCCAGCGCGAGGCGGCCCGCCGGCTGGCCGGCGCACTGCACATCTCAGAGGTCACCGCACGCCTGCTCGTCAACCGCGGCCTTGCCGAGCCCGCAGCCGCCCAGGCTTTCCTCCAGCCGAGCCTGCACGCGCTGGAAGATCCCTGCCGGCACCCGGGCGTGTTGGACGCCGCTGCCCTGCTGCTTGAGGCGGCCCGAACGGGCAAGCGGATCGCGATCTTCGGCGATTACGACGCCGACGGCATCTGCGCCTCGGCGCTGCTGATGCGCTGCTTCGCCCACGTCGGCGCCGAACCGGACCTCTACATACCGCATCGGGTCGAAGAAGGATACGGCCTGAGCTGCGAGGCGCTTCAGGAATTGGCCGACCGCGGCACGGACGTGGTGGTGACGGTGGACTGCGGCATCTCGGCGGTCTCGGAAGTCGCCTTCGCCCGCAAGCTCGGCATCGAGATGGTCATCACCGACCACCACCAGCCGGGCGAGACAAGGCCCGATGCCGCTTACGTGCTGAACCCGAAGCTGCCGGAGTGCCGCTTCGGCTACGAGAATCTGGCCGGCGTGGGGGTCGCCTTCAAGCTCATGTGGGCGATCGGCCAACAGCTTTCCGACGGGCACCGCGTCACGGACGAGTTCAAAGACCTCATGATGGAAGCCCTATCCCTGGTGGCCGTCGGCACCATCGCCGACGTGGTGCCCCTGGTGGACGAGAACCGCGTGCTGAGCCACTACGGCTTGAAGACGCTGACGGTCTCCTCGCGGCCGGGCCTGAACGCATTGATCTCCGTCAGCCGGCTGCGGGGCGACCGAGTCTCCGCGGAGGACGTGGCCTTCCGCCTGGCGCCCAGGCTGAACGCCGCCGGGCGCATGGGGGATGCCCGCGCCGCAGTCGACATGCTCACCACGTGCGACGAGCGCCACGCAGCGGACCTGGCCGAGCACCTCGAACAGCAGAACCGGCTGCGCATCAACGCCCAGAACGCCGCGCTGCGACAGGCCGAAGCGCTGCTGGCCGAGAGCGGGCAGTTGGAGCAGCAGGGCTGCATCGTCCTGGCGAGCCCCGACTGGCACCAGGGCATCGTCGGCCTGGTGGCGTCGCGCCTGGCGGAGAGTTACTGGCGGCCGGCCTTCGTCTTCGCCGCCGAGGATGACTTGCTGCACGGCAGTGGACGGAGCATCCCCGGCTTCTCGCTCTTCGACGCCGTCAAGCAGTGCGCCCACCTGCTGGAAAGATATGGGGGACATGAGGCAGCGGCCGGGCTCTCGCTTCGCGCAGAGAACCTGGCAGCCTTCAAGGAACACATGGACGAGAGGGCGCGCGGAGTGCTGGGAACCGAGCCGGGAGTGCCCGAGCTGGCACTCGACGCCGACGTCGACCTCGGCTCCTTGAACCTCGCGCTGGTCAAAGAGATCGACCTGCTCGAGCCGTTCGGCAAGGGCAATCCGGAGCCGACCTTCATGGCCTCTGACCTGCGCCTGGTCGGCAGCCCGCGCATCGTGGGCAGCAACGGCAACCATCTGACCTTCATGGTGCGACAGGGGCGCACGACCGTTCGGGTTATCGCGATGCGGCGGGCGGACTGGATCGACGAGTTGCGCGCGCGCAAGGGCGAGCCCTTCTCCCTCGCCTTCGAGCCGGTCATAAATACTTACCGAGGCCGTACCTCCGTGGAGCTCCGCGCCGAGGATCTCCAATGGGACGTCGACCGCACCGAGCAGTAACAGGGCGTGTCGGCAGACGCCGGCCTGATGTGCTGACGGGATGCCAGCCCCTCTCGACCCAAACGGGGCCTTCCGGCGTCTAACGTGGTGAGACAGGTGCACCGGCGCCGGGAAAGCCGTGAGCCCTCTGTATGGAACCGTCGACACAGCCGGACGATGACAAACCTGAGGGCCGTTCGCTGATGTCACGCCTTTCGTCCCTTGTTTCGCTCAGCGACGAGGAGGCGATGCTGCGCGTTCAGAACCACGGCGACGGCCGGGCCTTCGCGCTGCTGATGCGCCGCTGGGGCGGGCCCGTCCGGCGGCTCTGCACGCGGATGACGGGCGACGCCCATCGCGGCGAGGACCTGGCGCAGGAGGCCTTCGCGCGAATCTTCACGAAGTCGGATTCCTTCAAGCACAGGGCGCGCTTCTCGACCTTTCTCTGGCGCATCGCGCTGAACCTGTGCGTGGACGAACGGCGGAAGGCTCAGCGCCGGCCCGAGACGGAGGTGCAGATCGAGGGAGGTGCCGAAGATGCCCTTACGCCAACGCCGGCGTCGCCCACGGCAGGGCCTGCAGCCCGAGCCATGAAGAAAGAGCGCGCCGAAGCGGTGCGAGCCGCGCTGGCCGAGCTGCCGGAGCAGTACCGCAGCGTGGTCGTCTTGCGGCATTACGAGGGCCTCAAGTTCCGGGAGATCGCCGAGGTGCTGGACATTCCGGAAGGGACGGTGAAGTCCCGAATGGCCGAGGCGCTGACACGGCTGGCGCGCCTGCTGCAGCCCTTCGGGGAGGGAGGCTAAGGCAGAAGTGAGAAATGAGAAGTGGTAAGTAGACGGCGTGCGACGAACAACGCGTGACAGATAACGAATAACGGATAACGAATAACAGAGAAGACGAGTAGGAGCAAGAGTGGGAAGAGCAGGAGTGGGGGTAGGGGCACGGCGGGCCGTGCCCAAGCAGGAGTAGGAGTAAGAGGAAGAGGAAGAAAGTAGAGAGATGGAGCATCCGAAATCAGAGCAGTGGATGGAGTACCTGTACGGGGAGCTCGACCGACGAACGCGCTCAGCGCTCGAGGAGCACCTGAAGAGCTGCGACGAATGCCGGCGATCCCTCGCCGAGTGGCGCGGGGCGATGGGAGAGCTGGACGCGTGGAAGGTGGGAGGAAGGCGCCCGGTGGTCCTCTGGCTCCGCCCGGCGTTGCGTTGGGCGGTCGCCGCGCTCTTGCTGCTTGCCGTGGGGTTCGGCGTGGGGCGCGTGTCCTCGCGCGGGACGGCCGATGCAGAGGAGCTGCGCGCCGAATGGCGGGCCGCCCTGGCGGACGCGGAGTCGCGGCTCAGGGAGGAGATCCGCGCCGACGTCCAGGAAGACATAAACGAGACGGCCCTGGCCACGCTGAGCACGGCGAACGCGGACGCAACCCGTCTGATGAACCGCTACGCCGCCGCCTTCGACAGCACGCGTCGGGACGACCTGCTGACCCTCGCGGCGCTCACCGAGCAGGAGTTCGCCCGCACGCGCAGGCAGATGGCCTCCGCCCTTACATACACTGGCCCCGCAGCACCCGTCTCCGAGTCGCCTTCAGACCAGACTCAAGCCAATCAGGGAGGATGAAGATGAACGCATTCAGCAGAGCCGCATTGGTGCTGGTCGCCCTGGCCGTCCTCGCGGGCCACGCAGGGGCCATGGAGCCGGCACGCGGGGAACCACGCGGGACCCGTGAGGTAGAGGCAGCGGACGAGGCCGCGCGCGCGGCGGAGGAAGTGCAGGCAGCCGAGGCGCGGCAACGCATGGAGGAGCTCGCCAAGTCCTACCAGCGCGCCAAGGCGGCCGCAGCGGTCAGGGCGGCCGAACGCCCGACCGTTCAGATGCCGGAACCGCCGCCCGTACCCCTGATCGTGGTGCCGACGAAGGAACTCGAGCCGGGGCGCGTCGACGCCCTCGTCGAGGACATGGAGATCATGTCCCACATCCTGCAGGGCGCACTGCGCGACGCCCTGGGGGAGGAGCACGTCCCCGCGGCCGGCTACGGCCCCTTCACTCCGCTGTTCGACGGGGACAGACGGCAGTGCCTGTACCTTGACGGCTACGGCGCCCTGTTCCTGCTGAAGGTCAGGCCCGCCCTCGTCGGCACCGTACCCGGAGGCCCGGAAGCGCCACGCGGACCGGAGTCCCTCTGGGAGCGGGCCAAGCAAGAGCTCCACCGACCAGCGCAGACGTTCTCACCGGCGGCGCCATACATGATGATGGAGCCGATGGGAGCAGGAAGCCCAGAAGCGGCGGCGCAGGTGACCCGCGCGGGAGCCCCGGGCATGGTGTCTGGGCTCGGAGTCGGGCACACTCCGGGCAGAGCTTCTGGGCCACCGCCGGCGCGGCGGATAACTCGTCGCGCGCCGGGGGCACCGACGGCGGACATGGTGCGGGACGCCCTGCTGGAAGCCCTCAAGGAGGCGAGCAACATGCGCCTGGAGCCGGACGAGTCCATCGCCGTCGTGGTGACTGGCGGAGCCGCAACAGCCTACACCGGCTTCCGGTTTGCAGGACCCGGGGGAGGCGCCTTCGGCACACCGGGAGGAGACCCAGACTATCCCGGTCCAGAGGGGGGAACCGTCCTGACCATCCACGTCAAGAAACGGGACGTCGACGCGCTCGCCGCTGGCGAGCTGGATCCGGAGGAGTTCCAGGAACGGGCCACAATCGTCCTGCGCTGAGGAGGGCACGTGCCCGGGGGCCGCCATCGCGGCCCCCGGGCGGCCTCACAGCGGCAGGCCGTCCTTCTCGTCGTCCCAGAGCTGCTCCAGGGCGTAGCGCACGATGACGGCTATCTCGCCGCCGTGAAGCGACGTGCGCTCGCTGACCAGGGCGAAGGCGACCTTCGGGTCGTCGTGAGGCAGGTAGCCGGCAAACCAGGCGTGGAAGACCTTCGTGACGCCCGTCTCGGCGGTCCCGGTCTTGCCCGCGGCCCGGTACGGGTCGAGCAGAGCCCGCCGGGCCGTGCCGCTTTCAATCACCAGGCGCAGCCCTTCGCGAACCTTCGCCAGCGTCGCCTCCTTCACCGGGACCTGCACGGAATCGGGCTCATACGCCTCCGCGACGTCGCCATACACGTCCCTGGCGTGGTCGAGGAAATGGGGCGTGTGGAGCCTGCCCCCGTTGGCCACCGCCGCCATCATGTTCGCCACCTGGAGCGGGGTGCAGAGGAGCTGCCCCTGGCCGATGGACAGGTTCAGCGTGCCGAACATACTGCGCGGCTCGGGGAGGCGTCCCGACCGTGCGTAGGGCAGGTCGACGCCGGTAGGCATGCCGAGGCCGAACGCTCTGCCCCAGCGCGCCAGCGCCTCCCCGCCGACCCGCACGCCGGCGTTATAGAAGTAGACGTTGCAGGAATGCTCGATCGCCGGAACCAGCGAGAGCGTGCCGTGGCCCCATCTGGACGCACAGTCCCAGGAGCGGTTGCCGAACACCTGCGACCCGTGACAGGTGAAAGTCGTCTCTGAGACGATTGCCCCCTCCTCCAGCGCCGCCGTGGCGGTGACGACCTTGTAGACCGAACCCGTCGGCAGCGCCGCCTGGGTGGGGCGGAAGAGCAGCGGGTGATGGGGATTGACCAGAAGATCTCCAAAGTCGTCTCCGTACGTGCTCAGGTTGTAGCTCGGGTAGGTGGCTGCGGCGAGCACAGCGCCGTCCCTGACGTCGATGAAGACCAGGGCACCGCTCTTGAAGTCGAGCTCTTCCTCGCCGGCGGCGCGGGCGAGGGCCGCGTTCGCCGCCCGCTGGAAGTCCTCCCGGATGGTCAGGTAGACGTCGCGACCGCGCTCGGGCGGTGTCTCGACCGATCCGCGCGCGATGCTCAGCACGCCGAAAACCAGGTAGTTCAGCACGTATCCTCGGCTGCCGCGCAGCGCGCGCGCGCAGGACTTCTCGACGCCGCTTACGCCCAGGCGGTCGTCCATCGCGTAGCGCCCGCTGAGCTGCGAGAACGGCTGGCCCATCGTCCAGGCAAGGTCCTGCTTGACCAGGCTCTCCCACGTCTCGGGACTTACTGGAGCCACGCGGCCGACGACGTGCGGGCATAGCGACCCGTTCTCATATTCGCGCCGTGTCCTTTCAAGCACGACTACGGCCGGGATCTGCGTGCGATTGACCCGCACCGTGGGCAGAAGGCCCGGCTCTGTACGGATGAGGGCGGCGACCTCCGGCGAGACGTCTTCGAGCACGCAATGGTACTGGTAGCGCTCAGCGACGCGGATGTCGGCCCGGCCCTCACGCTCCATCTGCCGGGCCTGCACGCGGGCCTCCATTTGCTCCACCCATTGCCGCTTCTCGGCGGCCACGGCGTTCAGCTTCTCGACCGGCACGCCGCAGAGCCGGGAGACGGGCCCCTGCCAGTCGTTCTCGGCCAGCTTGGCGAAGTGCACGCCGACGCCGAAAGCCGCAACCTGCCTGGCCAGCGGCGTGCCCCAGCGCGTGAAGATGCCGCCGCGCACCGTCTCCACGAGGTGGCTGCCGGAGGCGCGGGTGTAGTCCTCCTTGACGAAGAGGTGCCGCCAGCCGAGTTGCATCTGCGCCAGGCGGGCCACGAGCATGAGCCCGGCCAGCAACACCGCGCACAGCAGAATGGTGAGCCTCCGGCCGAACAACTGTTGACTCCTTCGGCGGCCGATGAAGGCACGCGCAATCCGAAGCTGCTG
The DNA here is from genome assembly GCA_964605915.1 of uncultured candidatus Brocadiaceae bacterium. Taxonomy (GTDB): domain Bacteria; phylum Planctomycetota; class Brocadiia; order SM23-32; family SM23-32; genus DAOVRD01. Next base: position 18,461 of record CAZSET010000015.1, on the reverse strand, counting down.
CCCCGCCGGCGTGCGCGGATGCAGTGCAAGCGGGGGTCACACGCGAAGGTTAAGCCCGGAAGGAAGGCAAAATCAAGGCGGCGGAGAACCGCCGCGGGCGGTTCCACAGCAGAGCGGGGACCTCAGGGCTGCGACCGGCCGAAACGGTGGGGCTCCTGGAAGGAGTGCAGGCCGTGCACGCCGCCCTCGACGCGGGCAGAGGGAGTGCGCTGCTCGAACCTGACGCGGCCGGCGACCGACGCCTCATACAGCTCGGCAATGGAGTTGCACCCGACGTCCTGGAGCGCGTGCCGGAGGCCCTGCATCAGGTAGGGCACGTAGTCGACGACCGACCCTTTGTCCACGACGGTCCCACTGACGCCCTGGGCGACCTTGATGGCCTCGTCGCGTTCCATGTAGCGCCTGGCGCCGCGGGCGGCGATGGCTTCGGGCGAGCCCATGCCGCGGTAGCGCTTCACCTTCACCCCGCTTTCGTAGAAGTACTCGCCCGGCGCTTCCTCCGTGCCGGCCAGCAGGGAGCCGAGCATGACGGCCGAGCCGCCGATGGCCAGCGCCTTGGCGACATGCCCGATTGACGTGATGCCGCCGTCGGCGATGACCGGCACCCCCTTCTGCCGGCAGAAGCGCGAGCAATAATAGACTGCGCTGGCCTGCGAGCGGCCGACGGCCACCGTCTCCTGCGTAATGCAGATGGAGCCGGAGCCCATCCCCACCCGCAGTGCGTCCGCGCCTGCCTCGATCAGGCCCGCGCACTGCCCCGTGGTGACCACGTTGCCGGCGATGATCTGGAGCCCGGGGTACTTGCCCTTCGCCCAGCGGATCATGTCGACCTGGAACGTGGAGAACCCCTGCGCGCTGTCCAGCACGATCACGTCGGCGCCGGCTTCGACGACGGCCTCCATGCGCTCCCTGTCATCCGCGTGGGTGCCGACGGCGGCGCCGACCAGGAGCTGCTTGGCCTCGTCCTTGCTGGCCAGGGGGAAGTCCTGGTTCTTGCGCAGGTCCGTGCGGCTCATCAGGCAGACCAGGTTCCCGTCCTCGTCCACGAGGGGCAGCTTGCCCTTCTTGCTCTCGCGCAGGATGCGGTTGCCCTCGACCAGCGTGATGCCGACGGGGCCCGTGACCAGGTCCGTGGTCATGACGTCACGGAGCTTCTTGGTGCGGTCCGGCTCGAAGTCGATGTCCCGTCCTGTCACGATGCCGACCAGCTTGCCGCCGACCTCCCCGTCCTGCGTGATGGGGATGCCGCTGAACCCGTGCTCGCGCTTGATGGCGTCCACGTCCGATATCCGGTGCTCCGGGGACAGCACGACCGGGTCCATGATGAAGCCGTTTTCGAAACGCTTGGCCTTCTTGACCTCGGCGACCTGCTCCTCGACCGTGTTGTTGTAGTGGATGATGCCTATGCCGCCGAGCAGCGCCATGTAGATGGCCATGCGCCCCTCGGTGACGGTGTCCATGGGAGAGCTGACGACCGGTATCTTGATGGCGATGTCGCGCGTGAGCTTGGTCTCCAGCAAGATCCCACTCAGGGGGCAATCGATGTAGCCGGGCAGCAGAATGAAGTCGTCGTACGTCAGCCCGCTTTCTTCAAACAGGACAGCCGCTTCCACGCCGTTTCCTCTGTCCATCCGCGCCCTCCTGCAGGTGCACCATCCCCTAAGAACGAGGTGGAAGTTCAGCCGGCGAAACCTGGTTCCGGCTGCCGAGGACCAGCCCCGATTGTCCTATTCTAGTGGGTCATGCCCGGCGATGCAATACCTTTTCCACGGCAATTGCGTCGCGACTTCACTCCGGGTGCCCGATCGGCATGAGGTACAGCGGCGTCAGGTGCGAAGGGAGCCCGAACACGCGCGCCACCGCCTCGTCCCTGAAAGCGCCAACGGCCACGGTTCCGAGGCCGAGCGCCTCCGCCTGGAGGTAGACATTCTGACTGATATGGCCTGCCTCCATGTGGACGTAACGCGGGGCACGCTCGCCGTACCGGGCGGAACTCCGCCCGTAGTCAGCCGCCATCAGGACATCCAGCGGGGCGGATTCCAGGAAATCCTGCCCCAGCGCGGCCTCGGCGATCTGCGCGCGCACGTCGCCGTCGAGGGCCTGTTCCAGTTCGTGCCCGGCCGGCACGTAGCGGTAGACGCCGGCCCCGAGGTCCCCCACCGTATTCGGCCCGACCGCAACGAAGAGCTCCATCGGGTAGGCCGCGCCCGCGGACGGCGCCGTCCGCCTGCGACCGCCCGGGTTCGCTGTGCCCTGGGCGGACCAGAGCAGCTGGCCGAGCTGCTCCAGCGTAAGGGGCGCATCCGTGAAATGCCGCCGGCTTCGTCGGCGCTGCGTCGCTTCCTCGACGGACATCTCGCCCTTCGTCTTCGGCTCCGGCAGTTTCACGTTGGACATCGAGGTTCTGTCTCCTTCCATATCCTCAGGTGAGATCGCGCTCACGCCGAATCGACGTGCGCGGACGCGCTCCGGAACGCGCCTCAGGCGGCTCGGGCGCCGGGCACGCGTCCACCTCTTTGGCAGGGAAGAGCTCGCGCAGCCGCGCCCGCTCCTCCTCTCCGTAAGGTCCCACAACGCCGAAGCCCTTCGGCTCGTCGGTCAGCACGCGTCTGGCCACCTGCGCCAACTGATCGAGCGTCAGGGCTTCCTGCCTTCGGACGTACTCCCCGGGCGTTGTCACCCCGTCCGGCCCGAGCAGCAACTCCTGCCTGCCGAACCAATCCGCCAGGTGCGTGGCCCGGTCGCACAGCATGTCCATCCCACAGCGGACGCTCTCCTTGTACCTGGCCAGCTCCGCCTCCGTCAGACCCTCTTCGGCGGTCCGCGCCACCACGTCCAGCGCCGCCGCCACCGCCTGCACCAGGTTCTCGACGCTTACGCTCAGGAACACGCTCAGGCTGCCCGTGTCGGCGTGGCCCTGCAGGTGGCTGCTGATGTCGTAGACGAGGCCCAGCTCCTCCCTGACGCGCGTGAACAGGCGCGAACTCAGGCCGCCCCCGAGCGCGTGGTTGATCGCGCGCGCCGCGTCCAGGGACGGATCGCCGAGTGCATAGCCCCGATGCCACAGCAGCGCCTCCGCCACCGGCAGCGATTCCGTGGAACGGTAGAAGGCCCTCGCCGGCTCGAACGGTGCCGGAGGGATCAACAGGTTCGGCCCGGCTCCAGGCTCCATTTGCCCGAGGGATTCCGCCACCGACTCCATCACCTCGCCGAAGTCGAACCCACCAGCCAGGCACACCACCATGTTGTCCGGAGTGAAGAACCTCCGGTAGAAGCGAGTAACGACTTCGCCGTCGAAGCGCCCGAGCAGACCGGGCGTGCCCCGGGTGCCCGCCTCATCCGCGCAGCCCTTGAAGAACAGGCAGTAGCCGAACTCCGAGGCGCTGATGTTGCGACCGTCCTGGTCCCGGTGGTGGGATATCTCCTGGGCGACGACGAGCTTCTCCTTCTCGAGCGCGGTGGGCGCAAAGAGCGGACGGCGCAGAACGTCGCCCGCGATGTCCATCAGCTTGCGCCAGTGCTTCCGGTGCACGCCGAAGCTGAAGTTCACGTACTCGGGATACGTGGCTCCGTCTATGACGCCGCCCAGATCCTCGACGCCGCGCATGATGGCGTTGGAGGTCGGATACTTCTCCGACCCCTGCATCACCATGTGCTCCAGGAGATGCGTCAGGCCCGTCTCCTCGCGCGACTCGAAGCGCGGCCCGGCGCGAACGTACATGGAGCACACGAAGGAGTGGAGCGCCGGGTTCTCCACGCCGAGGACGCGGAGCCCGTTCGGCAGCACTTCTCTCTTGCACTCGTTCAGCATGCGCCTGTCCTATCCGCGACGGGCGAAGCAAACAGAGAGCGAACAGGGCGTACTCAGACCGACAGCCCCATGACCGCGGCCAGGTCGCGCACCTGCTGCATGACTTGACGGAACTGCTCGGGCCGGAGCTGCTGGGCCGGATCGCACAGGGCCCTGTCCGGATCGGGATGGACCTCAACCAGCAGGCCGTCCGCCCCGATCGCCACGGCCGCCCGGCAGACCGGCGGCACCAGCCGACGCCTGCCGCTCGCATGAGACGGGTCCACGATAACGGGCAAGTGGGAAAGCTCCTGCACCACGGGCACGATGGCCAGGTCCTGAGTGAAACGCAGCGACTGCTCGAAGGTCCGCACGCCCCGCTCGCAGAGAATGATGTTCATGTTGCCGACGCTGGCGACGTATTCAGCCGCCTTGAGCCACTCTTCGACCGTGGCAGCCAGGCCCCTCTTGAGCACGACGGGCAGGCCGCTGCGCCCGGCCTCGGTCAACAGGTCGAAGTTCTGCATGTTGCGCGCGCCGATCTGTATGGCGTCGGCGTAGCGCGCGGCCGTCCCCACGTGGCCGGGGCTGCGGGCCTCGGTCACGACGGGCAGGCCCGTCTCGTCGCGGGCGGCAGCCAGCATCTTCAGGCCGTCCTCGCCCAGGCCCTGGAAGTCGTAAGGCGACGTGCGAGGCTTGTACGCGCCGCCCCGCAACAGGCGCGCGCCGGCCTCCTTGACGGCCCGGGCCGCCGTCATAACCTGCTCCTCGCTCTCGACGGCGCACGGCCCGGCGATCACCGTGAAGTGGCCGACGCCCACCGGCACGCCGCCCACCTCCACCACGCTCCGCCCGGCACGCGCCTCGACGCTGACCAACTTATAGGGCTTCAGCACGGGCACGACGCGGTCCACGAAGGGCTGCCCGGCGAACAGCTCCATCAGCCGCGGCCGCATCTCCGGGGAAGTGCCGATGGCGCCGACGATCGTTCTCTCCTCGCCGCGAGAGACGTGCGAGTTAAAGCCCGCCTCTTCGATCGCCGCGCACACACGCTGAACCTGCTCTTCGGTAGCGCTCCGCTTGAGGATGACGATCATCGATCTCGACCTCAATCCGGGTGGAGAAGGCGCATCAACGAGCTGCGTGAAGCTTCATACCTGATGGTATAGAATGGGCCGAAGTCCGTCAAGCTCTGGCCCCTGGGGCCGATCCCATGCCCGACGACACGCATCGCCAGACCACCCGCGCCGCCGTCATCACGCCCCTCGGCGAGGGGGGCATCGGCATCATCGCCGTCGTCGGCCCGGCGGCGGCCGAGATACTGGACGGCGCATTCCATGGCACGAAGCGCCGCGCAAGCGAAATCCCGCCTGGCGGGATAGCTCACGGGACCATCCGGCGCAACGGCGACGTCCTCGACGAGGTGATCGTCGCACGGCCCGCCGGCGAAGGCGAGGGCCCGGGGCCCCGGTTCGAGGTGAACTGCCACGGCGGCGTCGTGGCGGTCCGGGCGGTGCTGGCGCGTCTCGAGGAGGCCGGCGCCGAAGTAGTCGCCTGGCGCGATCTGGCCGCCCCGTCAGGGGACGACGGACTGCCCCTGGAACCCGGTGCGATCAGGGCGCAGGCCCTCGCGCGCCTGCCCCGCGCCTCCACTCGCCTGGCGGCGGCCATGCTCCTGCACCAAGCAGAAGGCGGCCTGAGTCGGGAATTGGCCATCATCGAGGAATCGCTGGCCGCCGGCCGGGCCGAAGAGGCCGGGGGCCGGCTGGACCGGCTGCTCGATACGGCCACGCTCGGCTGCGCGCTGCTGCAGCCGCCGCGGGTGGCGCTGCTGGGTCCGCCCAACGCCGGCAAGTCCACGCTTCTGAACGCGCTGCTGGAGGAGGAGCGCGTCATCGTGCACCACGAGCCCGGCACCACGCGGGACGTGGTGGCCGAGGTAGTCTCCCTGCACGGCGTGCCGTTCGAGCTGCTGGACTGCGCCGGCGTCGGACGCGCCCGGGACGAGCTGGAGCACCAGGCGATGAAGCGCGCCCGGGAACTGGCGTCAAGCTGCGACGTTGCCCTTCTGCTCTGGGACGTGGCGGCAGGCCCGGAGTCGCTCCTGGCCTGGGTGCCGGACGTGAACCGGAACGCCCGGGCCATATTGGTCGGCAACAAGATCGACCTGCTGCAAGGAGGGCCGCCGTCGCCCAAGCCGCCGCCGGAGATGGCCGTCGCCGAGGTCGTCTTCATTTCCGCGAAGCAGAAGACGAACCTGGAACTGCTCGAGGCGGCGTTGCTTCGTCCGTACGAAAGTCTGATTGAACACTGCCGAACCGGGGGAGGTGTGCTCTTCGACGCGGCACAGGAAAGCCACGTCCGCCGCGCCCGGGACCTCCTCGGGGCGGATGGTCCGGAAGCCGGCCGGAGGGCGCTCCAGTCTGCCGTGGGACACGCCGGCCAGACCTGATCGTGCCCGGGTCAGAAGCCGAGGCCGGTCATCACCAGGTTCAACAGGCCGCCGACGCCGAACGCCACCACCAGCATGATGGCCGCGCACTTGGCCATGTCCCGAGCGCCCAGCTCGCGGTAGAGCATGACGAACGTCGCCGCGCACGGGAAGTAGGCCGTCAGCACCACGCTGGCCACTACGAGCTGCTTCAAGCTCAACCCCAGCGGCGCCAGCATGCCCACCGCCACGTCCTTCCTCAGGAATCCGACGACCAGCGCCCCCACCGCCTCCGGAGGCAGCCCCAGCACCCTCGACATGACGGGGGCGAACAGCCGGCTCAGTACCGCGATCACGCCGAAGGTATGGAGCAGGTTCACGATCAGCACGCCCAGCAGCACGTACGGGATGGCCTCCTTCAGGAACCCTTTCATGCGCATCCAGAGCTTCTTGAGCAGCGCGTTCCAGTACGGCAGGCGGTACGGCGGGATGTCGAGGAGGATCTCGGGCGTCGTTCCGCCGATGACCCGTTTCAGGACGCTGCCGAGCACCAGCCAGAGCAGAAAGAGCGTGCCGAACACGGGCAGGAAGCCCAGGGCGCCGTACTGGCCCAGCAGGCCGGCTACCATCGCGGTCTGCGCCATGCAAGGCACGCAGATGGCCAGAAGGGTGGCAGCGATGAACCGTTCCTTGCGCGTCTCCAGCACGCGCAGCGCCAGCGCGCCCGGCACGTTGCAGCCCAGGCCGAGCAACATCGGCACGATGGCGAGCCCGTGAAGCCCGAGCCGGTGCATCACGTTGTCGGCCAACACGCCGAGCCGAGGCAGGTAGCCGCTGTCCTCCAGAATGCCCAGCACGATGTAAAAGGAGAAAACGTAGGGCAGAACGGCGGCGAACGGTATGTAGAACCCGGTGGTGAGCACTCCGAAGGACTCGCCAAAGCTGACCTGGCCGTCGGCGAGCTCGCCGACCAGAAGGTCATGGATAAAGCCCCCCGAGCCGAGTGCGGCCGACAGCCTCTGCATGGCCGGCTGCCACAGCCCTTCGAAGATCGGCTCCGCCACGTAAGCGATCAGGCCTTCGCCGACGAGCCGAACCACCTCGAAAGACGCGGCCAGAACCAGGAGGGCGAAGATCGGCCCGAAGACGGGATGAACGGTCGCGTGGCTGAGCTCCTCACCGATGGTCGGGTGCCGGTGCTCCATCTGTTGGACTTCGTCGACGATCTTGCCTATGGCCGCCCACCTATCTTCGTCACCGAGCGGGGCGGGCGCCCGCCGAGCGTGCGCCAGCGTGTCGCGCAGCTCTCTCATGCCCTCGCCGCTGATGGCACAGGTGGAAACGACCGGCACGCCGAGCCTCTCGGCCAGCCGCTCCACGTCGATGCTGATGCCGTGCTCCAGCGCCTCATCCCACATGTTCAGGGCGACGACCATGCGCACGTCGCGGTTCAGCAACTGGAGGGTCAGGTTCAGGTTGCGCTCCAGGTTGGTGGAGTCCACGACGTTGACCACGATGTCGTCGTCCTTGAGCATCTCGACGGCCACTTCTTCGGCGCGGCTGGTCGGCTCAAGCATATACGTGCCGGGCACGTCGATCACTCTGCAGGCACGCTCACCAACCTTCATCCGGCCCTCCGTGAAGGTGACCGTGGTGCCGGGATAGTTGGAGGCGATGACGTGCGCACCCGTCAGGCGGGAGAAGACGGCGCTCTTGCCCACGTTGGGGTTGCCCATCAGCAGGACGCGGGGGTGCTCGGCTATCGCCGTCCGATTGTCGGGATTGTCTCGGGCCACTGGCTCAGTCCACCGCGCGCACCAGGATCCTTCTGGCTATCCCCCGGCCCATTGCCACCTGCCGGCCGTTGACCAGCACAGTGATGGGCCCGGCCATGAATTGGGAGCTCAACATGCGCACTCTCCTGCCGGGGCGCAGGCCCATGGCGTCCAGCTTCCTCATCACTCCCCGTCCCCCTTGCAGGCCGACCACGACCGCGCTCTTTCCGGCTGGCAGCAGGTCCAGAGGCATTGCCATTCATCAGTCCTCGCGCTGTTCGGCAGCCCGGCATTCGCGGCAGATGCCGCGGATTCCCAGCCGGTGTTCCGTGGCAGTGAAGCCGTGTTCGCGGCAGATCTTGCGTTGGAGTTCCTCTATGCCGTTGTCGCTGAACTCGATCACCTTCCCGCACCTGACGCACAGCATGTGATCGTGGTGAGCCTGGCCGAAGACCGCCTCATAGCTCGCCATGCCGCGACACTGAAGCACCTCTTTGATCAGGCCGGCGTGGCTCAGCAGGCCCAGCGTCCGGTACACCGTGGAAAGGGAGACGCTGGCACCGGCATTGTGGAACTCCTCGTGGAGATCCTCGGCCGTGAAGTGACCGGACCTCTGGAAGGCCTCCTGGAGCACCAGCCGCCGCTGAGCCGTCAGGCGCAGCCCTCGCGCAGCCAGATACGCACGAAAGGAAACAAAGGGCGAGGGCCCGCCTGCCTGCGTTCCGGCGCCCCCAGGCACTTTGCTATTGACATTCATTCTCAACAATCAGCATAACTCAAGGTCTGGAGACCTTCAAGTGAAACGGTGATTCTTGGAGAAGACGTGGGAGCACGCGCGAGAAGGCTCTTAGCCGGCTTTTGCAGGGCCCGGGCGGGCCATTGCGCAACACGCCCGAACAGCCACTTCAAGCCGGGCCGACGCATCCGTGGGGCCGGCACGTCGGGTGAGCGGCAGCTGGGCATGAACAGGGGCGGCCGGCAGGGATGCCTGCTCGGACCTCGTCTGCCTCAGGCGCCCTGCCCTTTCGTCCTGCTTCCCGCTTTGCATACAATGGCCCCATGCAACCGGCGCTCTGCGGACAGGCTGAAAGTCGAGCGGAGCTGGCGCGTGGCCATTGAGGACGTAAACGGGCAAATGGACACCGATGTGCTCAGGGTGCTGGAGTTCGGCAAGGTGAAGGAGATCCTCGCCGGCTACGCCGTCACCTCGCGCGGCAAGCGCAAGGTGCAGGCGCTCCAGCCGCTGCACGAGCGCTTCCAGGTCACGCACGCACTGCAGCAAACGACCGAGATGGCGCGCGCCCTGGCCGAGGGATTCACGTTGCCGATCGGACCGGTCGAAGACGTCACGGCGCCCGCAGAGCGCGCCGCCGCCGGGGGCGGGCCGCTGGAACCTTCGCTCCTCTGGCGCATTGCCGAATGCATGGATGTCGCCAACCGGGTTGGCAACTCGCTTCGTCGACTGGCCAGCAGCGCCCCTTCCCTGGCAGCGATGGGCGAGTCCATCCCCCAGCAGCCCGAGCTCGTCCAGAGGATCCGCTCCTCGGTTGACGCCTCCGGCATGGTGCTGGACGGGGCCAGCCCGGAGCTGCGAGCGGTGCGCCGCCACATCCAGACGCTGCGCAAGAAGATCGAGAGCATCCTGCGCCGGCTGGTCGAGCATGCCGACGTTCGCCCCCACCTCCAGTACCAGAACCCGACCATATGCCGCGACCGCTACGTGCTGCCTGTCAATGCCTACCGCAAGCACGAGGTCCAGGGCCTGGTGCACGGCGCTTCGGACAGCGGGGCCACGCTTTACATAGAGCCGATGGAGATCATCGAGCCCGGCAACGACCTGAGCGCGGCCCTGGCCGAGGAAGAAGAAGAGGTGCGCAAGATACTGTGGCAGCTCACGCGGCACGTCGGCGCCGAGTGCGACAACATAAGGGCGGCCGTGGACCGCCTGGGCGAGGTGGACCTGGTGCGGGCCAAGGGCCTGATGAGCAACGCCTTCCAAATGTGCAAACCGCAACTGGCCGGGGCGAAGTCCCTCGAGCTCAAAGAGGCGCGTCACCCCGTGCTGCTCTGGTTGACGCGCCCGCAGGACAGGACAACGCCGGGAGCCGACGATCTGGACTTCGACGCGGTGGTCTCGCTCGACATCCGCCTCGGGCAGGACTTCAACGTTCTGGTCATCACCGGCCCGAACACCGGCGGCAAGACCGTGGCCCTGAAAGCGCTCGGCCTGCTGTGCCTGATGGCCAGGGCGGGCATGCACGTGCCCGCCGCGCACGCGGCCATCCCCCTGTACGACTCGCTCTACGCCGACATCGGCGACGAGCAGAGCCTGGAGCAGAGCCTGAGCACGTTCAGCTCCCACATGTCGCGCATCATCAGGATACTGCGCACCGCAACGCCCGACAGCCTGGTGCTGCTGGATGAGCTGGGCGCCGGCACCGATCCCGCGGAAGGCACCGCCCTGGGCGAAGCTATCCTGAAGAGGCTGGTGAAGACCGGCTGCTCCGCCATCGTGGTGACGCACCTGGGCAAGCTGAAGACGTTTGCCACGGCCCGGCCGCAAGTGGAGAACGCGTCGATGGACTTCGACATCCGGACGCTCCAGCCCACCTATCACCTGACCGTGGGCACCGTGGGGAGCTCCAACGCCCTGGAGATAGCCGAGCGCCTGGGGCTGTCCGCGGACGTGCTGGCCGACGCCCGCGCCTTGCTCGACGCGGAGTCGCAGGGAGAGTACAGCTCCGTGCTCGAGGAGGTGCGGCTGGCGCGCCAGGACGCCGAAGCGCGGCGCGAACGCATGGGCTACCTCGAGAAGGAAGCCCAGAGGCTGCGGAACGAGTACGAGCAAACGCTGGGCCGACTGAAGGCCGAGGAGGAGATGCGGGGGGCCGACATCGGGCTCCAGATGCAGGGGAAGCTGGAGCAGCTTCGCGACCAGACCGACAGGCTCCACGCGGACCTGCGCCACGGCCACAAGTCCGTGGCCAGGCGCCTGCGAGACGTGCGGGACGGCCTGGACGACTGCCTGAAGAGCGTCTCCGAGCTCCTGGAGGGGCACCGCCTGCCCAGGCCGCTCGAACCGGGCGACGACGTCTACGTGATCAAGATGCACAGGTGGGGCACCGTCGAGCGGGTCGGCCGCAGAGGCGAGCGCGTCAAGGTCAAGGTGGGCGATGCGCAGGTAGAAGTGCCGATCGAGGAGCTCCAGCCCTGGGGCGAAGATCAGTCCGACGAGTGAGGCGCCAGGGGAACGGGCCGGGCCTCCCCCCAGAGCCGCGCACCTCCCTGTCGTCACTCACGGTCCGCCGCCGACTTCTTCCCGCCCCGAAGCGTGACGTAGACGACGGGTATGACGAGCAAGGACAGGAACCCGGCGGCCAGGATGCCGCCCATCTGCACGACGGCCAGCGGCCGGAATATCTCTCCGCCGAATCCGAGCCCCAGCGCCAGCGGCATAAGCGCCACCACCGTGGTCAGGTTCGCCATGATGATCATCCTGTAGCGAACGTCGCACGCCTCCAGGATGGCCTCCATCGCGGACCGGCCCTCTTGCTGGACGCGGGAGGCGTAGTCCACCACGATGATGGCGTTGTTGACCACCATCCCGACCAGCATCACCATGGCCATCAGGGAGAAGATGTTGACGGTGACGTTGCCCATCAGCATGGCCAGCGAGACGCCGACCAGGCAGATCGGCAGGGCTGTGATGATGACGACGGCGAACCCGAAGGACTCGATGATGCCGGCGATGCACAGGAAGGTGAGGGCGCCGGCCGTGGCCATCGCTTTGAACATCTCCCTGAAGTTCTTACTGATCATCTCCGCCTCGCCGCCGTAGTCGATGGAGATGCCTTCGGGAAGGACGACCTGGTCGTCGATCAGACGCCGAACGTCCCCCAGGACCTTGCCGAGGGGGCGCTCGCCGGTCAGGTTGCTGTTAACGGTGATAAGACGGGTCCTGTCCTTGCGCGAGATCAGGGCGGAGCCGGCCTCCTGGCGTATCTCGGCGACCTGGCCGATGCGGATCATCTGCCCGGTCGCGGGCGAACTGATGAACATGCGTTCGATGTCCGACGCCCACTGGCGGTCCTCCTCGCGCAGCTTGACCACGATGTCGTAGTTCTCGTCCTGGTCGAGGAACTCCGACGCCGCGCGTCCCTCCACGTATGTGCGCACCTCATCGGCCAGGGTGCGCACGTCCACCCCGTGGCGGTTGGCTTCCTGCTGTCGCGGGATCACGCGCACCTCCGGCTGTCCGGCGTGCCAGGACTTGGCCACGCCGGCCGTGCCCGGCACGCTCGCCACGATGCCCATGACCTGGTCGGCGATCCGCTGTGTCTCGTCCAGGTTCTCGCCGGTGATATCGATGCTGATGGGCGCTCCCCCAGGCCCACCGGCCTCCTTGTCCACGGTGATTTTCACCGACGGAATCTCGGCCAGGCCCGGCCGCAGCCGGTTCAGCAGCTCGTCCAGGCTCTGTTCCCTGTCCTGGCGGTCTACGACGGTCACGGCGATCTCGGCCAGGTCGACGCCCGTGGTCCTGCCGCCGCTGCCCTGGGCCACCTGACCGACCCTGACGGTGTAACTCTCCAGCAGGGGATTTCCCCCGGTCCCCCACTGGCTCATGCCCTGGATCTGCTCCTCCACGCGGCGGACGGCACCGTCCGTCACCTCCAGCGGCGTGCCCACGGGCGCTTCCACCGCCACGCGGAACCGACCCTCATCAGATGACGGCATGAACTCAAAGCCGACGATGGAAAACACGCCGAGCGAAGCGACGAACGCGGCCAGCGTCACCAGCACCACCGTCCACCGGTGGCGCAGGCACCAGCGAAGCAGCCGCATATACTGCCGCTTGCCCAACTCGAACGCCGCCTGCCACAGTCCTGCAAGCCTGCCGAACGTCGAGTCGAAGTTGAAACTGAAGAAGTGATTGCGCCGCGCGGCGTTGTTGGCCGGCTTGAGCAGGTAGCCGCACATCATGGGCGTCAGGGAGTAGGAGACCAACAGGGACACGACGGTCGCAAAGGCGACGGTCAGGCCCAGCTCCTTGAAGAACCGGCCGATGATCTCGCCCATGAAGGCGATCGGCAGGAACACGACCAGGTTAGTGGCCGTGGAGCTCAGGATGGCTAAGGCGATGTCCCTGGTGCCCGCCACCGCCGCCTCGGGCGGGGCCAGGCCCTGCTCCATGAAGCGGTTGACATTCTCCAGAATCAGTATGGCGTTGTTGACCAACACACCGATCACAATGGCCAATCCCGTCAGGGAGATGATGTTGAGCGTGAAGCCGGACGCCCGCATCCCGATGAACGCCACGATGATGGCCGTCGGCATGACGATGGCCGCGATGAAGGTGGCCCGCGGCGACCTCAGAAACAGGTAGACTACCAGCGCCGTGAGCCCGATGCCGATCAGCATGTTGGTCCCCACGTTGGCCAGGGCCCCCTTGATGTAGACGGAGGTATCCCGGGCGACCTCGATCTTCGCACCCTCGGGCAGGAACCGCGCCAGTTCGGGCAGCAGCCCCTGCACAGCGTCGGCCACCTCGACCTCGTTCGCGTCGCTACGCGCCTGGACGGACATGATGATGGCGTCCTGGCCGTCAAAGCGGGACGCCGTGCGCCGCTCCTCATAGGTGTCAACCGCCCGGCCCAGGTCACCCACAGTGACAATGCCGCCGCCCGCCGTCGGCACTCGGATGCTCTCGATCTCGTCCACGTGCTTGACGCGACCCGGCGTGCGGATCAGGTACTCCCGTCCCGGCTGCGTGATGTGGCCGGCCGGCACGTCCACGTTCGCCGCGCGAAGCGCCGCGACAACCGCCCCGACCGACAGGCGGTGCTTGCGGAGCTTGCGCGCCTCCAGGAGCACTTGGATCTCCCGCTCCTGGCCGCCTGTCAGGGCAATGTCGGCCACGCCGGGTATCTGCGACAGCAGCGGCTCGAGTTCCTCGTCGGCCACGCGGTAGAGCTCGTTGGCGTCCTGCGGACCGTAAAGGGCCAGGTCCATGATCGGCCAGGCGCCCACCTCGAACTTCTCCGGTATCGGGTCCTGGGCTCCCTCGGGCAGCAGATACGTGATCCGGTCTATCTTGTTGCGCACGTCGACGGCCTTGATGTCGACGTCCTCGTCCAGCCCGAACTCGATGAAGACCAGCGAGAGGCCCTGCTGGGAGCTGGACGTTATGTGCTCGATGCCCGATACGGTGACGACGGCGTCCTCGATGCGCTTGGTGATCTCCGTCTCGATCTCGGCCGGGCTCGCCCCCTGGTAGACCGTAACCACGGTGATGAAAGGGAACTCGATCTGCGGGAAACGGCGCACCCCCAGCCCCATGTACGCCAGCGCGCCCAGTATCACGGCAATGAGCACCAGGACGGTGGTGAGCACGCGGCGCCGGACCAGTATCTCGATCATCCCGCGCTCCCGTCGTTGACGATCTGCACCTTCAACCCGTCCCGTATGGCCTCACGCGGCCTGACTATGACCAGGTCATCCTCACTCACCGGGTCATCGACCAACTGGACGAAGCCCTCCTGGCGGAGCCCTTCCCGCACGACCAGTCTGCGCGCGACCTGCACCTCGACGTCGCGGTATTCGAGCTGCTGCTGCGCCTCCTCCTGCTTGCGGAGCTTGCGCAACATGGCGGCACCGAACCCCCCTACCCTCTGGAGACCCAGCTCCAGCCGGCCGACGAACCCAACCTCGGCAGGCGCCTTCTCGGCGCTGCCGGGGTTCTCCACCGGCACTTGTTGCGTGTCGGCCCGGATCAGGTAGACGACCTGCGAGTTCCCCTCAAGCACGACGCAGTAGTCAGGGATGGCCGGGGCCCGCCGGGCCTCCCCAAGCGGGAAGCGCACCTCCGCGTACATGCCCGGCCGCATGAGCCAGCCGGCGTTGGTCTGCCTGTTCTCGACCTTAAGAAACACGTCGAAGAAGCGATTGGGGTCCTGCGTGGACGGGCTGATCCGGCTGACGCGCCCCTTGAGCCATTCGTCCGTCGACTCGAGTTGGAACTCCCCCGCCATTCCGACGGACAGGCCCGCCACCTCCTGTTCGGGCACCAGGGCGGCCACTTCCACGGTCGACAGGTCGACAATGCTGATGAGCTCCTTGCCCAGCCCCTTATACTCGCCGGGCTCGACCCAGCGCTCCTCGACAATGCCGTCCACGGGCGAGGCTACCTCGGCGAACGTGAGCCGGGATCTGGCCGCGCGCAATGTGGCGGCGACATTGTCCCGCTGAGTGCGCGCCTGCTCGAGTCGGTCCTCGGATATCACCCTCTGATCGAGCAGGGACGCATACCGCTTGTAGTTGCTCTGCGCCTCCTCGAAGGCCGTCTCGGCGGCCTGAATGGCCGCCTCAAGGTCCGTCGTGCGGAACTCGACCAGCACCTGCCCCTTGTGGACGGGTTCGCCGACCCGGGCGTGCACCGCCTCCACGACTTCGTCCACCTTCGCGCGCAGCATCGCCCGCACGTCGGCCACCACCTCGCCGTCGCAGTGGAAGTAGTCCGTGAACTCCATCTCGACGGGACGCACGACTTCGACGGGTATCCCCTCCCGGGTCTGGATCTTCTCGATGCTGACGGCCCGCATCTGGGGCCTGCCCAGCGAGTAGAGGATCGGCACCCCGAGCACAACCCCCGCCACGAGCACCACCGCAGCGGTCGTCACCAAGACCTTGATAAGGCGCATTGTGGATTCTCCCAGCTTGTCGGACCGCCGGTCAGAGGAGCCGGCGCCGGATCGTCTCATCTGTCTTCGCCGCCGTCCTGACCGGCCTGAGGGGCGGGGCGTTCACCTTCGGGCGCGACCGCCATGAACGCCTCGATCACGCCGGGTGCGGGCACCTTCTCAGGGACACGATCGGCGCCGGGCGGCGGTCCCAGTATGCCCATCGCGCGCTGAAGCGCCAGCCGTGACGTGACGTGCGCATGGAGCGCCTCGAAGTAGAGGCCCCGCGCCCGCGTCAGCGCAGAGCGCGCGTCCAGCACCTCCAGCTCGGTGTTGATGCCCTCCCTGGCTCCCAGCACGACGAGACGCAAGGCCTCGTTGGCGCGCTCGATGTTCAGCCGTTGGGACTCCACCAGCTCCCGGGCGTCGTAAACGTCGTAGATGGCGCTGCGGATCTCTTCCAGGATGCGCTGCTCGGCGTCACTGAGCTGGAGGGCGCTCTGGCGCAGTTGCGCCTTCTGGCGGATGATCTGGCCCTCCCGCCGCAGCCCGTCGAACAGCGCCCACGTCAGGCGCAGGCCGGCCATCCACTGCGTGTCCCAGTCGATGTTCACCGGGTCGTGCGGGTCGGGCTTTGCCCACTTGTGCCAGCCCCAGGCTTCCAGGCTGGGCAGGTAGTCGCTACGGTAGACGCGGAGGGCCTCCTCCTGGAGCCGCACGTCAAGCTCTCCCTGGTACAGCTCGGGCCGGTTCATAAAGGCCGTCTCGACCGCCTCTTCAAAGGACGGGGCCATCTGCACGTACGTCAGTTCGTCCTTCAGAGTGACGACGCTTCTCTGAGAGACACCCATCGCCAGGAATAACGCCGTGCGCGCGCGGTTGAGCAGGTTACGCTGCCGGATCAGGTCCGCCCTGACATTGGAGACCTCGACCCGGGCCCGCAACGTGTCGAACGGCACGGCTACGCCGGCCTGCTCGCGGGCGAGCACGTCCTTCAGGTTTGCCTCCGCGAAGACGAGGGCCTGCTCCTGCACCTCGTAGAGCCGCTCGGCGAGCAGCACGTCGTAGTAGGCGCGCGCCACCGCCAGGATGACGTCCTGAACGGCCCGACGCACCGTCTCGTCGCTGAGGAAGCGCGCCAGTTGCGCTCCCCTGATCGCCGCCGGGATGCTTCCGCCCTTGTAGAGGGGCTGGGTTACGCTGATCTGATAGGACCAGTTGTTCTTGTCACCGTACGCATAGGAGCCGGAGGCGGACTCGAGGATGCTCACCTCGTCATAGCGCGTGTAATCCGCGTTGAAGTCGACGCTCGGGAGCGCTTCGCCATAGGCACGCAGCACCTCCCCGCGCGCCTTTTCCTTCTCCTCCAGCACCGCCGCAAGCGCCGGGCTGTAGGTAAGGGCCACCTTGATGGCGTCTTCAGTACTCAGGCTGCCCTGCATGCGCGGAAGCTTTTCTTCCTCGCCCGTTTCACACTGCCACCGCGTGTAGGCGCTCAAGCGGCTGCGGTTCAGCTCGGAGTAGATCTCGCTGCGCGGAGGGAAGCAGCCCAGCAGGCCGGGCAGCAGGATGACGGCGACGACCAGACCCCCATACGTTCGGGTGGCAGCTTTCATTCTCGGTCTCCTCTCGCCAGAATCCCTTCCAGGAAGACCTTCTGCACCAGCTCGGGCGTCGCCGCCTCCTCCTCCTTGCCGCCCCCGTGGACCCAGTAGGCAATGATGCTGTTGGTCATTCCTTCCATGCACAACACGAGCGCCATCGGATCGGCCTCGGCAAAGAGGCCCTCGGCAATGCCCTCGGCAAAGATGGCGGCAAGGCGCGCCATGTAATCGTGGTACCGGCGTCCGCACCTCTCCGACATGGCAACGGGCCCTTCCGTCCTGTCTTGGGTCACGAGGTGCGTGAAGATCAGGAAGAACTGCTTGTGCTGCCTGAAGAACCCCAGCTTGGCGGCAATCGCGGTGCGCACCTTGCCCGCGATGCCTTCCTCCCGGCTCAGCCGTTCCTCCACGTCGGCTATGTACTCCGCAGCCCGCATATCGACAAGCTCCAGGAACAGGTCCGTCTTGTTCTCGAACTGGTTGTACAGATAGCCCACCGAGAACTCGGCCAGCTCGGCGATCTCGTGGACGGTGGCCGCGTGAAAGCCCTTCTGCGCGAAGACCTTTTCGGCGGCTTCCAGTAAGAGCCTCCGGTGCTCCGCCTTTTCCCTGTCTTTGCGGGTCAGTTCGACCATGGCGTTCTTGGTAAACGGTAGCCAACTATATGAATACATATTCATATACTGAATATTAGTTCATCTGTCAAGGGTGAACCTGCCCCCTTCCGTTGCCACTCGGCATCGCTTGACCGTCTGCGCGCCAACTGCTAACCTATCGTGAATCGACGCCGCGCGGCGAGGGTCGAGCTGGAGGTGGTTGTGCTCCGCCTGCTTGTCCGGTGACCGCCTGGCGGCTCTCCTGCCCTTGCCCGCCTTTGTGGACGACGACCAGATGAAGACAGACGAGATTCGCAAGCGATTCCTGGAGTTCTTCAGGTCACTCGATCACCGGGTTTGCCCCCCTGCCTCCCTGGTGCCGACCGACGACCCGTCCGTCCTCTTCACGCCAGCCGGCATGAACCAGTTCAAGGACGAGTTCTACGGGCGCGGCGACAGGACGCTGAAGCGCGCGGCCACCTGCCAGAAATGCCTCAGAACCGGCGACATCGAAAACGTCGGCCGCACGGCCTACCATCACACGTTCTTCGAGATGCTGGGCAACTTCTCCTTCGGCGACTATTTC
>CAZSET010000014.1:19597-28542 GCA_964605915.1 uncultured candidatus Brocadiaceae bacterium | reverse complement strand
CGCTGGTAATTATTAATCGTTCCGTTGTGAACCACGGCAATTCTACCGGCGCAAAGATGAGAGCACCATGAGAAGCGCGGCCTTTCTCGACTGCGCAGGTGTCCGGCCCTCCATGGCGCGACTGATGGTAAGTGTGAGCAGGCGAGCTCCTGCGCAGGTCCCTGAGTCATCCCCAGTTTTCCTCGGTGATTGCAGCGAGGGCGCTGGCCAGCAGACGCAGCAATCGGCGTAGGCTGAATCGAGCCCGCCCCTGCATGTAGCGTCCGACGAAGAACGCGCTGGCCTGCCGGCGCTTGCCGCTTGCAGCCGCTGCGGCAGCTGCTGTTGGCATCGCATCCCCACCAGCAACACAAGCAGATAGGCAAACGCCAGCACCAGCAGCATCCGTTCCAGACGCTGGGGATCGCTCAAGCTCAGTTGCCTCAAACCCCAGCCGTAACGGAGGTTCTTTTCGTCCCGAAACAACTCCTCGATCTTCATCCGTAAGCGAAACGCCCCAGATACCTTACGCCATCCCCAATCAAGATTAGTGACCACAAACCACCGATCTTTGTGCGGCCGCCTCCAGTAGACGATGACGCGTTGGCGCACGGGGCGGCTCTTGCGCTAGCTGCCAAAACCCAGGTCCTTGTGCGTCCCCCAGCCCACCGCAAGATCATAGAGCAGCCCACAGTACTTCTCGGAGCTGAAGTTCACCATCAGCCCCACCCGGATGATGTAGCCCACGCCCAGCTCCTGGAGGGTCCGGGCCAGCTCGGCCCGCCCGATGACAAAGTCGTCGACTACTACCCGGAGCTGATGGACGTGCCGGAAGGCAAGGGTCCCAAGCCCGGCCGGTTCGCCAAGCCCGAAGACCGCGACATCACCTTCCGCCAGCTCATCAGCAACACGTCGGGCTACATGAAGCCGGGCGAGGCGCCGGGCTCCACGTTCCACTACCAGACGTTCGGCATGAACGTGCTCTGCCACGCCATAGCGTCGGCTTACGGGCGCTACGACAGCGCCGACCCGGAGGGCTCGCGCGGCCTGGGCAGCCTGATCGAGGAGAAGATCCGCGACCCCATCGGCAGCTCGTGGGAGCACGGCTACACCAACTTCGACCTGCCGGCCGAGAGCCTGCTCGGCATCTTCGGCTACTACAACCAGCTCTACGCCAGCGCGCGCGACATGGCGCGGCTGGGGCTGCTGTGGCTGCGGGGCGGGCGTTGGGGGGACGTCCAGGTCGTGCCGGGGGACTGGCTGGCCGAAGCCGTCTGCACCGCGCCGGATATACTCCCCAAGTGCCCCGAGGACGAGTGGCGCTACGGCTACGGCTTCTGGACCAACGACCACGGCAAGCTTTGGCCGTCGCTGCCGCGCGACTCCTTCGCGGCCAACGGAGCGGGGCGGCGCCACATCTGGGTCTGCCCGCCCCTGGACCTGGTCGTCGCGCAGAGCCCCGGCGTCTACGAAACCCAAAGCGACGAACTCAACCGGGCGCTTCTGGAGCGCATCGCCGCCGCCTGCGCATAGACGTGCACTCGCGGCCATATTGTCCTACCGGCCCGAACTCCGCCGGGTCCCCGGCGGCACGATGGACAGCGCGTGGGGCTCAGCCTGTCGGATGGGTCAGTCTCGAGCCGGCATTGCCTAACAGGCCGCGAAGCGTGCCCCTACATGAAGAACCGGAACTGATACGGAGTGCTGCCCAGGCTCGGCATGCGTTTGATTACTCTTGCCAGTGTCTTGGCGTACCCGAGAGTCACGGGCAGCGGGTCATACAGGGCGTCGTTATTCCAGTCCATCTTGGAAAGGCCGAGCACAGCCCACGCAGTATCATCCCACGCTCCGTGACCGGCATGGCGCACCACACGCAGTGGACGAGGAGTGCTACGAGCGCCCTGGAAGTACGAACCACGCTTGCTGACGCCTTGCACATCGCCGTGAGTCCAAAGGAGCGCATCCCGTGGGCCGAGGCCCAGTAGGGTGCCACGTGGGACGGGGAAGGCAGCAGGTTCGCCCTTCTTGCTCCTACCAAGGGAATTGATGCGTACGCCACGCCAACCCACGTCTTCGACAATCTGCACGAGGTCAACCGCTTCACAGAGATGGAAGGCCTCCATGCAGCCGTCCACCTCCTCCATCTTGAACTCAGTGGTCTTGTGAACCATGACCCGGCGAGGTGACTGTCCCGCATGGCGGCGGCGATAGAGGTCAAGCGAGCGCGTCATGACGCGGAACATCTCTGTCCGCGAGAGGAAAGGGTTATCACGGTGGACTTCCACCTCGTGGGCATCATAGGCGATGAACTCCAGGCCTGATCCCTGTGCATCGAATACCTGGCTGCAGCAAGTGACAAAGCGCGGGCGTTGCGAGTCAGGCGGACGCACTGCATAGGAGAGGCCAATGTATGCTGTTTCTGGATCTGTCTCGGCCAGCTTCCAGGGTACGCCGCCAGCCTTAACGTAGAGCGCAATGCTGATGCGCCACATAACGCTGGCTCGGTTCGGGTAGGCTAAAGCACTGTCCTCCAATACGATTTGGATGGGCACGCCGCGTGCAGCGGTCGCAGCCTTCAGGTGGTCGTGTAGATCGAAGTCATCGCCCGGGGTCCCTCTGTAACCGGGCCCCCAGCGCTGGGGGAGGTAGACGAACAGGACGTCGAACTCTGACCGTCGGGCCTCAAGCGCTTGGATCGCGCGGACCAGGTGGTCGGCCAGCACGACGTGTGGCCGCGGAGAGGCGCGGAAGTCACTGTCGAGGCGGCCATCGAGTTCCACATGGCAAGCACCTCCGGCGCCGCTGAGGTGCAGGCCGAACACCGTCTGGAAGCCCGGCCACTCGGGCAGGTAGTCCTCACGTTCCGCCGGCTGATAGGACGACCTGAGTTCCTTCATAAAACGGTAGAGCGTGGGGCCCTCGCCGGCCGGAGTGATCGTGGCCACGCGGATCGGGTCTGGCAGGGAACCGGCTGAGTACGGACCGAACTTCAGCAGTCCGCGGAGCGGATGGATGTCCCAGTCAGAAGTACGATCTGGATGGAAAGCAAGCCTTGGCTCTGGCAGCAACACATGCTTAGCTATCTCGCTTTTCATGCTCGAGCCCGCCACGAGAATCCGGTATCCGGCGAAAGGCAGAAGGTGGCATCGACTCCGTCGCCAATACCCAGCGCTCGCAGATCGCTGCCGTCACCTGCCAGCAGGTTTGCCCAGAAGCCGATTAGGTCGTTGAGCTGCCGGTTGTAGCGTCGCACGGTGCGCTCACGGGCGAAATCGGCGGCAGCTGCTCTGTTGCCCTCTGTCCTCCCCTCAAGAACCACGCGTGGCTCTATGAGCAACCACAGGCGATCATCAGCCCAGCCTAGCCGGACGCCTATCCCCTCCCGCCACCGCAGCTCAGCGTGAGCCTTGACCGTCCCACTGAGCGGCCCGACCAAAGAACGAAGTGGCGCGAAGGCCTCCTCAGAGACATCTGCGGGGGCCAGCAGGTCGCTGCTTCTCTGGCGCACGACTTGGTCCAGACCTCTCTGACGGACGAGCGCGCTCGTCAGCGCGTCACGCAAGAGGCCCCGCTCGCCAGATTCATACCGAAGCCGCCTATGCTCGATGGTGTGCAGGTCGAAGTCCGTGATCCCATGCGGCTCGAAAGCAGCACGCACCTCGTCGTCGGCACCGTAGCACAGGACTCCTGCACTCGTCCGTGCGGTAAGCAAGTTGGCCCTGGCTCGCTGCACTGCTGCGCGTACCTCCGAGTATCCCCCGATCGCACAGACGACGCGCCTGCACAAGCTTGGGGTCTGAGTAAGCGGCAGAGCGTTCAGGCGCACCACGGGCCAGCCGCGGCTACCGCCAGGACGCGGCGCGGCGGTCCACCGCTGGCGCGCCGCAGCAAAAGCGTCAAGGGCCTCGGTATCTATTCCATCTGTCAGCCGTACCAAGTCGCGAAGCGTCTCATCGAAGTTCTCGACGCGAACGAGCGCGGCGTCGACGTTGCTTTCTGCCAGCCGCACCAGCAGCTCAACGACGCGAGGAAGAGGCGGATCCTCTCCACGATGCAACCAGAAGAGCCCAGCCGGAAGAGCTCCACTCTCCCCGAGGACTCCCTCAAGCGCCTCCATGACGGACTCATCCCTGCCGCTGTAGCCGACTACCACGAGCCCAAATCGCTGGCATGACTGCACCAGCAATTTCCTGAGGCGGGCGTCTTGGCGTCGTAGCTCGTCTCCGGTGTTCTTGAGCCGTCGGGACCGGAAGTCACCGTGTAGCTTGATCTCGACTGGCCAACGCTCTTCGTTGATAGCTTGCTCGGCCAGTTCTGGACCATCGAGAGTCGCAGTAGTCAACGCTGCGGTTGAGTTATAGACCTTGGCGCAGGCGTCAGCGATGAGAGAATCGAAGTTAGTCGTCCACACAATGCGCGTCCGGTGTGCCCGCATAAATGTCGCAAGCGCCAAATGTCCGTACGACGGCCTGGCCCCCGCCGTCTTGGCGTCCAAGTAGGCGCGCCGATCTGCCTCCGCTGGATAGACTCTCTCAAACAGAGCGGCGTACTCGTCTGGGGCCCCGGAAGGCGGCAGATCTCCCCCGGAATCGATGTGTGCCTGCAGTCGAGCGCGGACTACTGGGCTCGAGAGGTCGGCCACCATCTGAGGCGAGACCCGCCGCTGGCTCACGTAAAGCTCCTGCTTGAACTCCCATATCATGTTGCGGGCAGTCGGAATCCCCGCAGAGGCAGAAGCGCCGGCGCCGAGGAACCACATCAGGCTTGCGGCCCGTAGTGTGAAGCGGCGCGCAAAATCATCCACTGGGATCTGAGGCAAGTTCGTCACGTTTCCCACGAGCAGCGAGGCTCAAGCAGTTCTCGCTGCCATCGCTCCCACGTCGTTCACCTCCCGTAACGACAGTACCTCACGCCATGCAGGAATGCAAATGCTGCATCGACGGGGTATCCTAACACGGGCTGAGAGCCGCGACCCTAGTTCGTATGGCAAGTCGGCAACGCAAGGTGGAGGATGGAAGACGGCAAGCTGAGGGCTTGGCAGGGATTGGTCAGCCAACGCCGCAATTCCTGAGTCATTCCCCGGAAGACGCACAGGCGTCAGATGGCGCGCCCGCGCGTCACCCCACGAGCCAGCGCAGGAGCAGGTGGTAGGCCAGCGATGCCGTCAGGACGATGGCGATGGGCTTGAGCAGGCCCGCCGCGTTCGCCAGCACCCGCGTCTTGAAATACTCGCTCCCCACGATCAGGCAAACGTGCACCGGCGAGAGCAGCATCCCCGCAAACCCGAACCCGTAGGCCAGCACAGTGGTGGAGAGCAGGACGCCCATCGGCGGCGATTCCCCCAGTAGGCTGATGACAATGGGAAAACTGGCGCCCACGAACCCTATCGCCAGCCCCGTCGCCAGCCCGCTGACCAGCGGCAGCAGCATGACGATGGCGATGAAGGGGATGCCCCAGTCGGCCATGTCGGCCCGCATCTGCGCGACGAGCGATTCGCCCCCCGGCAGCCGCGCCTCGATGAACGCACCGTAGACGCTCACCATGGCCACGATGGCGGCCATGTTCAGCGCCCTATTGGAGAGCAGGATATCCCGCCAGCCGATCCGTCCCAAGGGCCGCTGCCGCTGAAGGACCAGCATGGCGGCCACGAGCCCGACGGCCATGGGAATGTATCTGTTCATGGCGGGCGCATCCGGCCACGCGAGCGTCACGCCAGCATACGCCAGCCGGACGACCGCGTAGCCCACGATCACCACGATGATGGGCAACACCAGCGGCAGCAGCCGCGCGCTTGCTTCGGAATGCGCGGGCGCCCCATCCGCCTCCCCGGCCGGAATGCGCCGGAGCAGGAAGACGTATCCGGCCCCCACGGCGCACAGGCTCAACGGAATGCCCAGCAGCATGAACTGCCAGACGTCCAGCCCCGTCAGTTCCATGGCCAGCAGCACGCCGGGATATAGCGGCCACCAGTACTCCCAGATGTGGCGGAACCAGTGGTTCGCCTGCGTCTTGAGCCCGGCCGACATGGAATCGTCGGTGTCCACGCTGTCGACCAGCGGCGCCGAGAACAGCGCCCCGCCCGGCATCGGCAGAAGGCCGATCACCGCCGGCAGCACCGCCACCGCCCCCCGCCGGGAGACCCGCGCGCGAACCGCATTGACCAGGTCCCCCATCACGCCCGTGGCGGACATCTGCGAGCTGAGCCAGATCACTTCGAAGATGATCACGGTCAGGGAAAGCGTCCGGATCGAGAAGAACCGCCGCCACGCGATCACCGCCATCGCCGGGGCCGAATGGCCGCACCAGAGCGCCAGCACCAGCGTCGCGACGGCCACCGAGACGATCAGGTGGCGGCAGAGCCGGTTCATGACCAGGATGATGGACAGCGCCCCCAGCACCTTGACGATGACGGGCGCTGCCAGCAGTGCGTCCACCACGCGATCTATCCTCCGGCGGGATTGGTTGCCCGCGGTCCGCCCCGAGCAGTGCGTCTTGAACGCAGGCGGGCGCGGCGTATAATGCGGCCACCTGCGTCGCGTTTGCCCCGAGGACCTGCCTATGGGGGAGAAACCGTGAAAACCGCGCTGCTCGTTTTGTGGGTTATACCATTGCTGTCAACCATCGCCTGCGCCGCCGCGGGCGCGCAGGAGGCGCCCGAGCTGATCCACGTCGGCATGGTCATGCCGGACATGGTGGGGCTCACGGTTCAGGCGGGACGCGTCGAAGCAGGCCGCCAGCTCCCGTACGAGAGGCGCCCGGGCGACGAGATCCGCGAGCGGGGCAAGGAGCGCGAAGTCCTGCGCGACGGGGAGTTCCTCGGATGGCTGGTGGGCAAGGAGGGCGACATCGTCTTCACCGAGGACACCGTGGTCGGACACGAGCTGGACACGAAGGCGGCGGACAGCCCGGCCAGCTACGCCGTCAGTTCACCGGACGACGCGGAGTACGCCGGCGGCCTGCGTCCCGTGGCCGTTCATCGCAAGAGCAAGCCGTCGGACTTCGGCCGCTGGAACGGCTGGCCCTACAAGGCCCCGATCCGGCACGTGATCTACCT
Organism: uncultured candidatus Brocadiaceae bacterium; assembly: GCA_964605915.1. Classification (GTDB taxonomy): domain Bacteria; phylum Planctomycetota; class Brocadiia; order SM23-32; family SM23-32; genus DAOVRD01. The sequence continues at coordinate 21,509 of CAZSET010000014.1, read as the reverse complement.
GAGGCTGCCGAAGCCTCTCAAGCCCGGATGCACTTACGAGATCGACACCACGGGCATCAACATCCAGGGCATAACCTTCCCCCATAGGCCGAGGCGCTTCCGCAGCGAGGCCGTGCACGTCAGCCACGTGGGGTTCCGGCCGGACGATCCGGCCAAGGTGGCGTTCCTCTCCTGCTGGCTCGGCAGCGGCGGGCCGGTCGACTACGGGGAGGGCCGGGCGTTCTCCGTGCTGGACGACGCCACCGGCCGGGCCGTGCTGGAGGGCACGGCGCGCAAGGTGCACACGGTGGGCGAGTCGGAGGACGCTTACGACAGGGATTACGCCGCCACGAACGTGTACGAGATGGACTTCACGGACCTGACCGAGCCCGGCACGTACCGCGTCTGCGTCGAGGGGATCGGCTGCTCCTACCCGTTCCGGATCGCGGAGGACGCGTGGCGGTCGGCGTTCACGGTCTCGGCGCGCGGATTCTACCACCAGCGCAGCGGCATCGAGCTGGGGCCGCCCTACACGGACTACGAGCGGCCGCGCTGCTTCCACCCGGATGACGGCGTCAGTATCTACCATTCCGACTGCCCGCTGATGGAGAGCGGCAACGGGCTGAACGCCCTGGGCACGGACGAGGGCAACTTCGGCAACCTGGTCAAGGGTAGGACGGACCGAATCGTGCCCGACGCCTGGGGCGGCTACATGGACGCCGGCGACTGGGACCGACGCATCCAGCACCTGCGGGTCTCGCACGACCTGATCGAACTGGCCGTGCTCTTCCCGGACTACTTCGAGGACCTGAACCTGAGCATCCCCGAGTCCGGCGACGGCTTGCCCGACGTGGTCAGCGAGGCCCTCTTCAACCTGGACTGCTACCGGCGGATGCAGACGCCCGAGGGCGGCGTCCGGGGCGGCATCGAGTCGGCCGAGCACCCGCGACACGGTGAGGCGAGCTGGCAGGAATCGCTGGACGTCATGGCGTATGCACCGGGCGCCTGGTCCAGCTACGTCTACGCCGGAGTGGCGGCGCGCGCGGCTTTCTTCCTTCAGGAGCGCAAAGGCGACCTGGCGGACGCCTACCGCGAGAGCGCGCTGCGGGCGATGGAGTGGGCCGAGAAGGAGCACGGCCGGATGGAGTCCGCCGGCGCGTTCGAGAAGTGGCAAGAACCGGCGCGGAACTCCCTGTGCGACGACCGCAACCTGGCCGCCGCCGAGCTGTTCCGCCTGACCGGAGAGCAGCGCTGGAACGACCTGTTCCTGGCCACCACGGCCTTCCGGGAGCCCGGCGCGGACCTGTTCGTGTGGCAGGACCACGACCAGCGCGAGGCGCCGTGGGTCTACGTGCGCACCGCTCGCCCCGGCAAGGACGCTGGCATCGAGGCCAACTGCCGCGCCGCCATCCTGAAGGAGGCCGACGCCCGCGTGGCCAGCACGGGGCGTTCCAGCTTGCGCTACGCCAAATACGAGTGGCAGCCCGGCATGTGGGGCGCGTTCGCCGCGCCGGACGCCGTGAGCCTGGTGCGGGCCCATCTGCTGACGGGCGACGCGAAGTACCTGCGGGCGGCCGTCCTGGCCTGCCAGATGGGCGCGGGCGCCAACCCGGTCAACATCTGCTACACCACGGGACTCGGCCACCAGAGCCCCCGGAACCCGCTCCACATAGACTCGTGCATCACACACCAGTCCCCGCCGCCGGGCCTGACGGTCGGCGGCCCGATTGACGTCGAGCAGAACAAGGACTACTGGGCCCAGAAGATCGTGGGCGGCTACTGCCATCCCGACGTGCTCACGTGGCCCACGCTGGAGGCGTTCTGGGACGTATTCTGGTATCCGCCCATGTGCGAGTTCACGGTGCAGAGCCCCATGTCGCAGAACGCCTACGTCTGGGGCTACCTCGCCGCGAGGAAGTGAGTTCGTCAGTGA
>CAZSET010000014.1:5484-19587 GCA_964605915.1 uncultured candidatus Brocadiaceae bacterium | reverse complement strand
GGGGCTACCTGGCGGCGCGCCCCGGCGCCCGGTGACGGTTCCGGCATCCGTGAGCAATCCATGCCGCCCGCAGGATCGGGGGCCCACGCCCGTTTAAGTAGTCGATGCGCGTCCATCGGCGCTCGCGTCAATTCCCCTCCCGGGCCGGGCGCAAGGGGGGAACGCGGCACAAGGATGACTGTGCGCATGGCGATTCTGTGCCTGTTGCCGCCGATTGCGCTGCGCGGGGAAGCGGACTAGAATGTGGGTGCGTCCGGACGCGGGGTCGACCGCAGACTGGACGGGGAAGGCCGGATGATGAGAGCCGTTCTCCACGTCGTGCTTTTCACGGTGGTCCTTGCGGGCCAGGTTGGCCAGGCCGAGGTCGTGCTGCCGTTTGAGCGCGTCGCCACGGTCGAGCCGAATAACCCCATCGACGACCTGGTGCTGGCCTCATTGCGGGAACGGGGCATCCAACCGGCGAACGTTTGCTCCGATGCTGTCTTCTTCCGGCGCGTGTGCCTTGACGTGATCGGGAAGTTGCCCGAGCCCTCGCAGGTGCGTGCTTTCCTGCGGGACCGCCGCCCCGACAAGCGCGCCGTGCTGATCGACGCGCTGCTGGAGCGGGAGGAGTTCGCCGACTACTGGTCCCTGAAGTGGTGCGACCTGCTGCGTGTCAAGGCGGAGTTTCCCATCAACCTGTGGCCCAACGCGGTGCAGGCCTACCACCGCTGGATCCACGACGCCATCCGGCAGAACCGACCGTACGACGAGTTCGTCCGTGATCTGCTGACATCGAGTGGCAGCAACTTCCGCGTGGCGCCCGTCAACTTCTACCGGGCAATCCAGGGCCGCGAACCGTCCGCCATGGCCGACGCCGTGGCCTTGACTTTCATGGGTGTGCGCACGGCGGACTGGCCGGAGGAACGGCGTTCCGGCATGGCTGCGTTCTTCTCTCGGATCGCGTTCAAGCCGACGGCCGAGTGGAAAGAAGAAATCATCTGCCCGGACCCGGCGCCGGCCGGGCCCCTGGAGGCCGTCTTCCCCGATGGGGTGAAGGTGCAGATACCGCCCGGCGAAGATCCCCGCCGCTTGTTCGCCGACTGGCTCATCACGCCGGACAACCCGTGGTTCGCCCGGAACATCGTGAACCGCATATGGGCATGGCTCATGGGCCGCGGCATCATCCACGAGCCGGACGACATCCGACCGGACAACCCCGCCGCGAACCCGGAGCTGCTCGCGTACCTGGAGAAAGAGCTCATAAACGCTGACTACGACCTGCGGCACATCTACCGGCTGATCCTGAATTCACGCACTTACCAGCAGTCCCCGATCCCGCGCAGCGACCACCCGGACGCCGAAGCCCTGTTCGCCCACTACCCGGCGCGCCAACTGGACGCCGAGGTGCTCATCGATGCCCTGTGCTGGATCGGCGGGTCGGGGGAAGACTATTCCAGCGCTATTCCGGAACCTTTCACGTTCATTCCGCAGCAGGAGCCGTCGATCGCGCTCGCGGACGGCAGCATCACCAGCCAGTTCCTCGAGATGTTCGGCCGCCCAGCTCGCGACACGGGCCTGGAATCCGAGCGCAGCAACAAGCCCACGGAAGCGCAGCGACTCCACCTGCTGAATTCGACGCACGTCCAGCAGAAGGTCGCCCAAAGCTGGCGGGTGCGAAATGCCGTAACAGCGGCCCGGGGCGACCGCCGCCGTGCGATCAGCGAAGTCTACATGATCATCCTGTCGCGGGAGCCGACGCCGGCCGAGCTGGCCGCTGCGGAGGAATACTGCAGCACGTCCCGACTGACCGAGAGGCAAATCGCAGAGGACCTGGCATGGGCGCTGGTCAACACGAAGGAGTTCCTCTACCGGCACTGAGCCGGTCGGACGCCGCGCCAGCGGTCCTCGGACAGGGAACAAGGAAGCGAACATGCCCACACCACTGACCAGAGGCGGCCTCACCCGGCGTGACGCTCTGAAACGCGTGCTTCTGGGGGCGGCCGGACTGGCGCTGTCCGACCGTCTCGCCGTTCTGGCGGGACAGCAACAGGAGGCGCGAGCCAGGTCGGTCATCCAGATCTGGATGTGGGGCGGCCCGTCCCATCTGGACACCTTCGACCCCAAGCCGGACGCGGGCTACGACTACTGCGGCCCCCTCGACAAGGCGATCCCCACCAACGTGGACGGAATACGGGTCAACGCTGAACTGCCGTTGCTGGCGCAGCAGGCGGACAAGTACACCATCATCCGCAGCATGACCCACGGCATCAACGCGCACGAAACCGCGTCCTACATCGTGCAGACGGGGCGCAAGCCGGGCAGGCTGGTCTACCCCTGTGTGGGAGCCGTCGTGTCGCTCTTCAAGGGCTACGATCAGGGGTACGCAGGCGCCGTCCCGCCCTACATCGTGCTGACCCGGCCTCAGGGCCGTTTCTCCGAGGCGGGATTCCTGGGACAGAAGTGCAAACCGTTCGCCACCGGCGGGGATCCCAGCCGGACGCCTTTCGCTGTGGAAGGGATCGTCGCGCCGGGCATCTCCGACGAGCGACAGCACAGCAGGCGCGAGTTGCTCCACAGCCTGGACACCCTCGGGGAATCCATGCCGACGAATCCGCACTTAGAGGCGCTCGACCGGTGCGAGGACAAGGCCTACGCAATGATGCTCGGTGAGGCCAAAAGGCTGTTCGACCTGTCCGAGGAGACAGAGGAGATCCGCGAACGTTACGGCCCCAACACCTTCGGCCAGTCCTGCCTGATGGCGCGCCGGCTGGTCGAGCATGGCGTGCCCTACGTGACCATCAACTACCAGGGCTGGGATACGCACAAGCAGCACTTCCAGACTATGCGTCAGAAGCTGCCGGAGATGGACCGGGGAGTGGCCACGCTCTTGCAGGACCTTGCCGAGCGGGACCTGCTGCAGAGCACCATCGTGTGGTGGAGCGGGGAGTTCGGGCGCACGCCGAAGGTCCAGTGGGAGCCGCCCTGGAACGGGGGCCGCGGACATTACGGCAAGTGCTTCTCCGCCGTGCTGGCCGGCGGAGGGTTCAAGGGCGGCCGCGTGGTGGGCGCCTCGGATGAGAAAGGCGCGGAAGTGACGGAACGTCCCGTATACCCGAGAGACCTGATCGCCAGCATGTACGTGATGCTCGGCATCGATCCCGAAGGCCCGCTTCCCAACCCGCGCGGGCTGGACGTGCGAGTGCTGCCATCGGACGAAGCCGGCGAGGAGAGCGGCGGCCTGCTCACGGAAATCATGTGATTCATGGCAATCCTAACGCGGACAACCAGATACCTGTTGCTTGTGGCGCTGACGGCGTGCGCTTCGACTGCGTGGGGGGCCCCCGCGACGAGGGAGCCGCACATCGGCTATCTCTTCCCCGCCGGTGGGCAGCGAGGGTCCGTCTTTGAAGTCATTGCCGGCGGCCAGTTGCTGCGGGGCCCCACCGAGGTCTACGTTTCCGGCGAGGGCGTGAGCGCCAGGGTTATCCAGCACTACAGGCCCCCCACAAACCTGGACCGAGAGGAGCATCGGGAGCTCCAGAAGCAGGTGCGGGACCTGAGGAAGAAACGCCTGGACGAACTCAAGCAACAGGGCCGTGACCCCGGACTCCCCGGCTGGGTGCTCAGGAGCTGGGGCCTGGCGCCGCGCCCGGATGCAGAGCAGGAGGAAGCGGAAGAGGCAGAGGCGGTGGAAGTGCCGGACCACCCGCTGCTTCGGCACCTGGAAGGCAAGAGCCTAAGACAACTCCAGAACGTGTGGAACGAACTCCTCGATTGGCAGAGCATCACCAAAAGGCAGCGCAACGCGCAGCTTGCGGAGATGGTGCTGATCGAGGTGACCATTGATGCCGACGCGACGCCCGGCGATCGGGAGCTGAGGCTTGGTGCGGCCTTCGGCCTGTCCAATCCGATGTGCTTCCAGGTGGGGACGCTGCCGGAGGTCTGCGAGCAGGAGCCGAACGACCCGGGGCAATTCGCCTACCTGCCGCCGGAGCTGCCCGTCGATCTGCCCGTGGTGTTGAACGGACAGGTCATGCCGGGCGACGTGGATCGGTTCCGCTTCACGGCGAAGCGGGGACAGCAACTGGTGATCGAGGCGAGTGCCCGGCAACTGGTTCCGTTCCTGGCGGACGCCGTGCCGGGCTGGTGTCAGGCAACGGTGGCCCTGTACAATACGCAGGGCCGTGAAGTGGCTTTTGCCGACGACTACCGGTTCTGTCCCGACCCGGTCCTCTTCTACAAAGTCCCCGAGGACGGCGAGTACGAGTTGGAAGTGCGCGACGCCATCTATCGCGGGCGGCAGGACTTCGTCTACCGGATTGCCGTGGGCGAGCTGCCCTTCATCACGCAGACGTTCCCCCTGGGTGGGCGCAGCGGCGCTGAGACCGCCGCCGTCATCGACGGCTGGAACCTGCCTACAGACCGGCTGCTGCTGGACACGCACCCCGGTGAAGATCGCATCCGGCACAAGGCACTGCGCCTGGACGGAGGCCTTTCCAATGAAGTGACTTACGCAGTGGACACGCTGCCGGAGTGCACGGAAGCCGAACCGAATGACGACATACTGAGCGCGCAGCAGATCGCGCTGCCCCACGTCGTCAACGGGCGCATCGGCCGGGCCGGCGACGTGGACGTGTTCCGATTCGAGGGCCATGCCGGCGATGCGGTGGTGGCCGAAGTGCTCGCCCGGCGGCTGCATTCGTCTTTGGACTCGCTCCTGCGCTTGACCGATGCATCGGGGCGCGTGCTGGAATGGAACGACGATCACATGGAGAAGGACGGCCACCTGCACCCGGACATGGGGCTGCTGACGCACCATGCGGATTCCTACCTGAGCATCCGGTTGCCGGAGGACGGAACCTATTGCGTGCAGTTGGCCGACGCGCAGAATCACGGCGGCGACGCCCATGCTTATCGCCTGCGGGTCGGTCCCCCGCGGCCCGACTTCGAGTTGCGCGCAGCCCCTTCCAGCTTGAACGTGCCCGCCGGCCGCGTGGCTCCGTTCACCGTGCACGCCTTGCGTAAGGACGGATTCGAGGGCGACATCGAGGTGGCGCTGAAGGACGCCCCCGCTGGCTTCGTGCTGAGCGGCGGGCGAATCCCTGCCGGCCGTGACAGCATCTGCATGACCCTGACGGCACCCCGCCCGGCGCCGGAACAGCCGGTGACGCTGCAGCTCGAGGGGCGTGCGCAGATCGACGGGCAAACGGTCACCCGTCCCGTAATCCCTTCGGAGGACATGACGCAGGCGTTCCTTTATCGCCACCTGGTGCCGTCGGAGAAGCTCATGGTCGCTGTGAGGGGGACTAGGTGGCATCTCCTCCCCCTCGAACCGTCCGGCCGCAAGTCGGTGCGGGTCCCGGCCGGAGGCTCCGCGCAGGTGCGGATCAGCGCCTCGAGACGACTCAGACTCCCCAACATCCATCTGGTGCCGGTCGAACCGCCCGAGGGAGTGACGGTTGGGGATGCGAGGGTGGGCCCCGACCGCCTGGCGTTCCAACTGAAGGTCGAAGGGGGCGCAGCGGCGGCCGGTTTCGCGGACAACCTGATCGTCGAAGCCTTCGCTGACTTCCCGGTCGAGAAGGAAGGGGAGGACAGCGGCGAGCAGACAAACGAGACTCGGCGGGTTTCGCTCGGCCTGCTGCCTGCCGTCCCGTTTGTCGTCGTTCAGCCATAGGCGCGGAAGCAACCGTCTCCCCTGCCGTTCCCACTCACCCCATCGGCGATAACGGGAGCCGGCGGCGACCAGTGGGCGGCAAGCTCTTCTTCCGCGTCGAGTGCGCGTAGGCCCGGGACAGCATTATGCAACGGTCTCCGAAGACGTCCGCAGAGCCGGCCCGGCGCGCCGTGAGTGCGCGCGGGTTGACCGAGGGCAGCATCCCGCGCGCCATTGTCGGCATCGCCCTGCCCACCTGGGGAGCATTCATCACCCACGACCTGCTGGGCATCGTGGACATGTTCTTCGTGGGGAAGCTGGGCCCCGTGGCCGTGGCGTCCGTTGCCATGAGCAGCCTGATGTTCGGCATCATCATGATGGTCAGCCAGGGCATCGCTGCGGGGACGACGGCCCTGGTGGCCAACGCCATTGGCAAGGGGGATCGCGCCCGCGCAGAAGACATCGTCGGTCAGAGCCTGGCGATATCCAGCATCCTGGCCGTGTTCGTGGCGGCGCTGGGCCTGTTGCTGGCGGAAGACCTGTTGCGCCTGCTGGGGGCGTCGGAGGAAGTTTCGGCCATGGGCGCCGGATACCTGCGGATCGTTGCGGGCGGCTCGATCACGATGATGCTGATGATGATCTTCGGCGCTGCCCTGCGCGCTGCCGGCGACGCCAGGACGCCCTTCAAGGCCATGTTGTTCAGCAACGCGGTGAACATCGTGCTGGACCCGATCTTCATATTCGGCTGGCTGGGCATGCCGGCTCTGGGCGTGCCCGGTTCGGCATGGGCCACGCTCGTCGGACGGTCGGTCGGGCTCGTGATTATGGTCAAGGTGTTCTTCGGTGGCACCCACGAGCACTTCCACCTGCGCTTGCGCGGCCTCAGACCACGCGCCGGCGCCATGCGGCAGATCGCCGGTATCGGCATCTTCGCGTCCGGGCGGATGCTCTTGCGCAACATCGGCGGGCTTCTGCTCATGCGCCTGGTCGCCATGTTCGGAACCGCGGCCGTAGCGGCTTACGGCATCGGCATGCGCCTGCAAATGCTGGTGTTCGGCCCCTCCATGGGGTTCGGGACGGCCGCTGCCGCGCTCGTCGGCCAGAACGTCGGAGCCGGCAACCCAAAGCGCGCCGAGAAGTCGGCGTGGCTTGCCGCAGCCATGGCCTGCACAATCGTCGCATGTGTCAGCCTGATCTTCTGGTTCTTCGGGGGCCGCGTCGTGGCGGTGTTCAACGACGACCCGCAGGTTGTCGCTACGGGTGCCAACTTGCTCCGCTGGTTCAGCATATCGTTCGTCTTCCTGTCCCTGACGTTCGTGCTCAGCAACGCGATGACCGGCGGCGGAGATACGCTGCTCCCGATGCTCATCGTGGGGGCGTCGCTCATCCTGGTGGGCGTTCCCCTTGCCTACGCGCTGGCGAAGCTATGGGGGGACGTCCAGGGGGTGTGGGCGGCCATCGCCTGCTCGAACTTCGTGGCCGGGCTGCTCTCAGTCGGGGCCTTCCGCCACGGACGCTGGCGGACCGTCGGTCAGCGAATCCGCCAGGCCGGCCCGCCCGAGCCGGGGCCGATCAATGCGCTCAGACAGAAGTAGGGGCGCCCTCCGCTCTACTGCTTCACGGCGATGACGAACGTCTGCGTGGCGGTGCCGACCCTCTCCGTGGATGTGCTGAGGACCTTGTAGGTCCCCCAACTGAGCCCGGTCTCGTCCAGCTGCAGCACCTCACGGTCGATCAGGGCACTCACAACCACCTCGGCCTCGCCGGCGGCGTCGGGCGTGCCGGATAGAACGCCCGTGGCCCCGTCGATCTTGAGCCAGGCGGGACCCCCTCCGAGGGCGTACCTGGGCTGCTCGACATCCCAGAAGCCCATGCCCTTTCCGCCGCGGTGCCGCGCGTCGCCCAACGAACGGATGGCGGCGACCTGGTATCGATACGCCTGCCCCAACTTCGCCGCGCTGACCGGCTTCGAGTAGATGAACGGCCGGGGCGCGACGGCGTAGGCAGAGGACCAGCTCCGCTTGCCGTTGGCGTCCACGGCTACCACGCGGTAATAGGCCCTGTTGGCGTTGGGTAGGTCGAGCCCGTTGCCGACGACCTGCATCGACGTGTCCGTTGTCTCGGCCGCGAAGTTCGCCGGGAAGGGGGAGGACAGCGTGCTCTCTTCGCCCAGGTTGACATCGTAGGGCACGTCGCTCACGGAGAAGCCCTTCTCGTCGCTGCCGTAGACGCGGTACTTGGCGGCGGGCCGACCGGCCGGGTTGGGCCGCCACTTGAGCGTCCCCACGCCACGCTCGGAGTCGAAGTCAAGCGCCACGGCGAGCGGCGGCGTGGGCCCCTGCGGAACGAAGCTCCACACCTGGCTCCACGGGCCCCAGACGCCCTTTTCGTCCTTCGCCCGCACGCGCCAATAGTAGGTCGTCCCCGGCGTGAGCAGCCCCACGTAGGGCAGCGTGTAGCGCGGCCCGCCCCTGTCCGGGGTGCGCGAGATAAGCTTCCAGAAGTTGGGCGAGAGCGGCCACCTCACGTCCGGCCGGTCGGAAAGCACGAAGTGATAGTCCGCGATCCGGTCACCGTCCGGATCCTGCGCAGGTTCCCATTGGAACGCGAAGTCGGTGCCGTCGGTCTCGCCGCCGTCGGCCGGGAACACCGGCGCGGCCGGGGCCAGGGGCGCCCGCGAGGCCGAACGCTCCACCCACTCGTGCGTAATGCGGACCTTCCGCTCGCCCGGCGACTCGTCCGTGTAGACGAAGCGGTTCTCGCCCACGACCATGCCCGGCATGCCCACAAAGGCCGTCTGCACGTCGCAGGTGATGGCCAGGGACTTCAGCCGAGCGTCCCCGGCAAGCGTGCACTTGAGGAAGCACTCCAGGAAGGGACCCCACTCGGAGGGTAACTGGTAGTCCAGGATGCCGCTCGTCATCTCCGTCCATTCTTTGCCGTCCTTGGAGAACTCGGTTTTCGCGTTATGGCCCTTCAGCTCGAAATGTCCGCCGATGAATGGATAGGGCGAGCCCACCTTCCACACGATCGTGCCCGTCTGACCGGCCTCGGCCGCGAGGCCGTCGGCCGTCGTCCGGATGTTCTCAACCGTCTCAGCGCCCTTGCGCCACACCTCGTTCGAGAAGTCCGGCCGGTACTCCCACAGGCTGTTGCAGATCGCGTCGCGGAACCTCGGCTCCTGCGGGCCGTGGTACTTGATCGGCTCCGTGTGGCCCCAGCGATAGACGAGCGCCTCGCCGGGCCTGAGCGTCATGTCCATCGTGGTGTCCATGCGGCAGTTGCGGGTGCCCTTGGCCTCGCCCTCGTAGACGAAGATGGACGCCTGCTTCTCGTCATGCTTGCGGGATATGGGGTGAAGGATGCCATGCGTGTGGCTGCGCTTCACCAGGTCGTGGTCGTGCACGAGGTCCGCCTCGCTGGCGACGGTCCGGTTGTCCCGCAGCAGGTAAAGGCCCTGCATGTCGCCGTCGAGCAGGTGCCAGGCCCCGTCGTAGAAGACCTGTGAGATGCAGTGCGTCAACGGCCTGGCGGGGCAGGCCTTCAGGCCCACCGCCGTCCAGAGGCCGGCCATGCAGATGGCGTCGTTGCCGCACGTGTTGTGGCCGTAGACGTTGTAGACCCGCACGGGATCGCCCAGCTCGTTATTGTCCCCGGACCAGTGGTAGCGGTGCGTGATCTGCTGGAACCACAACGCGAGGGCCTTCTCCCTGTCGCTCATGCCGGGCTCGACGGCTGCCTGCGCGATCTCCTGGATCGTGCGGAAGGTGTTCCGGCCGTTTGAGAGCCAGGGGTTGACCACATCGGTCTCGCCCACGTTCTCGATGCGCACGGCCCGGTTGGACTCCCATCCGATCTCGATGCCCTCAAACACCGCGAACGGCGAGCGGCAGTTCTGCCCGTCCATGGTGCCGCCCTGTGTGATGGCATATTCGTGCTGAGCAGAGGACACGTCCTCGACGTGTCTCCCGGCAACGTCGGTGGGATGGGTATTGGAGGCCCAGGGCTCCAGGCCTTTGCCATCGGCGGCTTCTGCTTGTCGCATGTCGGCCTCAGCGCACAGAAGGAATAGGGCCAGCAGCACAGTCGATACGCACCAGTTTCGGCTCATCGTTCCTCACCCGCCATCGCAGAGAGAAGGGCTACCGATTTGGCCGCCCATTGTCAGCCGCCGCGCCGAGAGTGTCAAGTTCGCCCCGAGCAGTGGCGTATCTCCTGCAGGGCGGGCGCGCCAGCCTGGTTGTGTTCGTCCTCGTCCTCGTCGTCGTGCTCGTTGTCGTCCTCGGCCTTCGCTGCATCTGCCGCAACGGCAAGTCGGTGTCAAGCCACTGCGGGTGAACATCCCTGGCGGCAACCTTGTGTCGGCTGAGAAGTGGTGCGCGGCGGGCTCGCCACGGCAGCGCCTCCGCTTGACAGACGAGCCGAAACAGGGGACCATAGAACTGACCAGTCAGTTCTATTCGTGCGAAGGCGAGGCCGATGCGGGGCTTTTACTGGCGACACATGAGGCACGACCAGGAGGTGGACAGGAAGAGCACCTGGCAGATGCTGAAGTCCTCCGTGCGCCTGATTCGCTATGTCCGCAGGTGGTGGTACCTGATGCTGCCCGTGCTCGCGCTGGCGGCCACCACGATGGGGACGAACCTGGTGCGGCCGTGGCTGATGAAGATGTTCATCGACCAGGCATGGCCCAGCGGCGATTACGCGCTCCATACGGCCATCGTGGCAGTCTTCGCGGGCTCCATGGTCCTGGCAGCGCTGGCATCCTTCCTGCACAGTTACCTCGGCCAGATGCTCGGGCAGCGAATAGTCCGCACCATCCGTGACGAGCTGTACACCCACCTGCAGGACCTTTCCATTCGCTTCTTCGAAGAGCACCCCACCGGGGAGACGATGTCCCGCGTGGTGAACGACTCCGAGGCGGTCGAATTCATGCTGGTCCGTTCGGTTGAAAGCATCATCATGTCCGTGCTCACTCTGGGCGGCGTGGCGGCGGTGCTGTTCGTCATGAACGCGCGGCTTGCGGCGTTGACTCTTGCGCCCATGCCTTTCATCCTGGCAACGGTGATCTTCTTCAGCCGCCAGTTCCACGAGCTGTTCGGCACCTTCCGGCAGAAGGTCGCCGACCTGAATACCTTCGTGCAGGAACGTCTCTCGGGCGTGCGCGTCGTCAAGTCGTTCGCCCGCGAGGCGGAGGAGACGGCCGGTTTTGAGGACAGGACCGGCGACTACTATCATGCATACATGAAGGTGGCCCTGCGGTCTTCGATCTTTGAGCCTTTGATGGGCATCCTCATGGGCGCGGGCACGCTCATCGTATTCCTTTTCGGGGGCCGGATGGTTCTGGGGGGCCAGCTCAAGCCGGGCGAATTCATGGCGTTCATCATGTACCTGGCCACCTTCTACAGGCCGATCCAGAATCTGGCCCGGCAGGTCGGCCACGCCCTGCCCCGCTCCCTGGCGGCGGCGGACCGGATCTTTGAGTTCCTGGACGAGGTCCCCGAACTCGAGGTCCCCGAAGACGCCATCAAGCCCCAGAGGCTCGACGGGCGGATCGAGCTCCGTCACGTCGGTTTCGGATACAAGGCGGAGAGAGTCCTCAACGACATCAACCTGACGATCGAGGCCGGCGAGGCCGTCGCCCTGGTCGGCCCCAGCGGCGTGGGCAAGACCACCATGGTGGACCTGATCTGTCGCTTCTACGACGTGCAGGAGGGCCAGATCCTGATCGACGGCGTTGACGTGCGCCAGTACGAGCCCCGCGCGCTCAGGAACCACATCGGAATGGTGCTCCAGGAGCCGTTCCTGTTCGATACCACCGTCCATGAGAACATCGCGTACGGCCGGCCCAATTGCACCGAGCAGGAAGTGCGCCGGGCTGCCGAGCAGGCCCGCGCCGCCGAATTCATCTCCCAGTTCCCGGACGGCTACCAGACCATCGTGGGGGAACGGGGCGTCAAGCTGTCGGTCGGGCAGAAGCAGCGCATCTCCATCGCCCGCGCGCTTCTGAAGGACCCCGCGGTTCTGATACTGGACGAGGCCACTTCCTCGGTCGACACAATCACCGAGAGGGCCATTCAGGAGGCGCTGGAGGCGGCGGCCCGGGGGCGCACGACCATTCTGATCGCTCACCGCCTCTCGACGACCAACATCGCCGACCGAATCGTGGTGTTGGAGGACGGACGGCTCGTCGAGGAAGGAAGCCAGGCCGAGCTGCTGGCGCGAGAGGGACGCTTCGCGGCGCTATGGAAGCTGCAGAGCATCGATGGGTCGGGGGACGCGCAGGACGGCTCCGTCGACCGGGACGGGTGAGCGGGCGCGGAGTCCGCCCGCCTGCCCCTTCAGCGCGTCCAGGCTAACTGCGATGGAAGATAATCGACCCGTAACGGAACTATAATGATGTCGGAGCAGCCTGAGGCCAATGCCGCGGAGGAGGCGTCTCTGACGATAACGGATGACGAGCTTCTGGCCGACGCCCGGCGGGGCGACGAGGGCGCGTTCCATCAGTTGATCGACCGACACGCGGACGGGCTGTTCCGGTTGGCTTTCAGGCTTGTCGGAAGCACCGTAGACGCCGAAGACGTCCTGCAGGAGACTTTCGTGGGTGCCTTCGAACAGATGGGACGATTCGAGGGCCGCTCGACCGTTAAGACGTGGTTGAGCCGGATTCTGGTCCGACAAACGGCACGGTTCCACCGCCGGCGTTCGCGCAGGAGAACCGTAGCGTTGCCCTTGGCCGGCGCTACCGGCGATGAGCCTGACGTGCGTGGCAGGACTTCCGTCTCGGACGACGCGAACAGGCGCCTGGACGTGGATCGGGCCCTGCGGCAGCTCAGTCCCGAGCACCGCGAAGTGGTCGTCCTGCGGGAGTTCGGGGGGATGTCATACAGCGAGATGGCGGAGGCCCTTGGCATCCCCGTCGGGACCGTGGAGTCCCGGCTGCATCGGGCCCGCCAGGCACTGAAAGAAGCGTTGAACGACTACCTTCCCTAGAACAGAATCACAAGCGGAGAAGAGCGCTCATGGCCGAATGCGAGTTCCGGGCCCGAGTGATGCGCTACCATGACGGTGAGCTGGCGCCGTCCGAGCGGCGGAAGATGGCCGAGCATCTGGCCCGATGCCCGGACTGCGCGCGAGAGCTGGCGTGCCTGCAAGCACTCACTCGCATGGTAACGGACCTGCCGGCGCCCGAGATATCGGGCGCGGCTCTGGCGGACCTGCACGAAGGCGTTGGCCATGTGCGCGAGCGTGCTATCACGCGGATATGCCGGCCCGCGGCGCTGGCCGCTGCGATGGTGCTGGCCGTGTGCGCGTTCTGGCTCCACCAAGTGCAGCCTTCCGGGACCGCCGAGGCAAGGCCGCCGGCGGCGTGGGAGGCGGCTGCAGCGACGCTCGACGCGGAGCTGGTGCGCGCTGACGGGGGGAACTCCTTCGCCCTCTGGATGGTCGAAGGCCTATCTCGGGAGAACGGACGGTGAAGAAAGCCAACCTGCTGCTGACCCTTTCGCTCGCGTTGACCTTCGCCGCGGGGCTGGCGCTGGGCTGCCTGCTGGAGCGCGGCTGCGGGAGCAGGCACAGGCCCGGACGCCGGCAGTCCTGGCTGGCCCGCGAGCTGGATCTGACGCCGGAGCAGGAGCAGCAGATGCACGCCATCTGGTCAGAAGCCATGGGCCAGTTGGGCATACCGCGTGGCGAGCGCAGCAGAACGCTCACGGAAGAGCGAGAGAAAGCCGTCCGTGACCTGCTGACCGAGGAGCAGGAGCTGCAGTACGACCGCGTCCTGGCCGAGCACGAGCAGAAGCTGGCCGGGCTGAAAGATGAGGGGAAGCAAGCCTTCGAGCGGGCCGTCGCCCGGACCAAGGAAATCCTGACGCCCGAACAGCGCACGAAGTACGAAGAGATGCTCGGCCGGACGCGGGAGCACGGCCGGCGCGGGCCGCCCGGACCCGGCATGGGCCCGCCCGGCAGACGGCCGCGTCCGGAGCCCCCAGAGGCCGGTCCCTGACGCTCCCCCTGTATGAGGCAAGTCCGGCCGGCCCTTTACCCATGCGCGCTGCCCGCTTCGCGGGGTTGTTGCGGAGGCGGGTTCTTCCCAGAGGGCTGGAAGAAAACGGGCGTGGGTAGGAACTATATGGTTAAGGCTCGTGCGGACGCATGGCGAGTAGCCCTGCCGAAGCACGATCAATCACCCCTTTTGTGAGGAGGCAGTCCATGAGCCGCTGGAAGGGCTTGAGTGGCGTGATGGCCGTGGTGGTAGCACTTGGTCTATGCGTGGGCCTGGCCATGGCCCAGCAGCAGCGCGGGGGAGGGATGGGCGGTGGCCGATTCGATCCCGCGCAGTGGCAGCAGCGGATGGCCGAGCGGATGAAGGAAGCGCTCGGCGCCACCGACGAGGAGTGGAGTGTGATCGGGCCCCGGCTGGAGAAGGTCCAGGACTTGTCTCGTCAGGCCCGCAGCGGGATGGG
>CAZSET010000014.1:0-5474 GCA_964605915.1 uncultured candidatus Brocadiaceae bacterium | reverse complement strand
GCGGGCGAACGCGCCGGCGGCCGCGGGGCGGGCAGGGGAGGCTTCGGTGGCGGTGGCGGCCAGCCCGCTGCTGAAGAGCCCCAGACCGAAATCGGAAAGGCGGCAAGCTCCCTGCAGACCGTTCTGCAGAACGAGGCGTCCACATCCGCCCAGATCAAAGACAGCCTGACCGCCTACCGCAAGGCCCGCGAGAAGGTGCGTCAGGAGCTGGCGAAGGCTCAGGAGCAGCTTCGCGAAGTGCTGACCATTCGTCAGGAAGCGCAACTCGTCCTGATGGGCACACTTGACTGAGAGAGGCGCAAAATGGGGGCGCGCTCGGGCCAGGCGCCCCCTTACTACACCAGGAGACAACTGCCCGACTATGGACGCTCTTCTCACCAAGTTAAAGGCCCAGGGCATCCTCGACGCCAGCGCGTGCGCCCAGGTGCGATCCGCCCTGGACGACGGCGTTCCGATCGAGCAAGCCCTCTGCGATCCCGGCGGCTTGCCGGAGATCGAGGCGCTCAGATGGCTCGCCGAGGAGTTCGGCGTCCCCTACGTCGAGGTCGACGGGGCCGAGTTCGACCCGGACCTGCTCGGCCGGTTTCCTGCAAGGCTGCTGCTCAAGCACGGCTTGCTTCCCCTCCAGGAGACTGACGGGGCCGTCCTGGTGGCCACCAGCCGGCTGTTTGAGACGACGGGCATGGACGAGCTGCGGCTGGCCTCCGGGCGGGAGCTTCGGTTCGCCCTGGCGCCTGCTGGGGAGATCGCCCGCTGCCTGAGGCAGTACCTCGGCGTGGGAGCGGACACCGTGCAGTCCCTCGTGTCCGACTCGGCCGAGTCGGCCATTCAGATCCTGCGAGAGTCGGAGGAGGCCCTCGACCTTAGCGAAGGAGCCGAGGACGTCTCCATAATCCGCTTTGTTAATCAGGTGCTGACCGAGGCCATCGAGCTGCGCGCGACGGACGTGCACTTCGAGCCGTTCGAGAACCAGTTGCGCGTGCGCTACCGGGTAGACGGCGTGCTTCAGGAGGCAAAGGTCCCCACCGAGGTGAGGCGATTCCAGGCGGCCATCGTCTCGCGTCTGAAGATACTCAGCCAGCTCGACATCGCCGAGAAGCGCCTGCCCCAGGACGGCCGAATCAAGCTCAGCATCAAGCAGCGCGAGATCGACGTCAGGGTATCCGTGATCCCGATGCTGTACGGCGAGGCCGTGGTCCTGCGGCTGCTGGACCGCAGTGCGGCCCTGCTGGGATTGGGCGGGCTGGGCACGTCGAAGGAGGACCAGGACGCAGTGGCCAGGCTTTGCGAGCTGCCCCACGGGATCGTGCTGGTGACCGGGCCCACGGGCAGCGGCAAGACAACGACCCTTTACGCCGCCCTCTCGCGCATAAACGACGTGCAGCGCAAGATCATCACCATCGAGGACCCCATCGAGTACCACCTCCACGGCATCAATCAGATACAAGTCGCGACCAAGGCGGGGCTGACCTTTGGGCGGGGGCTGCGCTCCATCCTGCGGCACGACCCGGACGTGATCCTGGTCGGCGAGGTGCGAGACCTGGAGACGGCGGAGATCGCGGTGCAGGCGTCGCTGACGGGCCACCTGGTTTTCTCCACCCTGCACACGAACGATGCGCCCGGCGCCGCCACGCGCCTGGTGGACATGGGCGTCGAGCCCTACCTGGTCGCCTCCTCGCTGGAGGCCGTGCTGGCCCAGCGCCTGGTCCGCCTGATATGCCCTTCCTGCCGTCAAAGCTATACACCCTCTGCCACGGAGGCGGCCCTGCTGCGCGCCGAACTGCCCGGCGAGGTGCCGGAGCAGCTTCAGAAGGGCGCAGGATGTCGCGAGTGCCTGGGGACGGGCTACCGCGGCCGCACGGGCATCTTCGAGCTGATGCCGGTTACGGAGCCCGTGCGCACCCTCATCTTGAAAGGCGCCTCTTCCGGCGAGATACGGCGCCAGGCGGCGGCCGACGGGATGCGCAGCCTGCGGCAGGACGGCTGGCGCCACCTGCTGGCCGGCCGCACAACGGTCGACGAAGTGATTCGCGTCACCAAGGACGAACGGGTGACCGGCGCCAAGGCCCTTGGGGCCGCAGGGGGAGGCGCCTGATGGCGAAGTTCGATTACACGGCCGTGGATCAGACCGGACGCGAGCTGGGCGGCAACGTGATCGCCGAGACTCGCGAGGCGGCGGTGCAGCAACTCAGCCAGCGGTCTCTTTACCCCGTTTCGGTTGAGGAGGCCGGCCAGTCCTCCGGCGGCCTGTCGCTCGGCGGCACACGCGTGCCCAGGGCGAGCGTAGATGCCTTCACGCGGGAGCTGGCAAACCTGCTGGCGGCGGGCGTGTCCCTGAGCCGGGCGCTCGGCATCCTCGAACAGGAGGCGTCGCGGCCCGCTGCCCGGGCCCGGTGGGCGGCCGTGCGCGAGGATGTTGTGGGCGGCATGCCCCTGGCCGATGCTCTCGCACAATACCCTCGCTCGTTCCCCCCGGTCTACGTGGCCATGGTGCGGGCGGGCGAGACGGGCGGGTTCCTGGACACCGTCCTGGCGCAGATCGCGGATTTCCGTCAGCGGGAACGCGACCTGAAGGGCCGCGTGACGTCCGCCATGATCTACCCCGCCGTGCTGGCAAGCCTGGCGATAGCCGTCATGGGGTTTCTGCTCACCTACTTCATCCCGCGCTTCTCGGCCGTCTTTGCCGAGTTCGGCGGCTCGCTTCCCTGGTTGACGCGCGCGATCGTGGCCACGAGCGACTTCGTGGTTGCACACGGGTTGGCCGCGCTCGTCGTCGTGGCGCTGGCGGTCGTCGGCGTCCGCCGGGTGCTGGCGACCGAATCTGGACGACGCTTCGTGGAACGGGCCGTCCTTCGCGTCCCGGCCCTGGGCCGGGTGGCTGCGCGGTTCGCGCTGGTGCGCTTCTGCCGGATGCTGGGCACGCTGCTGGGAGCAGGCGTGCCTCTGGTCACGGCACTGGAAGCAGCCAGGGAAGCCATCGGCAACCAAACGCTGGCCGACACCGTGACGCAGGCGGTCGATGCGGTGCAGGGCGGAAGCCCTTTGGCGCAGGGACTGGCCACGGGCCCGCAGCTTTTTCCGGCCTCGGTCGTCGAAATGGTGGCCGTGGGCGAAGAGGCGGGACGGCTGGACGCGGAGCTCGTCCGGCTGGCAGATAGCTATGAGTCGGAACTGGACCGCCAACTTCGCACCCTGGTAGCCCTGGCCGAACCGGCGATGCTGTTCGTCATGGCGGCCCTGATCGGGACGGTGGTCATCGGCATGCTGTTGCCTATCTTCACGTTGCAGGAGCTGATCCGCTGAGGCGTGATTCAGCGGCTTGAGAGGTGGAAAGGAGCACGAAGCATGGACTACCGCAAACGAACGCGCAGCAGGCGGGGCAGGACGGCCCGCCGGGGCGGATTCACGCTGATCGAGCTACTGCTCGTGCTGGTCATACTCAGTGTCCTGGCGGCCGTGGTGGTGCCCAAGTTCACCAGACGGTCCGAACAGGCGCGGATCACGGCCGCGCGCAGCGACATTGCGAATCTGGAGGTGGCGCTGGACGCGTTCGAGATTGACACGGGACGCTTTCCGAGCACCCAGGAGGGGATCGAGGCCCTCGTTGAGGAGCCTACGGGCATGGACGAGTGGCGCGGGCCGTACATAAAGCGCGGCGTGCCCAACGACCCCTGGGGAACCCCCTACGTTTACAGCTATCCCGGCGAGCACAACCGCGAGGGCTATGACCTCTATTCCTTCGGGCCCGACGGCCAGAACGGAGGAGGGGACGACATTGACAACTGGTCGACCCGCTGACCGGCGCCGCCGGAGCGGCTTCACGCTCCTGGAGCTGGTGCTGGTCATGGTTATCATCTGCACGTTGCTCGGAGCGGCATCGCCGTCCCTGCGCGGGTTCTTCGTCTCCCGCAAGACGGACGACACGGCCACGCGCATTGCGGCGACGACGCGCCTCGCCCGCTCGCGGGCCATCAGCGAGGGGTGCGTCTACCGGCTCAACTTCGACCTCCGTGAGCGCACGTTCTTTCTGACTGTGCTGGACGAGGGCGGCTTCCGGCAGATCGAATCGAGCCTGGGGCTGGCGTTCAGGCTGCCGGAAGAGGTGCAGGTGAGCATCGTCGGCGCGTACGGCAACCGGGCGTATCTGGACTTCTTTCCGGACGGCCGCGCCGAGCCCGCCACGATCCGCGTGACGGACGTGAAGGGAGGCGTGGCCGAAGTGGTCTGCGCCGCCCCTACTGAAGCCTTCGCCGTCCGGCAACCGGGGAAAGAGGGATGAAGAGCTCGACCGACAGACATAGGCGCGGCTTCACGCTGGTGGAGGTGCTTGCGAGCCTGGCGCTCGTGGGCGCGATCCTGCCGGTGGCCATGGCGGGCATTTCGCTGGCGATGGGACTTGGCGAGACTGCGCGCCAGCGGACCGAGGCCGCCATGCTCGGCCGCAGCAAGCTGGCCGAGGTGATGGCCACCGGAGACTGGCAAAGCGCCGAGACGAAAGGGGATTTCGGCGACGAATGGCCGGCTTACTCCTGGCACTTGACGATTAGCGAGTGGGAGGAGCCACAGGTCAGCGAGGTAACTCTTACGGTGGACTGGACGGCCCGTGGTCAGGAGCGCGCAGTGTCGATGACCACGCTGGGCTACGTCGGGAGCGAGTGACATGGCACGTGTGACCTCCAGGAAGGGGTTCACACTCCTTGAGATGCTGGTGGCGATGACGCTGATGAGCATGTTGGCGGCCTCGCTTTACGCCAGCCTCCACGTCGCCTTTCGCGGGCGACGCGCTGCGGAGAGGGGAATGGAGCCGCCCGCGCGCGCCGCTGCTGCGCTCAGGATGTTGCGCGAGGACATCGAATCAGCGACCGTCCCGACGGGGCTGCTGGCTGGCGAGTTCGTCGGCGAAGACGCGCAAGATGAACGCGGACGGGAGGCCGACGTCCTCACTTTCCACGCCCTGGCCAGGGATCAGTGGGCGGGCGATCCCCCATCGCCCATCGTCAACGTCGAGATTGCGGTGAGTGCGGATGACGAAACGGGAGAAGGAACGCTCGTGCGGCGCGTCACGGCCAACCTGCTCGCGCCGGAAGCGCAAGACCCAATCGAGGAGGTCCTCTGCCGGCGCGTGAGTGCCCTCGACGTGACTTTCTTCGACGGGACGGACTGGCTGGAGAGTTGGGACTCCACGACGGCCGGCGACGTCCTCCCGCTGGCCGTCCGGCTCACGATCAGCCTGGAGACGGAGGACGAGGAAGAGGACTACGTGGTCAGCCGGGTCTTCGCACTGCCCTGCGGCTCACTGCCCGAGGAGGAGGAGTCGACTGGCCGAGCTACGGGGGGCGGGCGATGAGGGTCTTCGAGGCCAAATGCCCCCGCACACGGGCCTGGCGGCAGAATCAGGGACCGGTGCTCATCGTAACCATGTGGGTCATCCTCGTTCTGGCCAGCCTGGTGCTCGTCTTCGCATACTCGATGCG
>CAZSET010000013.1:26826-28945 GCA_964605915.1 uncultured candidatus Brocadiaceae bacterium | reverse complement strand
GGTCAGCGTGCCTGCGGTGATAACGCGCGTAACGTCCCGCTCCACGAGCCCTGTCGCCTCGGCCGGGTCCTGCACCTGCTCGCAGATGGCGACGCGGTGTCCCGCCCGGATCAGGCGCTTGATGTAGTTCTCGGCGGCGTGGTGGGGGAAGCCGGCCATTGGCACGGCGTTCTCGCCCTTCTCGCGGCTGGTCAGGGCCAGGCGAGGTCCCGCGCGCAGACCTTCGCGTCTTCGAAGAACACCTCGTAGAAATCCCCCATGCGGAAGAGCAGGACGGCGTCCTGGTGCCTCTTCTTGAAGGCCAGGTACTGCTTCATCATCGCTGTCTGCGCCGGCTTCGCCATGCGTGGAAAGCCCGCCGAAGGGAGATTCCGAGCACGTCGATTCCAAGGATATAGCGCACCGCGAACCTTGTCAATCGGCCCCCTGCGGGCCGGGAAGGAGGGAGGCCGGGTGCGACGGCTCGAAACCAAGCGGCGGGCGTGTTAGCATGTCTGGCGAACGTATGGCAAGCGCGCGAAAGGATCGGAGGCGGCTGGGTTGAGTCCGAGAAGATGCCCGGAATGCGGCGCCGAGTGCAAGGCGGGGGCACGCTTCTGCACGGCCTGCGGCGCCCGGCTCGCGGCCGGGGTGGCCCAACGACCGCAGGTCGAGTACGAGGAAGAGGAGCTTCGCGGCCCGGTGCTGGTCCTCTACTGGTTCCTGGACCTCTTTCCCGGCTTCATGCGGCCAAGGGTGCTCGTTCTGTCGATGCTGCTTCTGCCCATCGCCGTGGCCATCGGTTACCTGGGCTTGTTCCTGACAGCCCTGGGTGGCATGATCGCCGGCATACTGATCGCGGGCTTCGCCATGGTGATCTGGTGCACGGCGGTGGCCTGGATGATCTACGGCTACCTGGCCATGCCCGCCGAGGCCCTGGCCGACTTTGACGCCAAGAGGTGGGTGGCCTTCCTGCTGCTGGGGTCTGCTCCCGTGACGATCGGCCTGGCCCTGATGTCGCTCGGCTAGCTTCGGCGCGCCGGATGCCGTTGACACAGGGGCTTGTGTGACTTATACTTGTCCTTTTGCAGGTTGGGGGTGCTGGTTCTGTTGCCGTTCTCTGCGGGTTGGCCGTGATGAAGACGAAATCTGCCAGAAAAGAAGACTACGAGAACAAGCGTCGCTGGTACCACGTTGACGCGAGCGGCAAGGTGCTGGGCCGCCTGGCCACCCGTGTGGCGATGGCCTTGATGGGTAAGGACAGGCCGGAGTACACGCCGCACGTGGACACGGGGGCGTTCGTTGTCGTGACCAACGCGGGCAAGATCGAGTTGACCGGCTCCAAGCGCTCCCAGAAGGTCTACAAGCATTATTCGGGCTATCCGGGCGGCCTGAAGGAGAAGCCCGTAGCCGAGTTGCTGGCGAAGCGCCCGGAATTCGTGGTGCGGGAGTCCGTCAGGCGGATGTTGCCGAAGAACAAGCTGGGCGCGAAGATGCTGAAGAAGCTGAAGGTCTACGCCGGGCCGGAGCACCCGCATACCTATCACAAGCCGGAGGAACTGGAGCCCTGAGGCCCTGGAGGGCCGTTCGTTCCAGGCAACCGTCGAAGCCGAGGAAGACCAGAACCATGTCGGACATGTACGATTGGGGAACAGGACGGCGCAAGAGCGCCGTGGCCAGCGTGCGGATCAAGCCGGGCACGGGCGCCATCCAGATCAACGGCGTGGACATGGAGGAGTACTTCACGCGCGAGGACCATCAGTACGTGGTCCGCGAGCCGCTGCGAGCGACGCATAACCAGGGGCGTTACGACGTCTTCGTCCGCGTCAAGGGCGGCGGGATAACCGGGCAGGCGGGCGCCGTACGCCTGGGGCTGGCGCGTGCCCTGGCCAAGAGCGATTCGTCCCTGCGTGAGCCGCTCAAGGACAACGGGCTTCTCACCTGTGACAGCCGGCGCGTCGAACGCAAGAAGTACGGAAAGCGCGGCGCGCGGCGTTCCCCGCAGTTCAGCAAGCGCTGACCGGGCGCCCGTGGCTCAGGAGCTCTTCGGCACCGACGGGGTCCGTGGCCTGGCCGGCGGCCGCCTGACGGCCGAGCTGGCGCTGGCTCTGTCGACGGCTGCGGCGCGCGAGCTCGCCGA
>CAZSET010000013.1:0-26816 GCA_964605915.1 uncultured candidatus Brocadiaceae bacterium | reverse complement strand
CCCCCGACGGCGCACACGAAGGGCGTCCCCCGAGTCGATTCCCGGCGGACGCCCATGTTCTTGTACGGTTCGCTGCGCAGCCTATTCGGCTTCGAGTTCGGCGACGAGCTCTGCAGGCAGGTTGAAGTTCGAATAGACGCTTGTCACGTCATCGTTCTCTTCCAGCTCTTCCATCAGTTTCAGGGCTTTGAGGCCGTCCTCGCGTGAGAGGTCCACGTAGGACTGGGGGACCATCGTCACTTCAGCCGATTCCCACGTCACGTCCGCAGCGCTGAGCGCGTCCTTGACCTGCTGGAGCTGCCTGGGGTCGCAGCTCAGCTCGCAGAGGTCGCCTTCCTTCTGGAAGTCGTCCGCCCCCGCCTCGATCGCGATGTCGAGCATCTCCTCTTCGGTCTTGTCGTCGAGGGGCAGGAGCACCAGGCCCTTCGTCTCAAAGCCCCAGGCCACGCATCCGCTGGCTCCCAGCTCGCCGCCGTGGTCGCTGAAGGCCTTGCGGACATCGGAGGTAGTGCGGTTGCGGTTGTCGGTCAGCGCGTCCACCATGACGGCCGCTCCGCCCGCGCCGTAGCCCTCGTAGCGGACGCCTTCGAGCCTGGTCCCTTCCAGCTCGCCCGCGCCTTTCAGAACAGCCCGTTCGATGGTGTCCTTGGGCATGTTGGCCGCCTTGGCCTCGTCGATCGCGTACTTGAGCTCCAGATTGGTGTCCGGGTCCTTGCCTGCCCTTCTGGCGGCGCTCATGATCTGCTTGGCGACCCGGCTGAAGACCTTGCCGCGCTTCTTGTCTTCCTTGGCCTTCTTATGCTTTATCCCGGCCCAGTGTGAATGACCAGACATGTTCCGACCTCTCTGCTCGTGAATCGGTGCGACGGGTTGGGGTGGACGGAAAGGGATCGAGCGGCTAGGGGCTGGCTGGCGGGGGCTTCTTCTTGCGCAGCACGGGCAAGAGCGTCGTCCCTGTGCAAACCACACTGGCAGGACTGTCCGTGGAAGTCATAGGTGGGCTTCCTTCCTATACGATGTGGCCATTCAGATTATACACCAGGCGTCCCACAGCGCCAAGTGCGCGGCGGCCGGCTTGTGCCGGCGTGCTGCCGGGCCGTATAATCCGCCGTGATTTCCAGCTCCGAGCCCATCCATGTCGCTTGAGGAATACCAGAAGAAGCGGGACTTCGACCGCACGCCCGAGCCTCCGACGGGGAAGGGCGAGGGGCCGGGCAACACCTATGTCATCCAGAAGCACGACGCCAGCAGGCTCCATTACGACCTGCGCCTGGAATGCGACGGCGTGCTGCTTTCCTGGGCCGTGCCCAAGGGGCCCTCGCTTGACCCGGCCGACAAGCGCCTGGCCGTGATGACCGAGGACCATCCCCTCGATTACGCCACATTCGAAGGCGTCATCCCGGACGAGGAATACGGCGGGGGCACCGTGATGGTCTGGGACACGGGCACCTTCGAGAACGTCAAGGACGTCCCACTGTCTGAAGCGGTCGCCCGGGGCCAGGTCGAGGTGCGGCTGCTCGGCCGGAAGCTGAAGGGCGGGTGGGCGCTGATCAGGATGAAGGGGCGCGGCGAGAACAACTGGCTTCTGGTCAAGATGAAGGACGAATTCGCCGATCGGTCGAGGGACATTACGGAGGCCGAGCCCGATTCCGCCCTCACCGGCCGGTCGCTCGAACAGATAGGGCGTGAAGAGGGCGGCGGGACATGAAGGGCTGCTGGGCGCCTGGCAAGAGCCGTCAATGAGGGGTGCCGATGAGAACCTGGCGGGCCGTCGTCGCACGCACGGGACAGGCGCTCCTGGAGCGCGTGGCCGTGGCCGAGATCGGCTGGCAGCGCGTCCGCGGGCTGATGTTTCGCAAGGAACTGCCGGAGGACGAGGGGCTGCTGATCCCGGGCTGCAGCAGCATCCACATGTTCTTCATGCGGTTCCCGATAGACCTCGTATATCTGGACGAGGATGATTGTGTGGTCCGGATCGTGGACGGCATCAAGCCGTGGCGGCTCTCGGCCTGTCGGGGAGCGCGCTCGGTGCTGGAGATGGCGGCCGGCCGCGCACGGGAAGCGCAGCTACAAGCAGGGGACCGATTGCGCTTCGAGCGCCCCGCTGCTTCGGGCGAGGGTGACTGAAGCTGCCCGCGACGCGCCCCACTCCGCGCGTTGCCCTTCAGCCTTCGCCCTTCACTCCTGCCCTTCTTCCTAGTTCTCGGGCCTGAGCTTGCGCACGGCAGTGCCCGCCTGCCACATCTCCGAGTTCTTCATCTCGTCCAGTTCAGCGCGCAGTTTCTCGGCGTAGTCCGGGGCGCTGTTGGCGTCGAGGACGATCTGCGTCTCGGTGCCGTCCTTGACGCTTTCGTAGAGTTCGTCGAAGACCGGCTCGACGGCCTCGCGGAACTTGTGACGCCAGTCGAGGGCGCCCCGCTGCGCCGTCGTGCTGCAGTTGGCGTACATCCAGTCCATGCCGTTCTGTGCGATCAGCGGGATCAGGCTCTGCGTGGCTTCCTCGACCGTTTCGTTAAAGGCCTCGCTGGGCGTATGGCCGTGCTTGCGCAGCAGGTTGTACTGGGCCTCCATGATGCCGGCCAGGGCGCCCATGAGCACGCCGCGCTCGCCCGTCAGGTCGCTCCAGACTTCCTTCTCGAACGTGGTGGGGAACAGGTAGCCGGACCCGACGGCGATGCCGATGGCGAGGCAGCGTTCTTCCGCCCGCCCGGTGGCGTCCTGGAAGACGGCGTAGCTGGAGTTGATGCCGCTTCCTTTCAGGAAGTTCTGGCGCACCGACCGACCCGCGCCCTTCGGGGCGACCAGGATCACGTCAATGTCTTCGGCCGGCACCACTCCCGTCCGGTCGCCGTAAACGATGGAGAAGCCGTGGGAGAAGTAGAGGGCATCGCCGGCCTTCAGGCATGGCTTCAGCTTGGGCCACACGATCATCTGCGCCGCGTCGCTGACGAGGTACTGGATGATGGTTCCCTTCTCGGCGGCTTCCTCGATGGGGAAGAGCGTCTTGTCAGGCTCCCAGCCGTCGGCCACGGCCCGGTCCCAATCCCGCTTGAACTCGGGCGCCTGGCCGATGATGACGTTGAAGCCGTTGTCGCGCATGTTCAGCGACTGCGCCGGGCCCTGGACGCCGTAGCCGATAACGCAGATCACCTCATCGTCGAGGACCTCGTGGGCCTTCTCCATGCTGAATTCTCCCCGGGTCACGACATCTTCGACGACGCCTCCGAAATCGATCCTGGCCATTGTCTCGCTCGCTGGGCAAGAGGAGTTGATTCGGACACCAGTGCCGGTCTGGATGTGCCCCTGCGGCCGGGCTTCGGTCACGAAGTTCCATTCTGTCCCGCCGCCGCCGGTTTTTCAAGGGCATTCCCTCGTTGCGACCCCTGCGCCGATGTGCTCTAATCGGGACAGCGCTACGCGAAGGAGCTCACATGAAGAAGTTGCAGCACAATTCGGCAATGACCCGCAAGATAGGTTACTTCGACTGCTTCAGCGGCATCAGCGGTGACATGTGCCTGGGAGCCATCGTCGACGCGGGTGTGCCGTTGGACGCGATGCGCGACGCGCTCGCGGGCCTGCCGGTCTCCGGCTACTCGTTGGAGGCCGAGCCCGTCGTCCGGGCGGGCATGGCGGCCACGCACGTGCGCGTGAAGCTGCATGAGCACGAACACCACCCCCATCGCGGCCTGGCCGACGTGCTGGCCGTCATCGAGAGCGGCGGCCTGCCGCACGAGGTGGTCGAGCGGAGCTCGGCCGTCTTCCGCGCGCTGGCCGAGGTGGAGGCAAAGGTGCACAACACGGACGTGGACAGCATCCACTTCCATGAGGTCGGGGCCGTCGATGCCATCTGCGACATTGTGGGCACGGTGGTCGGCCTGCGAGAGCTGGGCATAGACGCGCTGAAGTTCTCCACGGTCATGTTGGGCGGCGGAACGGTTCGAGCGGCGCATGGCGTGCTGCCCGTGCCGGCGCCGGCTACGGCGGAGCTGCTCAAGGGGCTGCCCACTGCGGGAGGGCCCGTGGACTTCGAGCTGACCACGCCGACCGGTGCAGCCATATTGAAGGCCCTGGGCGAACCTTCGCCTCACTGGCCCCAGATGACGGTCGACGCCGTGGGCTATGGGGCGGGAAGCCGCGACTTCGAGCGCCTGCCCAACTTGCTGCGGCTGGCCGTCGGTTCCACGCAGCCGACGGGCCAGACCGAAGCGGACAACGTCTGGGTGCTGGAGGCGAACCTGGACGACATGACGGGCGAGGAGATCGGCTACTGCACCGAGAAACTGATCGCCGCCGGCGCGCTGGACGCCTTCACGACGCCGGTCCAGATGAAGAAGAACCGTCCCGGCGTGCTGCTCACGGTCCTCTGCCCGCCGGAGGCGCTTGCGCCGATGGAGGGCCTGCTGTGGCGGCATACGTCCACGCTCGGCGTGCGCCGTTCCCTGTGGCAGCGCTCCAAGCTGCGCCGGGAGGCGGTCGTTGTGGAGACCGCGTGGGGCGAGGTCAGGGTCAAGATCGCCTACCTTGGGGACGACGCCGTTCGCTGCGAGCCGGAGTACGAGGACTGCAAGGCCCTGGCCGATGGGCACGATGTCTCCCTGCGCGAAGTCCGGCGCGCGGCACTCCTGGCGGTCGGCGGTGGAAGCTGATCGCGCCTGCTCGCTAATGAGCCGGTCCCGGCGTCCGTCTAAAGAGTTGGCGGCCTTGACACGGCTGCACAAACAACTTCGAACTGGAGCCCCAACCCCTGCGAATCGGAGGCATCTATGGAACGCTCGAGAGGACTGAAGACGCGCTGGATTCTGATGGCGGCCGTCGCCCTGGGCTTTGTGCTTGCGGCCCACGCGGCGGGAGCAAGGGCGGATGCGGGCCCTGTCCTCCCGATGCTGATCGAGAAACCGCTTGTGGTGTGGCGCTTCCATGACGTATCCGGGGCCCTGGAAGAGTTCGCAGAGACCAGGGTCGGACGGCAGGTCCGGCAGTCGCCCCTGCTGGACAGCATCTTGGAGCTCAGGCGCAGCGCGTTGTGCTTCGGCGCCGCTGTTCTTGCCGACTTCTCCGAGGAGACGGTCGAGCGCCTTCTAAGGGGGGAGATTGCATTGGTCGTCTTCCCGCCCTCGGCGGCGCCCGGCGAGGAGCCGTCCGTGGCGCTGGCATGGTCCCTGGGCGACGACGCTGCGATGGTCAGGAATGCTCTTGAGGAGCGCGTCATCCCGCGTCTGCGGGCCGCGAACGTCCGGCTGTCGGTCGGAGTTGAAGGAGCGGGCGAGGCCGCGCTCCTGCACGTGTGGGAGGGTGCGAAGTCGGTTTACGTCCGCGTCGTGGACGGCGTTCTCGTCCTCGGCACTGCGAAGGCGGTCGACAAGTTCAGCCCGTCGCGTTCCATGCCTGAATGGGCCCCTGCAGAGGACTCGAACGGCACGGTAAGCTCGGTCTTCCTGAATCTCGAGCCCGTGTGGGCGGCTGCCCGGGCGACGGGCCAACCCGGCCAGGCGGAGAGACTCCGGGCATCCGGGATCGCCGCCGTCAGGGACGTCCGTGCCGCAACGGAGGTCGCGGCGGGCGGCTTCAAGGACACCGTTGTCGCCCGGCTCGAGTCTGAGGTGGGCGGCCTTCTGAGTTCGCTCATTTCGCTCGAGCCCGGCACGTCGGGATGCGCCTCGGTGATCCCGCCGGAGTATGCGCTGATGGCGGCGTGGCAGATCGAGTCGGGGGAGCGCTTCTACGCGCTGATCGAGGACGTCGTGCGCCGCACGAGAGGGGAGCCCGGCCTGCAGCAGTTCAGGCAGCAGATGGACGCCGTGGATCTCGTGTTCGGCGTCAACGTTGAAGGGGAGCTTATGCCGGCGATCGGCAACGAAGCTTTCGTCGCCGTGCAGCTGCCTGACGTGGCGGCTCTGCCGGCTGGCGCGGCTCCGCGGAAGCAGGACGTCGCCCGTATCTTCGGGTTTGCCGTGAGGGACGCCGACGCAGTGCGCGAGATCATCCGGCGCTTCGCCGCCTCGCCGCAGGCTCAGCAGGCGGGCTGGGAGTTGACCACCGAGCAGTATCGGGGCGCAGAGGTCTACACGCTGGCGAACGCGGTCGAGCAGTCCCGGCTCTGCCTGGCGATTCTGGATCGCTTCCTGGTGTGTTCGGAGAGCGCAGAATGGCTGAAAGACTCCGTTCGTGCTGTTGCCGACGGTCGCGTGCTGGCCGGCGACGCGCAGTACGGGGCCGTCCTGGCGCAACTGCCTTCGGAGGCGAACGCGCTTTTCTACGTGGACACGCGGCAGCTGCGGGAACTTGTGATGGCAATCGTGCGGATGAAAGGGCGCGGAGAGGCCGAAGCCTTTCAGCCGCTGATCGAGCAGGCCGTCCCCCATCTCGGCGGCTATGGCCTGGCGGCCGTGTTCGGCGGAGACGAGGTGCGCGTCGAGGGCTACGGGGACGTGCCCGCTGCCTTCCTGGCGTTCAACGCAGCCCTTCTTGGCGCGATGAAATAGGGCAGGTGGCCGCCGGGCTATTCCTGTGCGCGGCGGCCGTACAGTGCGGCCAGCGCCCCCAGGCAGAGCGCGCCCAGTCCCAGCCCGTAGGCGTAGAACAGCCCCCGGCTGATGAGGGTCACGGCGGCCGCCGCGTCGGCGTCCACGCCGTAGGCCGCGCACAGGCCGATCATCGCCGCTTCCGTGAAGCCCGCTCCTCCGGGCGTGAAGGAAGCGTCGCCGAGGAAGCTCGCCACGGTCACGATGACGGCCGCCTTCACGAAGTCGATCCGCGCGCCGAGCTCCGCAAAGAGCACGTAGTGGGCCAGGTAGAAAAGCAGCCATGAAACGGCCGAGATCAGGAGGATCTTGGCCAGGGCCTTCGGGCTGCCTGCTGCGTGAGCCATCGGCCCGAACACGTTCCGGAGCTTGCGGGTCACGTAGCTTTCGAAGTGATCGTACGTGGGGAACGTGCGGCGCACGAACCTGAGCAGGGCGCTCCCGTAGATGGCCGGCAGGATCCTGCCAACAAGGTGCGATCTGAGCTTGGCCTTGTCCGTGGCGAGCAGGCCCCCGACGGTGACGGCGGTTGCCAGCAAGGCGCCGCCCGCCAGGCCGGCCTTCACCGCGGTCCCGAGCGGGATGGACAGGGCGATGAAGATGACGGACGCCACCAGGAACAGCATGAAGACGGCCCCGTTGCCGAGTTTGTCCACCAGCACCACGCCCAGGTGCGCGCTCTTCTCGCCCCCGAAGGCTCTGCTCATGTAGAAGGCCCTGACGGGTTCGCCGCCGACTCGGGCGCCGGGCGTGACCATGTTGCCGAAGATGCCGGCCATGTAGATGGGCAGCAGCGCGGCGATGCTCTTCCGCTCCTTCCGCTTCATCAGCAACTGCCAGCGGAGCGTCCACAGCACGAAGACGGCCAGGTAGAGCAGGGCGGCTATCAGGATGGCCCGCGCGCTGGCACGGCGCATCGCCTCGATGACCCGGCCGAAGCCGATGTGGCTCAGGACGAGCCACAGCAGGACGGGCACGAGCAGCACGGCCAGCACCTTGAGCGCCGTCCAGATGCCCTTGTGCGCGTTCACCGGCGCTCCTTCTACCGCTGGAGTCGGGCCAGCGCTGCCGCGTGGTAGATGGCTGCCCAGGTAAGCTGGAGGTCGTCCTTCAGCTTGATGCTGCTCTTGGCGTCCGCGTAGGCGTACGGGACGGCGACCTCGGCGATTCGGAAGTCGCGCCTGCGTTCCGCGGCCAGCCTTCCGAACAACAGCATCGACGTGTGCTCGAACGTGTAGCGGCCGCGGCTCGCCAGGTGCCCGGCGAGGTAATCGGCGACCTCCCGGGTGTAGACGCGGTAGCCGCTCTGGACGTCATGGATCCGGACGGCCGCAAGCTGGTAGGGCGCGTTGGCCAGGGCGTTGGCCAGGCGCCTGTGGGGCGGCATGTCGGCGCGCCCGCGGTAGCCGATCGCCACGTCGTAATGGCCGACCGGGTAGCAAACGCCCGGCAGGTGGGCGGGGTCGTCCTGCATGTCCGCGTCCAGCACGGCGACCTTCTCGACGTCGGCGTGGCGCAGGATCGCCTCCAGCCCATGTTTGACGGCCGCCTGCTTGCCCTGGTTGACGGCATGATGGACGGCCTCGACGGCCTCGTCGGCCGTCAGCCTGTCGACGATCTCCCCCGTGGCATCCGTGGAACAGTCGTTCACGCATACGACGCGGCCGACCCCGACCGAGACCGCGGCCCGGGCGGCCTCCGCCACATGCCGTTCCTCGTTGTAGGCGGGGAAGACGACGCCCACGCGGCGCATGTCGCCCCCGCGCCCTTCGGGTCGGACGTGCTTCACCACTACACGCATGCCGCCTCCATGGTTGTGGCCTGGGCCCCGTACTTCATGCCCGTTCCTCCCGGGGCCGGATTCTAGCAGGCCCGGCGGTCCGCTGCAAAACACATGGGCGGCGTTGTGCGGCAGGCGACCCCGCTTCTATAATGCCTCGTCTCTGGCTCGGAGGCAGTCGCATGGGGCCCATCGAGATAGACGGCAGCTACCTGGAAGGGGGTGGGCAGATACTGCGGACGGCCCTCGGCCTCTCTGCGGCCACCGGGACTCCCTGCCGGATCGTCAACATCCGCAAGGGCCGGCGCAAGCCGGGCCTCGCCGCGCAGCATCTGAGCGGGGTGAACGGTGTGGCGCAGATCTGTGGTGCGGCGGTGGAGGGCGCACGCACCGGCTCCCAGGAGCTAACGTTCGCCCCCGGCCCGCTCGATCCCCCCGAGACCATCTCCGTGGCGGTGGGCACCGCGGGCGCCGTCACGCTTGTGCTTCAGGGCATGATGATCCCGCTGGCCGTGGCAGGGCGTCGCGTTGAGGTCGTTGTGAGCGGCGGCACGCACGTGAACTGGTCGCCCACCATCGACTACTTCCAGCGCGTGTTCTGCTACCACATGAGCCGCATGGGCGTGCAGGCAGAGCTGCTCGAGGCGGAGCCCGGCTTCTACCCCAAGGGCGGGGGCCGCGTGTGCGTCCGCGTCGGTCCGGCAACGCCCGCGCCGCTGACCCTGACCGAGCGCGGCGAGTTGGGGCGCGTGCACGCGCGCAGCATCGCCACCACGGAGCTGGCCAAAGCGCGCGTCGCAGAAAGGCAACTGGAGGGAGCGGAGCAAGTCGTCGCGATAGACGCCCCCGACTTCGACTACGTGCAGTCACGCTCAATCGGGAGCGCCATCCACCTGACGGCGGAATACGCGAACTGCCGCCTGGGGGCGTCGGCGCTCGGCGAGCGGGGAAAGCCCGCGGAGAAGGTGGGGCGCGAGGCAGCGCAACTTCTCAGGCGCACCATGGAGAGCGGCGCCTGCCTGGACGAGCACATGGCGGACCAGATCCTGCCCTATCTGGCGTTGGCGAAGGGCGCCTCATGCGTGAGGGTCGCCGGCGTCACGGACCACTGCCGAACCAACATCTGGGTCATCGAGCAGTTCCTGGCCGTGCGCTTCGAGGTGGACGAGGGGCGCGGCCGCGTCTCATGCACGCCCTGAGCCGGGTCGCCGGCTTAGAGCTTATCGGCGATCAGGCCCCAGTTCTCCTGCTGCCAGCGGTAGAAGTCCGCGCGCTCCAGCCTGGCGGCGGCCGCCTCGTCCACGATGGCCACCGTGTCCGGGTGCAACTGGAGGGCCGATGCCGTGATGGCACTGGTGATGGGTCCCTCGATGGCGGCCCTGACGGCGTCGGCCTTGTTGGCGCCGCTGGCGAGCAAGAGGCACTTGCGTGCGTCCAGGATGCTGCCGATCCCCATGGTGACGGCGAAGCGGGGCACTTCGTCCGGGCTGTCGAAGAAGCGCGAGTTGTCCTCGATGGTCTCTCTGGTCAGCCCGGTCACGTGCGTGCGGGAGCCCAGGGACGTGCCCGGCTCGTTGAAGGCGACGTGCCCGTCCCGGCCGACTCCCAGGACCTGGAGGTCGATGCCGCCCGCCTCGTCTACCATGTTCTCGTACTCGGCGCAGTAGCGGCGCAGGCTTTCGGCCATGCCGTCGGGCACGTGCGTGTTCTCGGGCTTGATGTTGATGTGGTCGAATAGCTTCTCGTTCATGAAGCAGCGGTAGCTCTGGGGATGGTCCGGCCCCAGACCGACGTATTCGTCCAGGTTGAATGAGACGACGGGCGAGAAGTCGACGCCGTCTTCCTTGTGCGCCTTGATAAGGTCTCGGTAGAGGCCTTCGGGGGTGCTGCCGGTGGCGAGGCCAAGCACGAGGTCCGGCTTCTCCCGCATGGCGCGGACGATGATGTCAGCGGCGCGCTCGCTCATTCCCTCGTAGTCTTTGACGATGATGACGTCCATCTGGGCTCCTGGGCTGCGGTGATGTTGAGCCGCATCAGCGGCGGAAAGGGCGGGTGAGCAGGCGGACCGAACGCCCCGGCGGGCAATCGCCCGGTGCGGGCGTCAGTCGCCCGGCTCCTCGATAACGCGCGAGATGAAGTCGACCGCCATACTAACGGTCTGGACCTGGAGAGCGGCTTCCTCGTCCATCTCGATCTCGAACTCCTCCTCGAAGGCGGCGACGAGCTCCACACTCTGTATGGACTCGGCCCCCAGGTCTTGAACGAACCGCGAATCAGGCGTCACGTCCTCGACGTTCACGCCCAGCACTTCGCTCACTACCTCCCGGACCCTCGCCAGTATCTCCTCTTTGTCCATGGCAGACCTCTTACAGCGGATGCCTCAACGAAACGCCTTTCGTCTTTCCCTCTTGACGATCACCATCTTCTCGGCGCGCGTCAGTTCCTCAGTATACTCGATGAGTCTGACCGCCGCGTCAGTCAACTCGACGCCGCGCCGGCCCATTGCCGCACGGGCCGTTTCCAGGGCCGTCGCCAGACCGAGTCCCTTGCTGATTCGGCCTTCCAGGAACCAGCAGAACGACGGGACGTACTTCGGCAGAATCCTCGACCCGCCGAGAAGATTACACATTATGCCCACGACCGATCCCGTGTTCAAGAGCGTGCCGATGCTGGTCTTGGTGTGGTCTCCGATGAAGGAGCCGACCTTCATCGAGCCGGTGTCCATCGGCTTGCCGTTCAGGTAGACGGTCACGCTGCCGTAGTCGTTTTTCAGGTCGCTGTTGGTCGTCAGCGCGCCCAGGTTGACCCACTCGCCCACGTAGCTGTGGCCCAGGAAGCCCGTGTGGTACTTGTTCGAGTGGCCGTGGATGATGCTTTCCTCCACCTCCCCGCCGACGCGGCAGACCGGGCCGAGGGAAGTGCCCTCTCGAATGCGCGCTTCGAACAGGTGCGTCTTCGGTCCGATGAAGGCCGGCCCGTGTATGCTCGAATGCGCGTGCACCACGGCGCCCTCAGCAATGACCACGGGACCCTCGCGGCAGTCGATGAAGGCGCACGGTTCCACCTCGGCGCCCCGGCCGAGGTGTAGGTTCGACCTGTCGCCCCAGATGGCCGCGCGCTCGTCGAGGTGGCCTTCCATAGCGGCTCCGTAGCAGGCCGCGAAGTCCGCCTCGATCTCGGCCGCGTTCTGTCCGACCAGGTCCCACGGGTACCTCATGAGGAGGTCGTCGCAGGCCTGCGTGCCCAGTTCGTCCGCGGCGAGGACGGCCAGCTCGCGGGCCGATGCGGCCGATTGCCCGGCCACAAAGTTTCTATTCAGATAGGCCCAGACGACTTCCCCCTCGGGCGTGGCGGCCACCTTCTGCTCTGCCGCATAGGAGTGCGCGCGGCCTTTGAGGATTGCGCCGGCGTTGATCAACAGAAGGTCATCGTCGGCGGCCAGGCACTCGCCGGCATTGACGGCGTCGGCGCCGCAGGTTTCTTTGGCGACGGCGTCTAGGACATCCCGCGTCTCCAGGTAAAGCCTGCAGCCGGGGAACTTCATCTGCACCTTCTCGCGAAGGCTGAGCGCGCCGCAGCGCAGCTCGTAGACAGGGCGCAGATAGGTCAGGGGGTAGAGGCGGTCGAAGCCTTCGTCCTCGAACAGAATGATCTTCATCGAGTCTCTTCCCTCGTGGCGATCTCATAGGTTTCGATGGCGATCTGAAGCTCTTCGTTTGTGGGCACGACCAGGACGGCCGTAGGCGAGTCTTCGGTGCTGATGACGGCCTCCCGGCCGACCGCCTCGGCGTTCCTGGCCTCGTCCAGTATGACGCCCAGGTGCCGGAGGCCCGCGCATATGCGCCGCCGCAGCTCGGCGCAGTTCTCGCCGATGCCGGCCGTGAAAACCACGCCGTCCACGCGGCCCAACACGGCGAAGTAAGCGCCTATGTACTTGCGCACGCGGTAGGCGAAGACGTCCAGCGCGACGTCTGCCTGTGCGTTTCCCGCATGGGCCGCTTCGAGTATCTCGCGCACGTCGTTGCTGACGCCGCTGAGGCCCAGCAGGCCGCTCTGGCGGTTGAGGAGTTCGTAGACCTCGGCCGGAGCCAGGCTCAGCCACTGCGTGAGGAAGTAGAACAGGCCCGGGTCCACGTCGCCGCTGCGCGTTCCCATCACCAGCCCCTGAAGCGGCGTCATGCCCATGCTCGTGTCCACGGAGCGGCCGTTCCTGACGGCCGTCGCCGAGCACCCGTTGCCCAGGTGGAGGGTCACGGCGTTTATCCTGTCCGGCGGAAGGCCGAGAATGCCGGCGGCGCGCGACGTGACGTATCGGTGCGACGTGCCGTGGAAGCCGTACGCCCGCACGTGGCGCTCCCGGTAAAGGGAGTAGGGCAGGGCGTAGAGATAAGCCTCGGGGGCCATGGACGTGTGAAAGGCGGTGTCGAAGACGGCCACCTGCGGCCTGTCCGGCAGCATGCGGAGGGCGGCCTCTATGCCCGCCAGGTTCGGCGGGTTGTGCAAGGGGGCCAGGACCGCGTTGTCGCGAATCAGCCGGAGCGTATCCTCGGTCACCACGGTGCTGTCCGAGCTCTCGCCGCCGTGGACGACTCGATGGCCGACCGCGCCGATCTCGTCCGCGCCGCTCAGGATCCGCAGCTTTGCGTCTAGAAAGCGATCCATCAGGATCCGCAAGGCTTCACCGTGCTCGTTAGCCCGGCAGGGCTCCTCGACGTCTGCGCCGGCGGCGGAGAACGACATGATGGCGTCTCCCTCGCCAATCTTCTCGACCAGACCGTTGGCCAGGGCTCGCCTCCGGGGCATTTCGAAGAGGGTGCATTTCAGCGAAGAGCTGCCGGCGTTGATGACCAGTACCTTCATGCCTCACACTTGCAGCGCCGTCACTGCGGTCAGAGCGATGATGTCCTCCACGCTGGCGCCGCGGGACAGGTCGTTGACGGGCTTGGCGAAGCCCTGGAGGATCGGTCCTATGGCGAGCGCACCGCCCGTGTACTGGACGGCTTTGTAGGCGATGTTGCCGGCGTTCAGGTCCGGAAAGACCAGAACGTTAGCCCTGCCCGCCACCTCGCTCGCGCGCTTGAGCTTGATGCGTGCCACCTCCGGCACGAGCGCGGCATCGAACTGCAGTTCCCCTTCCACGAAGCCTTCCTTCAGCCTGCCGCGGGCCAGTTCGACGGCATGGCGGACCAGGTCAGCCTTGGGATGACCGACGCCCCCTGCCGTGGAGAACGAGAGCATAGCGACCCGCGGGATCTGGCGCAAGAAGACGCGGGCCGTCTCGGCGCTGGCGAGCGCAATGTCTGCCATATCTTCGGCATCTGGCTCGACGTTGACGGCGCAGTCGGCGAACACGAGCGGCACGTCGCGGCGGTCCCCCAGCCGGAGCAACACCATGATGAAGCAACTGGATGGCCGGCGGATGCCTTCGCGAAGGCCGACGGAGAGCTGCGCCGCCTGGATGACGCTGCCGGTCTGGTGGGCAATGCCGGCCACCATGCCGTCGGCGTAGCCCAGCGCAACCATCATCGCGCCGTGAATAAGCGGCCTGCGGACCAGGCGGGCCGCCAGGCTTTCCTTCACCCGACGACGGCGCGCGTAGTCCTGCGCGAGCCGCTCCTGACGCTCCGAGTCCTCGATGGGCAACGCCCTGACGCCGGGAATGGCGCGGGTCGGCAGGTCAGCCGAAGGTCCGAGGAGCAAGGGCTCCGCGATGCCTTGCTCTGCGACGCGCTCGGCGGCCTGGCGGATGCGGGGATCGCCGGGTTCGGGGTACACAATGGTGCGACGCACCTCAGCCGCCCGGCGCTTGAGTTCCTCCACGAAGTCCGAGCTCATCGGCGCTCCTCAAGGCGTGGCCCCCTGGAGGGCGAAGAGGTCAGGCAAAGAACCGTCGCGATGTCAGGCCAGACGTACCCCACTGAGTCTCCCTGGGACGAGTCGAAGCGAGCGCCTGCTGATAAACGGCGGGTGCGGCTGCCTGGAGGCCGGAAAGCCCCAAGGTGGCAGACAATCTCCATGAACTGAGAGCACGGGAAGGGGAGAACGCCGTGAAGGCCAAGACCATCAACGGACAGTGGCGCGGCGGCACTGCCCCATCTGCAGGAGCCGGAAGCAAGGGGAGTCAGAACAAGCCCTAGCGGGCGAGCCGTCCGGACCTGTACGGAGTCACGCTATGGTCGTAGGTCATGCTGGGTTCGTCCAGCCCCAGAGCCCAGTCGAAGTCGTCCACGATACCGTCCAGGTCGGTGTCCACGACGTACTCGCGGCGGCGCGTGCGCTCCGCCGAGAACGCGTTGGAGCAACCGGCCGACAGAGTCATGCCTGCAATGACCAAGACGCACACGAACCACCTAAGCCAGCGATTCTTCATCCGCGTTGTCTCCCTTCGAGTCGTGCCGCAGATGACACGGCGACATCCGCCAGATGTATCAAGCCACAACCCCATCGTGGCGCGGGAACGCGGTCTGTCCAACGGAACAGATCGCGCCTCCGCGCCCGAGCCATAGAACTGCGTGATGGAAACACCGCTCTCGCCAGCACAAGGCCGCCCTCAGCCAACCATCGCGGCAACCCCGTGCGGGCCGATGCGTTCAGAGAGTCGTTTGCGATCAGTCGGTGCTCAGCCCAGCAACGGAACACTACTACCTGGGCGCGCCCCGCTCTTCAGCCTGACGCGCCAGTTCCTCCAAGGCACGCCGTGCCGCTTCCATGGCTTCCACATCTTCGGGCGGAAGCTGTGGCTCTTGCATCTGCCTCCGCCCCTCGGCGGCCGGTGCCCCAGCGCCCCCCGCAGGGGGCCCTAGCGGCTGCCCTGTTTCCTTTCCGCCGCCGCTGGCGACGATGATCACTACGACAATTATCACTACGATGACGATGACGGCTATCAGCCCCTTCTTCATCGACTCCCTCCAGGCAAAACGCCATGTAATGAAACGGCAGCCTTAAGCCGCGCTGGATCGCCGCATCCGCGGAACAGCCATAGCGCAGCCACCATAGGCGCGAAGTGTACCTCCCGTCCTTTCGTCGACAGTCCTTATGCCCGATGCAGACCTGAATCGACTTCAGCGTGTGGCGCATTATAACCGCAAGGGACCGGGCCTTCAAGTCCTAAGGTGCACTTTGCCCGGTGCGCCCGGGGACTTCCGCAATCATGGGCCAGCGGCGGCGGAGCTGGCGCCGGCCGGTGCTTGACTGCGCCCCAGCAGGGGTTACAATGCGGCTTCGGCGCTTTCAAGGCCGATGCGTATTGCGGCTCTTCCCGCGATGTATCGATCGGTCTTGCAGCGGAGGTCGGCGCAGATGGACAGTCCGCTTGGCATCCTTGGGGGCAGTGGCCTCTACCAGATGGAGGGGATGGAGGTCCGGCAGGAAGCGGAGGTCCGGACGCCCTTCGGGGAGCCGTCGGACTCCTACGTGCTGGGACGGATGGACGGGCGGCCGGTCGTCTTCCTGGCCAGGCACGGGCGCGGGCATACGCTCCTGCCCGGAGAGGTGAACTACCGGGCCAACATCTACGGTTTCAAGAAGCTGGGAGTCGAGCGCCTTCTGGCGGTCTCCGCCGTCGGCAGCATGAGGGAGGAGATCCACCCCCTTCACGTGGTGCTGCCCGATCAGTTCATCGACCGCACGCGGGGTCGTGCGGATACCTTTTTCGGCGACGGCGTGGTGGCCCACGTGTCATTTGCGGACCCCGTCTGCCGCGAGCTGCACGGCGCGTTGCTCCAGGCGGCGAAGTCCTCCGGCGCGACCGTCTGGCCGGGGGGGACGTACGTCTGTATCGAAGGGCCGGCCTTCTCCACGCGGGCCGAGTCGCATCTGTACCGTTCCTGGGAAGTCAGCGTCATCGGCATGACAAATCTGCCCGAGGCAAAGCTTGCCCGCGAGGCGGAGATGTGTTACGCTACTCTAGCCCTTGTGACGGATTTCGACTGCTGGCACGAGGCCGAGGAAGAGGTATCCGTGGAACTGCTGCTGGATAACCTGCGGAGTAACGCCGCCGTGGCCCAGCAGATACTCAGGACGTTGGTGCAAACGGTGCCTTCGCAGCGTGCTTGTGCCTGTCGGGATGCCCTCCGAGATGCTATTGTCACCTCACCGGACCGGATCCCGGCAGAGACCAGAAGTAGACTGGACATCATCATCGGAAGATACGTAGAATAGCTCGCGAATACACTCGCACCGGTTCTGTGGGAGACTCGGGGAGATGGCAGAGGAAATCGTCATAAAGTGCCAGAAGTGCGGGCAGAAGCTGAAACTGACCGACAGCCGCCACGTCGGGCGCAAGGGCCGGTGTCCGAAGTGCGGGTCCGTTATCCGATTTCAGAGAAGCGGGGAGAGCAAAGCGGACGGAACCGAGCAGCAGGTGGTCGAGGTGGACGAGGTGACGACGCGCAAGGACTCCTTGCTCAAGGTGCAGAAGCAGAACCAGGTAGCCGTGGTCAGCTTTGCGACCTCCCGAATACTCGACCAGACGAACGTTCAGCAGCTTGGTGAGGAGCTGGACGCACTCGTGGACGAGCACAAGCTGCGCAAGATCGTGCTGAACTTCACGGGCGTCACGTACATGAGCAGCGCCGTCATGGGCAAGCTGGTCAGTCTCCTGAAGAAAGTCAAAGCCTCCGACGGCCAGCTCAAGCTCTGCAATATCGAAGACAGCATCTATGAGATCTTCGAGATCATGCGGTTCGACAAGATGTTCGACATCGCGGAGAGTGAAGACGACGCGGTGATCGATCTGATGGACTGACTCGTATGGTTCCCGTTGAGGCCTCGCCCGCCGGCGGCGAGTATAAGACATTCGGGTGGCAGGGGATCAACCTGACGGTCCCCTCGGCATGGGAGCTTGTCTTCACACAGGGACGCCATCAGAGCGGCTACGTCAGGCTCGCCGACGAGAACAGGACGCGCCTGGAGTTGCGCTGGGATGCCTCGCGGCAAGCCGGGCCGCCTGCCTACACGGTGACCGCCTACCTGAGGAAGCTCGCCAAGAGGGCCCGCAAGCAGGGAAGGGATTTCTCCTCGCAACGCGGGCTGAAGCTGGCCTCGCCTCCCGGGAAACAGGTGGAATGCTATCGCTGGGCGACTGACCGGCAGGGCATGGGGATGATGAGCCGGTGCACCGCCTGCGGCCGCGCCGTGCACCTGCAACTCCTGGGCGGCCTGGACGAGGCGCCCAAGGGCCTGGCGCGGACCGTCTTCGCATCTCTGAGGGACCATTCCGACGGGGGCGTGCACCTGTGGAGTTTTTTCGACGTGGAATTCCGGAGTCCCGCGGGGTTCCGCCTCCTGAGGCACGGCCTCCAGGCGGGCTGCATTCGCATGTTGTTCGGACAGGGGCGGACGAGACTCGAGTTCATCCGCGTCAGCCTGGCCCAGGTCGTGTTGGGAGAGAAGGGCCTGGCTGAGTGGTTTCCCCGGTTCTACGCCAAGGCACTGAAGCGGCGCTCCTATGCCGTTCGCGAGGCCGAGTTGAGGGGACACGCGGGCATCGTGCTGGAGGGGCGCCCCTGGCTGCTGGTGAACCCGCTGCGCCTTTTCGGGCGGAGGCGGAGCGTCCGCGCCGCCGTCTGGCACTGCGAGGAGACGAACAGGCTCTTCGCCTGCTGCTTTGACGGACCGGAGTCCGAGGTGGGCATCCTGTCGGACGCCGTGGCCGGCTTCAGGTGTTGCGAAAGGGCGCCGGGGGCGCGATAATCGGGGCATGATGCCCTTCGGCAGGAAAAGGCGCAAGGATCCGGAGCTGGACCGGGATCAGTCCCTCTCGGCGAAGCCCTTCCTAGATCGCCGGGTCAAGGTCGAAAGGGCCGACGACGGGACCGTTATTCTCCAGGTGCCGCGGCGTAGCACGGCGATGATGAGGACGGTCTCACGGTTCTTCCGGGTTCCTCCTTACAGGCAGGTTGCACTTGACGAGCTCGGCACGTTCGTAATAGAACTTTGCGATGGAACGCACACGGTGCGGGATATGATTGATAAGTTCGCAGAAAGGTTTAAACTGAACCGCCGAGAGGCGGAAGTCTCGCTGAGCTCCTTTCTGCGGACCCTCGCCGGGCGCTCGATCGTTGGGTTGCTCATCGAAGAGGCGGATCGGCCCGGCCGGTGACGTGTCCGGTGCGGCAGTTGGCTTCTGATTGCGGAGGATGTCCGTGGCAGATAGTCATGAGGTGTTGCCACAGGGACGGCGGGGGATCGGAAGACAGATCGTACTGCCTCTGAGCAAGGCTTTCGAGATCGCCTGGAAGGGCATCAAGATCCGCATCTGGCGCTCGCTCATCACGATGAGCGGCATCATACTGGCCATTGCTTTCCTGACGTCGGTCTGGACCTCAGGCGTTTTCACGCGAGCGCTACGCAACGTCAAGCCCACGGACGAAATGTATCCGCTGGTGCAGGACGCCCTGGAGGCTGAGGCCATTGCCGGCGGCGGAGTGCGCGTGCGCTGTGCCGTGTTGGCAAGGGCGGAAGAGGGCCCGAGCGCTGAGCGGGCGACTCCGGCGGTCGGCATCCGGGGTTTCCTGGATGCGCTGGAGGCGTTCCGAGCCGAATCCATTGCGCCGAGCGCCGAAGCGATTGTCGGATCGTTGTCCGGGCAGGAGGGGCCCGCAGCCACGATTCTTGTGGGACTGCCGGAGGCGGTTTCTGCTCCCGACGTAGGCCGCGGCCTGGAGGACTACGTCAAGCTGGGAGGCCTCCTCCTGCTCTACGGCACCGGGGGGCTTCAGACGCCCACCTCTGCCGGGCAGGACTTGCTGGCCGGGCTGTTGCCGGGCACGCTTGCCGGTGGGACCTTTTCGACTGAGGGGAGCAGGATCGAGCCCGGCGAGCGTCTGGGGCAGGTCCTGTGGCAGAACCACCCCGGGGCCACGTTCGCCCGCACGTCGGGCAAGCCCGGGGCCGAGCCCCTGGCCACTGCCGACGGCCAGGCGCTGGGCTGGCGGCAGGATGTTGGCGAAGGCTCTGTGGTCTGGTACGCCGTGGCGCCCGATTCTGAGGCCGATCCCAACGTCTTGTCCTGGTTCCTGCGAGGTGGGACGGTGGAAGCTGCGGTGGAGCCGGGCGGCAGGGGAGGCCTGCTGATCCGGCTGCTGACTCAAGGCGCCGGCGCGACCGGCCAGCAGGGAGACATGCGAGGCGTCTGGCTGGTTACGCTGAGCCTTATGGTCTGCGTCGTGGGCATCACCAACGCAATGCTGATGAGTGTGACCGAGCGCTTCCGCGAGATCGGCACGATGAAGTGTCTGGGCGCGCTCGACAAGTTCGTCGTGAAGCTGTTCCTCATAGAGTCGTCGCTGCAAGGCGTGGTCGGGTCGCTGCTCGGAGCGGCGATCGGGTTCCTGCTGTCCTTCGTCCGCGCGTTGTTCACTTTCCACATCACGGACGTGCAGACGGGGGAGGGGCATTGGCTGGCCCTGGGGTACTTCCCGGCCCTGGGTCTGCTGGGCTGGGGGGCGGTCGCCGTCGGCACGGGGATCGTGCTGAGCGTCGTCGCCGCCATCTATCCGGCCATACGGGCTGCCCGGATGGAACCGGTGCAGGCCATGCGCGTTGAGGCGTAAGAGCTGACGGAGCAGGCCCCCGGCCGCGTCGGACAATGAGAGGAGGCAAGACCGTGGCGGAAGCAACGGCTGTCGAGACGGGCGTGGGCCAGCAGGTCGTGGTCCGCACCAAAGACGTCAAGAAGGTCTATCGAATGGGCAAGGTTGAGGTCCACGCTCTCAAAGGCATCACGGTGGAGATCCAGACCGGCGAGTACATCAGCATCATGGGGCCGAGCGGCAGCGGCAAGACGACCTTGTTCAACATGATCGGCGCCCTGGACAAGCCGAGCAGCGGCCAGGTCTACATCGACGAGGTGGACGTTGCCCAGTTGGACGCCTACGAGCTGGCCTGGCTACGCTGCCGCAAGATCGGCTACATCTTCCAGACCTTCAACCTCATTCCCGTCATGTCCGCCCTGGAGAACGTCACGCTGCCTATGACGTTCGCCGGGCTGACCACCGACGAGGCGCGCGACAAAGGCATGGACCTTCTGGACCAGGTGGGGCTGGCCGAACGCTACGACCACAAGCCTTTCGAACTCTCCGGCGGCCAGCAGCAGCGCGTGGCCATCGCGCGCGCCATGGCCAACTCCCCCAGCATCATCCTGGCCGACGAGCCGACCGGTAACCTCGACCTGGCCACGGGCAAGGAGATCATCCAGCTGCTGGGCGAGATGAACAGGGGGCAGGGCGTGACCATCATCACGGCCACCCATGACATCAAGATGCTCAGCGCCTCCGACCGCATCATCTGGGTGCGAGACGGGACGCTCGCGAAGATCGAACGCCGGGAGGATCTGGACATCCAGGTGGGCTCCGTCGAAGGCGACGCCGAAGGCGGCGTCGAGGCCAGCCTGCGTGGCGCGCCGGGAGAGGAGGAGTAAGCCAGCCGCAGGCCTTCGAGCGTGACCCACCGTCTCCTCCGTGCCGCACAGCCGTTACGGCCTCAGTAGATCTTGCTCAGCACCGCGCCCGGGTAGTAATACTGCAGGATCTCTCGCCAGTCCCTGCCGGCCGCCGCCAGGCCACGCGCCCCCCACTGGCACAGGCCAACGCCGTGACCGTGGCCGTTCCCCTGGAACAGGAAGCGGCCGTCTCTTGCTTCCACGCGGAAGCGGGCGCTCTTCAGCGTTCCCGAGCCAACGCTGGACCGGAAGGCGTTCGCACCGAGCCGCAGCACGCCGTTGACGTCGACATAGCGCGCGTAGCCATCCGGCTCGGCGTCTACGGGAGCTATCGCGCGCACGGGGCCTGCGCCCTTCTGCCGCAGCGCCTGGGAGATCCTGTAACCGGCGATGTCCGCCTGCCACTCGTAAGTGGGGCTCTGCCGACACCACTCGCACGGCACCCCCTGCAAAGGGGGGATAGGCTCCTCGGCGAACGCCTTGTCAACGGGGGCGGTGTGCCCCCCGCACGTGCTGTGGAAGTACGCCGGCAGTATCCTGGAGCCGTAGGTGAGGATCGCACCGGCCGTCAGCTCCACGGCCAGGTCGGTGGAACCGCT
The DNA here is from genome assembly GCA_964605915.1 of uncultured candidatus Brocadiaceae bacterium. Classification (GTDB taxonomy): domain Bacteria; phylum Planctomycetota; class Brocadiia; order SM23-32; family SM23-32; genus DAOVRD01. The sequence continues at coordinate 5,474 of CAZSET010000013.1, read as the reverse complement.
CTCCGCGGCGGTGCCGCGGTAGGCCATGTCGCGCGGGCCCATGTATCCCTTGTCTCGCAGGGCGTACAGCATGAAGGTCCTGGCCGCCACGGCCTGGGCCATGAGGGCGTCCAGCGGCCAGCTCTGATACATCTCGCTGCCGACCACGCCACGCAGGTAGTCGCGAGGGCTGACGAAGTTCACGGCGACGAGGCCCCCGTCGGGTCCGGCTTCGATGGCCAGGACGCCCCTGTAGTTGCGCGCCCCGAGTCTGAACGGGCCGGAGGCGGGGTGCAGTTCCATCTTCGTCCAGGGCTGGGGCTCGTCGTCCAAAGCCAGACGCCCCCCCGCGGCGCCGAGGCGCCACGGCCCGATGCCGCCGGTCGCGAGCGTCCGGTTCCCGTCGGACACCCCGTACCACGTGCCCCCGCCGGCGCATCCGGCCGAGAGCGCCCGATGCGATCTGGCCAAATGAACGGCTATGAGCGGCGGTTCGTCTATGGTCGCAGGCGCCGGCGGCAGCACGACCGGCCGTCGCGGCCTGACCGGCCGGCACGACAGAAGCAGCAGGACGGGACCCGTCACCATCAGGGCAAGGAGAAGCGCCCCGCCCAGACCACGTGCGACCTTAGCGTGCGTTCGCTTGATCACGCCCTCCTCGCGTTGGTTCCGCCCGGTTACGGCTCTTCAATTGGCCCGGACCCCCTGTAGACGTGGCGCGCGGTGTCCTTGAACCTTTCCCACTCGCTGAAGATGCAGCCGCAGTAATTCTGTAAGTAGAGCCGCATCTCCCCGGCGCGTCGGTGGCTCTCGTCGGCCAGCGGCCGCCAGTCGGAGTAAAGGAACGGGACTCCCGTCCGGTCCCCGCATCCTTCTCCGATGCTGCGGACCAGGTCGTGGTACTGGTGGTTGCTGGCCAGCAGCGTCGTGCTGAAGCCGTCGAACCCGCGCCGCGCCGCCTCCCGCGCCGTCCGCTCGAGTCGGAGGCGATAGCAGTCCGCGCAGCGTTCCGAGCGCTCGACGCCGGACCAGCGGACCGAGGTAAGGTACTCCTCCAGGCCGTAGTCCTCCTCGTAAAGGACCCCGATCGGCAGCCGTTCCTGGAGCACCTTCAGGGCCTTCTTCCGCCGGCGGAACTCGATCAGCGGGTGGATGTTGGGATTGTAGAAATGGCCCGTGACCTCGTGGCCCAGGTCCACCAGGTTCCCATATGGGCCGATGGCGCAAGGAGCGCAGCAGATGTGCAGGAGGATTCGCATGAGGACACGGAACGGACGCCGGCGAGGACCTCAGAAAAGGCCGCCCTGGCCTTCGCTGCCCTGACCCTCGCCCAGGTGTTCGCGCACTGTCTTGACCCCGGTCGCCGTCAAGACACGTCCGCGCGCCGTCCTCTCCAGGAGGCCTTCCCTGATCAGGAACGGCTCGTAGACGTCCTCGATGGTGTCTTCCTGTTCGCCGACGACGGCGGCTATGGTTTTCAAGCCGACGGGCTGGCCGGCGTTGCGGGCCAGCGCCAGAAGAATCCGGCGGTCCATCTCGGACAGGCCCAGCCTGTCGACTCCCACTCGAGCGAGTCCCTCGAGGGCGAGCTCGCGCGTGATCGAGGAGCCGCCCTGCGTCTGAGCCACGTCGCGGATCCGGCGCAGGAATCGATTGGCAACTCGAGGGGTGCCGCGGGCGCGGCCGGCGATCAACTCCGCTGCCTCGTCCTCAATGCCTATGTTGAGAACCCGGGCGCTGTTCTTCAGGATGCAGGTGAGCTCTTCGGGCGTGTAGAAGTCCAGCCTTTCCGTGATCTGGAACCGGCCCCGCAGGGGCGGGGACAGGAGGCCTTCCCGCGTCGTCGCGCCCACCAGGGTGAAGGGGTTCAGGTCGATCCTGACCGAGCGGCTGTGCGGCCCGGGATCGATGATGATCGGGACGAAGAAGTCCTCCATGGCGGTATACAGGTACTCCTCGATGCGCACGTCGAGGCGATGGACCTCGTCGATGAACAGGATGTCGCCCGCCTGCAGGTTGGTCAGCAGACCCACCAGATCCCGCGGTCTGGTAAGGGCCGGCCCGCTGGTCGGCTTGATGTTGACCTGAAGCGCGTTGGCGATGATGTAGGCGAGCGTCGTCTTGCCCAGGCCCGGCGGGCCGCTGAACAGTATGTGGTCCAGGGCCTCCCCGCGCAGCCGCGCCCCCTCGATCCACGTCTTCAGGTTCTCGACCGTGTTCGGCCGGCCCACGAACTCATCGAACGAACGAGGGCGCAACATGCCGTCCAGGGCGCGCTCGTCGTCCTGGGGGAACCCCGAGTATATGCTCTCGTTCTTGCTGGCAGCCATTGGCCCCCAGATCGTTCCCAGACCGGTGCGGTTAGTGAGACAGCGCTTCCTCGACCAGGCTCTGACTGTCTGCCTCCGTGCCTAACTTCTTCACGGCCGCGTTCACGGCCTTCTCCGCCGCCGCACGCGCCTCGCCCAGGGCGACCAGGGCCGCGATGGCGTCGCGAGCCACCTGCCCGGCCGGCCCCTCCCAGGGCGCGACGGCCAACTCCTGGACCGGCCCGTGCAGCTCGGCCACCAGCCGCCTGGCGGTCTTGGCCCCGATGCCCTTGACCATGCTCTTGAGGGCGTCGATGTCCTCATCCAGGATGTAGCGCTTGAGCTGGGCGGGCGAGCATCCGCTCAGTATCCGCAGGGCCACCATCGGGCCGATCTGGCTGACGCCCAGCAGCATGCGAAAGAGCTGGCGCTCCACCTCCGTGGCGAAGCCGTACAGGCTCAACTCGTCCTTGCGTACGTGCAGGTAGGTCAGCAGCCGGACTTCTGCGCCGATCCTGGGCAGGGACTCGTACGTGGCGAGCGAAACGTGCAGGCGGAAGCCAACACCGGCCGTGCGAACGGTGGCGGCGCCAGGGCTCTTGAAGACGAGTTCGCCCTGGAGCAAGTCGATCATCCCGAATCAGTCGTCCTTGAGGGAGAGCCCAAGCGCGCCCAGTTTTGTCTCGATCTCCTTCAGGCTGGTCGCGCCGAAATTGGGGACGCCCAGCAGTTGTCTCGTGGTCAGTTGGATCAGTTGCCCGACCGTCGTAACTCCCAATCGCTCCATGCACTTGCGGGACCTGGTCGAGAGTTCAAGCTCCTCGGCCGACATGCTGAGCCTTTCCTGGACCGGTATATCCTCACCGGCTTCGAGCGCGCTGATTGCGCGGCCGGTCCTTGCGCCTGTGGCTTGGTAACGGCCCAGGAGGTCCTGCACTTCGCTGTCATTGAGCGCGTTGTCCCGCGCGGTGGGAGCGGACAATGTGCCGGACTCCTCCAGGCCGCCCTCGGGCAAGCCGAATATCTCCTCCATCGTCCTCAGGCGCTGTGGCTTGCTGACGTCGACGTACATCGTAAGCGACGACTCCGCGTCCTTGAGGTACAACTGCGCCTGCTTGTGGGTCGGCTCGATGGCCAGGACGCGCTTGTAGCAGTTGACCGCCTGTTCGTAATCCCCGCTGTCCTCGCACAGGACGCCCAGGTTGATCAGCGCGCCCACGTAAGTGGGCTGAAGGTTGACGCAGCGCTCATAGAGCTCCCGGGCACGATCGTCTTCGCCGTTCAGGTCGCAGTTGAGCGCCAGCCGGAACAGGCTGCGGGAGTGCTCGGCCTCCCGGTCCAGGGCCGCCTCGAAGTGCTCCATCGCCCGGCCGTACTCCCCCTGGACTTCAGCCGCGCGCCCCTTCGCGTAGAGGACGTCGGCAGATGCCTCCTGATCGTTCGGCAGGCCTGCCAGCAGCTCCTCGACGGGCTCGTACTCGCGCAGGTTGCAGTAGGCCTCGATCATCAGGATGTCGGTTTCCTGATCCTCATGGCCGGAGCGGCCCTTGTCCAGATACTCGATGGCTTCCCGTTCGCGGCCCAGCTTCAGGTATGCGCGGCCGAGGAAATGGGCCGCCGTCTTGCGAGTGCGGACCTTCTCCAGTTGCTCCGCCGCGGCGGCGTAGTTGCCTCTGGCGAAGTGCAATGTGCCGAGCTTTTCCAGGAGGCCGTGCTGCTCCTCTTCGGGAGCTGCCTCGACCTGCGCCTCCAGCTCTCGGATGCGGCTGTCCGTGAAGTCGACGCCCGAGTAGCTGTCGTAGACATGTCGAACCAACTCGTCGAAGTTGTCGCGGCCGAGCTCACCGGCCAGCAGGTCGTCCAGTTCGCGCCTGGCAGAAGCAATGGTCATAATGGTCCCTTGAGAAAAGACTTAGGACATAACAGGAAGGCCATATTGGCGATGTGCCGTAACACCCGCTCTTGCCGTAAGGTACCAGAAAGTTTGACCAGTGTCAAGCTATCTGGTATGCTGCTTGCGCCGGGGGCGCAACTGCCGCAAGGACCATGCTGGGCTTGGGGAGGAAGCCTGCCCGATGGCAGTAGTCAACATAACCGACTCGATTGCCGTCGGCGACGGCCTCCCCCTGTTCGTGGTGGCCGGGCCCTGCGTCATTGAGAGCCGGCAGTTGTGCATCGACGTGGCCGGCCGCATGAAAGAAACCTGCGATGAGCTGGGGCTGCCCTACGTCTTCAAAGCGTCCTTCGACAAGGCCAACCGGACCAGCATCTCGTCTTTTCGCGGCGTAGGCCTGGAGGCGGGGTTGCGCGTGCTGGGCCAGGTCAAGGAGCAGGTGGGTGTGCCCGTCTTGACCGACATTCACATTCCGGACCAGGCGCCCGCTGTCGCCGAAGTCGTCGACGTGCTGCAAATACCGGCCTTCCTGTGCCGACAGACGGATCTGCTGGTGGCGGCCGCGCGCACGGGCGCTGCAGTCAACATCAAGAAGGGCCAGTTCATGGCGCCCGAGGACATGAAATACGCGGCGGAGAAGGTCACGTTGATGGGCAATGAGCGCGTGATGCTCTGCGAGCGGGGCACGTGCTTCGGCTACCGCGACCTGGTCGTGGACATGCGCTCGATAGTCCGCATGAAGACCATCGGCCATCCGGTCATCTTCGACGCCACGCATTCGACGCAGCGACCGGGGGCCCTCGGTTCCCGGAGCGGCGGAGAGCGGCAGATGATCCCCGCGCTGGCTCAGGCGGCCGTTGCTGTCGGGGTGGACGGCGTGTTCCTGGAGGTCCATCCCGACCCTGACACGGCCCTCTCCGACGCCGCCAGCATGCTGCACATCAACGCGGCCTCCGGCCTGCTGGAGCAATTGAAGGCCATCTCGATCCTTCCGGGAATAAGGTGATGGCCCGAACCGGCATCTTCGGGGGCTCTTTCGATCCCGTCCACGTCGGGCACCTGATCCTGGCAGAGCGGGTGCGCTCGGAGCGTGGTCTGGATGAGGTCCTCTTCGTGCCGGCCCCCCGTCCCCCCCACAAGTCGGACCGCCCGCTGATCGAGGCCCGCCATCGCATGCGCATGGTGGAGCTGGCCATAGAGGGCAACCCCGCCTTCAAGGCGCTGTCGCTCGAAATGGAGCGCAAGGGCCCTTCCTATACCCTTACGACGGTCAGGCAGCTTCGCCGGGAGCG
>CAZSET010000012.1:0-29339 GCA_964605915.1 uncultured candidatus Brocadiaceae bacterium | reverse complement strand
GGACATGCTGATGGAGCCTGCCGCCGAGGACGTCGCCCCGGTCTGGTCGGTCTCGAACCCGTCCGCGCAGACGTCCGGCGACCAGGACGGAGACGGCTACTGCACGCAGGCGGCCATATCCGCAACGGTGACGGCTCAGAACGTGCAGACCGCGCGCGCTTACGTGATTGCCTACGCAAGGGACGGCGGGGAGCGCGATGTGGCGCGCGAGTACTTCGAGTTCGGGGGCGGCGTGCCGCCGGTGGTGACGGTTGCGGTGTCCGACCTGCCTCACGACGAATGGGACTTCCGCATGGGCGTCTATGACGCCGACTCGCATGCGTTGCTGGCGAGCCTGCCCTACGGGGAAGTGGAGGATGTCGCCCTCGAGACGCTCAGCCAGGATCAGCGCCCGCGCTGGTGGATCGCCGACGCCCAGGCCATCCCCGGCGCGGACGAGGACGCCGACGGCTACTACCGGCAGGTCCGAATCCGGTGGAATGCCGACACGAACCTGAGCTCCAGCTCCGTGTATGCCGGCATCCTGGCTTTCGACTCGCACGGCAACCTGAGCCGTACCTTCTACACGGACGCCTACAGGATCTACGGCGATTCGCCGGACTGGCAGACGTTCGTCGTTTCGGGCCTGGCGCACGAAGAGTGGGACTTCCGCATCGTTCTCTACGAGTCGTCGAGCGCCGGCCAGGTCGCAGCCCGGGGCCACGGCGCGGCCCAGACCGACGCCGACCTGGCGGACGTGCCCCTGGAGAGCAGGGCCCAGGACGCCCTGTGGGACGTGCGGGACGCGCGCATCACGCTCGGCCCGGACCTGGACGGCGACGGCTTCTTCCGCTCCGTCACGCTGGAATGGGACGCCAACACGAGCCTGGGCACGGCCGACGTGTACGCCGTCGTGTCCGCGCGAAACGGCTCGGAGGTTTCCTGGACTTCCGACACGTACACGATAAGCGGAAACGCCGTCGACTGGCACTCCATGGAGGTCTCCGAGCTGGCGCAGGACGTGTGGGACTTCCGGATCGAGTTGTACGATGCCGGCACGGGCCAGGCGGTGGCTGTCCTTGAGTACGGCGCCGATCCCGACGTCACCGCAGTGGGGCTGGAGCTGGTCGGCCAGGACCGCATTCCGCGTCTGACGCAGCGGTATTCCGTCACCTTCGAGGCACTCAATCAGCCCATCTGGTTCAGCGATACGACGTGGCTGCTGGACACAGGCTACATGCCAGGTGATGCCCTCGGCGACCGGGTGGAAGGGGCATTTGTTGTGGGCACCGTGGACATTGTGTTCACGGGCACGCTGGTCATGGAGTACCCCGCTGCCGTTACACCGGGCCAGCAGAACGTTCCCGTCGAGATCTACTTCGAGAGCGCAGGCGTCGGCACTCTGGATGGCGAGGTCCGCCTGGAAGCCGACGTGCTGCTGTCCGTTGAGTGCGACTTCTCCGACTACATCAACTCCCTGGGCATCGCCGACATCGACCATGAAGGCTCTGTCTTCGACATTGCGGACTCCGTGGGCGTCTTGACGGTGCCGGCTGACGAGTGGACCTTCGACACGCAGTCGGCCTTCGCCCTTTGGCTTGGACAGGAGGCGACGGTCCAGCAGAGCGCGTTCATGGGAGAGGCATCCTTCGGCATCGTGCAGGTTATCCTGGAGGAGCTTGCGCCGGGCCTGGCCGGGCTGGTGGGATCGTCTGCGGAGCTTGAGCTGACCGCGGGGTTCGAGCTCGAACGCGTCGATCACTTCACGCCCGAGTCGCTGGAGGGGATGCTGTCGTACGCCGGCAGGACCGCTCCGTTCGTCCTGGACGGTTCAGGCGCCACGACGGTCTATCTCAACATCCCTGCGAGTGCCACGGGATCGATCTTCATCGATCCTGAAGACCTGGTGCTCGAGAACGCGTTCCAGGCGAGCGTCGAGTTTGCCCCGGAGCTTGCCGCGCAGGCCAGTGGCGCGCTCAGCCTCGTGCCTTACCTTGGCGATTGGCTCGTCGCAAGACAGGCGGAGTGGGACGGTTTCACGCCGGACGTCATCTCCCTGGCGCTGCCCAAGCGCGAGCTGACGTTCTCGATAAGCGATCCGGAGCCGGCTGAGGTTCTTGTGGTGGCCGGCGCCATCGCCGATGCATTCCCGTCAATGATCGGCGAAGCGGGCGACACGCTGCCTGCGGCCAAGCGTATCACCGTCAGCTACGGCGGGCCGCATCTGGCCACCGGTTGGATCGGCGACAACCCGTACGGCGCTGCCGACGTCGACTTCTACAGCTTGAATGCCAGCGCCGGCTCCGTCCTCCAGGTCGACGTCGATGCCCAGGAGATCGGCAGCGAGCTTGACGCCGTGGTGCGGCTCTTCGACGCCAGCGGTCGCGAGCTGGCGATGAACGACGACGGAGTGGATCCCGACACCGGGTTCGGCGGTCTCGACTCGTATCTGCGGCACACGTTCGCCCAGGCGGGCACGTATTACGTCGGCGTATCGGGTTTTCACAATTTGAGTTACAGGCCGTTCGCCCCGAACAGCGGGCAGGGCTGGAGCACGGGCGCCTATCAGCTTCGAATCGCCCTTGGGCCGCCGGCCGCCGTGGTGCCGGGCGGCGACAACGACGACGCGCTGGCCACGGCCCGTGCAGTGGAGCTGCTCCCGGGCCTGCCCTCACAGGTCGAAGGGGTCATCGGGAACGGCGCGTTCGGCGCCGACGACGTCGACCTGTTCGAGGTGACGGCGGGCGGAGGAATGCTGCTGACGGTGGACGTGGATGCGAATGAGGTGGGGAGTTCCCTCGACTCGATGCTGCGCCTGTTCGACGAGGCGGGCATGCCGCTGGCCTTGAGCGATGACGGGAGGGATCCCGAGAGCGGCTTCTTCGGACTCGACTCCGCGTTGGCCTATTACCTCCCTGTGGCCGGGACCTACTACGTTGGCGTGTCCAGCTACAGGAACTCGGATTACGATCCCACGGTCGCCGGCAGCGGGATGAATGGCGGGACCGTAGGCGAGTATGCGCTGCGCCTGCTTCTGACGTCCATGGCGCCGCCAGCCGCCGACGAGAACGACACACTGGCAACTGCTGACGTGCTTACGCTCAGGCCGAACGCGCGCGTTGAGGCCACGGGTGCCATCGGCGACAATGCGTACGGGACGGACGACGTGGACCTCTACGCCGTGCAAGGCCAGGCGGGGATGCTGCTCCGAGTGGACGTCGACGCCGAGGAATTCGGGACCGCCCTGGACAGCGTGTTGCGAGTCTTTGATTCGGCCGGCACGGAGGTCGCGCGGAACGACGACGCTGCCGATCCGCAGTCCGGCTACGCGGGCATGGATTCCTACCTCACGTACGTCGTGCCCGCCACGGGCACGTACTACGTTGGCGTATCCAGCTACTCTAACTTCAGTTACGACCCGAGCAGCGCTGGCAGCGGCGAGGGCTACAGCGTCGGAGCGTACGTGCTGGGAGTGGAGACGCTGCCGGCGCCGGCAGTCGGCGCGGACGTTGGGGACACCGTGGCCGACGCACGCCGCGTCGCTGCAACGCCCGGCTCGCCGGTCCAGGTCGTGGGCCGGATCGGGGACGGCCTGTTCGGCTCCAACGACGTTGACGTGTTCGAGGTGAGCGTGGTGGGGCCGGCCGTCATCACCGCCGACATCGACGCGGCCGAGGTGGGGAGCGCGCTCGACTCCGTCCTCAGGCTGTTCGACTCCGAGGGCAACGAGCTCGCCTGGAACGATGACGGGGTGGACCCGGACAGCGGCTATGCAGGTCTCGATTCGTCGCTGACCTACTGGGCTTCGGAGTCGGGTTCGTACTACATCGGCGTGTCGAGCTACCGTAACTTCGGATACGATCCTCTGGCTGCCGGGAGCGGCGCGAACGGCTGGAGCGGCGGCGGGTACCGCCTGAACGTGAAGGTGACGGGCGCGCTGCCGCCCGCTGACGACAACGACACGATGGCCTCCGCCACGCCGCTTGCCCTTCAGCAGAACGTGCCCGTCGAGACGTCCGGCTCCATCGGCGATGGCCCGTACGGCGCGGATGACGTGGACCTCTACTCCTTCCAGTCCAGCGAGGCGGCGATCCTGTCCGTCGACGTGGACGCCCGCGAGCTGGGGAGCCTGCTCGACTCCGTGGTCCGACTCTTCGACGCCGCCGGCAATGAGCTGGCCGTCAATGACGACGGGACCGATCCGGAGACCGGGTACCGGGGTTGGGATTCAGCCCTGCAGTACGGGCTTCCGGCGGCCGGCACCTACTACGTGGGCGTCTCCAGCTATGACAACTTCGGCTACGATCCGCAGGCGGCGGGCAGCGGACAGGGAGAAAGCGAAGGGCAGTACGTGCTCGTTTTGGCCCTGCGGCCCGGTGTCGCTCCGGGCGCAGACGTGGGGGATGACCTGACGTCTGCGGGCGTTGCCGATGCCGCGGTGGGCCGGCCGTACGGGACTGTCTCGGCGATCGGTGACGGCACGTACGGTGCCGATGACGTGGACGTTTACGCCTTCCAGGCGCCATCGGACAGCCTGGTTCGTGTGGACCTCGACGCGCAGGTGATAGGCAGCGGACTGGACGCCGTGGTGCGCTTGTTCGACTCGGCGGGCAACGAGTTGGCGGCGAACGACGACGCCGCGGACCCGGACACGGGCGCGTGGTTGCTTGATCCTGTTCTGGAGTTCGCGATAGGGGAGGGCGGCACCTACTACATCGGCGTGTCGAGCTACGGCAACTCGGGCTACGACCCCGCCCAGGCCGGAACCGGCGGCGGCGGAGCGACCACCGGGGACTACGTCTTGAGCGTTGAGCTCTGCGCGGAGCGGGCAGTCGAGACGCCCGTAGCGGCCGGTGCACTTGAACAGGTGTTGTACCTGGACTTCGACGGCGGCACGTTCCGCGACTTCGGTGGCACGGCGGTCGGCATCCCGCCCTTTGACGTTACGGACTTCGGCTTCGGGTCGCAGGATACGGACCTGTTGATCGGCATGGTCCTCGACTACGTGCGCGAGGACCTGATCACGGGCGGCTCCTTTGAGGTGCCGGCGACGGCCCTGGACCTGCCGGTCGAGATCGTGAGCTCGCGGCCCGGCGGCGGCCTCTACAGCACGGTCTACGTGGGCGGGAAGGCCGGCGTCCTGGGTGAGGCGCAGAGCCTGGACTTCGGCAACCTGGACCCGACCGACGATGCGGCCGTCTATTCGGAGAGCATAGCCGCGCTCCTGACTGCCGAACTGGGCCGCCAGCCGACGCTGGAGGAGGCGGCGCAGGCGCTGGCCAACACCATCAGCCACGAGATCGGCCACCTGCTGGGCCTGGTCCACGTGGCCGAGGCCGGCATGTTGATGCAGGCCGGATCGCTCGATCCGACGCACGTCGACAACGAGCGCTACGGCATCGGCACTGTCTACGACTGGCCGCCCCTGGTCGGGCAGACGCAGAACGCCCCGACGATACTCGCGCAGAACCTGCAGCTCTCGCTGGACGTCATGGGCATCAACGACGTAATGGCGGATGCCACGCCGCTGCTGCTGGGCTATGGGCTGCCGACGCGCATAATGAAGGCCATCGATCGGGAAGGGGACGTTGATCTTTACAGCTTCTCCGCTTCTGCGGGGGACAGGCTGCGCGTGGACGTGGACGCGTGGTCCGCGGGGTCGGGCCTGGACGGCGTGGTCCGCATCCTTCGGGCGGACGGCAGCGTGCTGGCAGTCAGCGACCAGGGCATCGATCCAAGCGCCGGTGTGGTGGGCTTCGACCCGTACCTGGACGTAGAGCTGGACCAGACGGGGACCTACTACGTCGAGATGACGGGCGAGATCGTCGGGCAGAGCGGTGCCGGTGTGGCGCCTGGCGCATACGTCATGGAGCTAAGCCTTTCGTCCACGTTCGCGCAGGGCGTGCCGGGCGTGCTGTACGAGGAGGCCGGCTCCAAGGCGCAGGTGCTGACCACGGGCCAGATGTTCGACTTCACGGATGCAGACGGCGACCAGGTGCGCGTTAGCTGGTTCGGGCCCGGCGCCGCCACGGTCTCTCTTGAGGACAACGCCGCCGACGTCGCCGACATCGCCTCGATCGCGATTGACGGCGCCGCGTCCTACAGCTCCTTGACAGTCTACGTCACCAGCACCTCGGGCGGCGGCTCGACCTCCGTGGGGTCGCTGACGATCGATTCCGCGCAGATGGGCAGCATCGTGCTGGGCGGCTATGGTCCCTTCGGCGGGGAATTGGGAGACGTAACGGGCATCGGCAACATATACCGCATCGACGTGGACGGTGAGATGGCGGGCGTCGCTTTGATCGATGGCTCGGTTGACCTGGTCGAGGCTCAGTCGCTGGCAGGGACATCGGCGCTGACGATCCACGGGTCGGTCCAGTACATGTCCGTCTCCGGGCAGGCGGCCGGGGCGATAGCAGTCGACAACGCGCTGACCCGGTTGACCGTGGGCGGCGACCTGCTGGCGAACCTGAGCGCCGGCTCCATCGGCACGCTGACGGTCGGCGGCGACCTCGGCTACTCGGCCGACTACGGCGGCAGCGAGATCGATGTCGACGGCAGCGTGCAAACGGTCACCGTGGGCGGCGACTTCGACGGCAACATGCAGGTGGGAGGCAACCTGGGCAGGCTGCAGGTGGCGGGCGACTTCCTCGGGGACCTGGAGCTACCCGACGGCAACATCGACGTCCTGTGGATCGGCGGGGAGCTCTCCGGCGTCGTCACCGCGAACGGGTCCATCTGGAACCTGGCCGCCGCCGCCGTGGCCGAATCGGGCGTGCTGAATGCACGGCAGTTCGGGGGCATGTCCGTCTCCGGTGAGTTCGACGGGCGTGTGGGAGTTCTGTTGGACGCCGGTTACGTCACCGTGCAGGGCGACGTGCAGGGCATCTTCGAGGTCGAGGACGGCGTCGGTCTGGTCGTCTACGGCAGCGTCTCAGAGGGCGCCTACGTGTGGGCCAGGGGCGACCTGGGCGTGCTGAACATCAGCGGCTCCGTCGAGCAAGGCGCGGTGGTGGCCGCGTTCGGCTCCATCGGCAGCGCCGTGATCGGCTCGCCGGGGTCGGGCGGACACATCGGTGGCGGCGTGCTGGCCGGCTATGCCCTGGGCGCGGACCTGGCCTTCGGAGGAAGCGGCGGCGACGCCGACATCGTGAACGAAGGCCAGACCATGGGCACGCTGATAGTCCTGGGCGCCGGCCTTGCTGACGACGGCGTCTGGGAGGACGGCTTCGTGGCGGCGACCGGGGGCATCTCCTCTGCACTGGTCAGCGGCGACATGCTGGGTGCCATCGTGGCCGGCGCTCTGTCGGCCGGGGACGACGGAGACATCTCGACGGCCGACGCGGGGCAAGAGTTCTCGTCCGGGGCTGACATGGGCGGCGTGATGGTCAGCGGCGGCTCCCTGGCAGGACCGGTCGTCGCCGGGGAGGATCTGAAGATGGTCCTGGTGAGCGGCGGCAGCATTGACGGCGACCTGAGCGCGCTGGCCGGCGACATCGGGACAGTGCTGGCCCAGGCAGACTCCGGCGGCGGCATCAGCGGCGACATCCATGCTGCGGGCGGCGTCAGCACCGTGCTGGCCATCGGAGGCGGCATCTCGGGCGACATCGTGGCCGACGTGGGCAACATCGGCACCGTGCTGGCCAGCGGCGCCGGGGCCTCCATCACCAGCGCCCTTATCCAGGCCGGCGGCAGCATCGGCGTGGTCCAGGCCGGCTCGGGCGGAGTGGCCTCCAGCATCATCGCCTCTGGCGGCATCAACATGGTGATGGCCGGCAAGGGCGACATCGACCTGAGGGACGGGCGCCAGATCTCGGCGGGCGGGAACGTCAACACGGTGCAGGCATCCGGGGGCGGCATCTTCGGCGACGGCGACCCGGGGACGACGGACATATCCGTAACGAATGGGAGCATGGGCTACGTGCGCGCAGGCGTGGGCGGGATCGACGGCATTGTCATTGAAGTGGACCGAGGCGCTGGCTCGACGGGGCGAATCAGCGGGGTGAGCGTCACGGGCGGAGGCATCACGAACTCGAGCATCGAGGCGGACGACTCGGTGGTGATGGTCAACGCCGTCGGCGGCGACATAGATGCTTCCATCGCGAGCGTCTTTGGATCCATCGGTCAGGTGATGGCACAGGGGAGCGGCGGGACGGGCGGCAACATCGCCGGCACGATCGACGGGCCGGCCGGAGTCGCCGGCGTGATGGCTTTCGGGGGCGACATGAGCGCCACCGTCACGTCGACGAACGGCAAGGTCAGCACGATCTTCTGCCAGGCGTCAGCGGGCCAGGCGACGGGTGGCTCGATCACGGGCAATGTGCTCGCTGGGAACGGCATCGGCTCCGTGTACGCCTCGAGGGACCTCTGCTGCACCGTCGACGTCACCGGCGGCGACCTGAGCAGCGTCACGGTGTTGGGAAGCGTCCGCGGCAGCAGCATCAGCGTCGCGGAAGGGAAGATGGCGTCCCTGTACGCTGCGGGCGATCTGTACAACAGCGACGTCCAAGCACGCACGCTGGGCACGCTCACCGTCGGGCGCAGGATATGCCAGGACGTGGGCGGCTGCTGCATCCATGCCGAGGAGGGCCGGTTCTTCGCCAGCGATGCGGATGAACGCATCTGGGTGGACGGCGGCGCGCAGTACGGCGAGCACTGGTTCGACGGTGACGCGCCCGACGGCGTCAGGGCCTATGTGGGCTGAGGCGCCCGCGGCAGGCTGCGGCGTTACCCCTCTTCCTCCTCTTCTTCCTCTTCCGTCTCTTCCCGTGCCGTCACGGGCCCCACTGAGCCCTCGAGGAGGGTTATGAGGTCCGCGGCGGCTCCCCCCTGGGAGGACCTGCCGAGGTCTACCGGGCCGAACAGGGCGACGATGATGTTGCCGGCGGGCGCCTGGATGGATGCATCCGCCCCGATTGCAAGACTGGTCGCCACGATCGTGACGTCCCCGCCACCCGTGCTGATCGTGCCGTTCAGGCTGATCCGGTCGCGGGCGCTGAGCACGATGTTCCCCCCTTCGGCCATCACGTTTCCGCCCTGGATGATGTCGCTGCCTGCGAACAGCTCGATGCCGCCGTCTCCGCCTGAAGCGATCACGTTCGCCGCGACGGTCAGGTCGTCGCCGGCGTAAGCTCCCTCCGCGGCCAGGATGATGCTCCCACCGCTCAGGTTGCTGACGTCTTCGCTGATCGTCAGCGGGCTGAAGGCTGCGATGTAAAGGTCGCCGGCATCGCCTCCGACGATGCTGGCCCCGAGCGTCGAGGCCACTGCACCCACCACCAGGCCGCCGCTGATGTCCTCGACGTGCAGCCCGCCCGCCTGGGTCTGGGCCGCCAGCCTGTCGGCGTCGATCTCGAGCCTGTCTTCGGCCGTGCCGATGCCGGCACCTGCCGTGAGCTGGATCTCGGGCCCCACCAGATCGGCAGTCAGCTCGCCGCCGTCTATAACCCGGCCCGCCGCAGCGGCGGATACGAGCGCATCGCCGGAGACGCCCGTGACTGCCGCGTCGCCCACTGTGGCCGCGAGCAGAATCTCCCCGCCCTCTGAGGCGACGACGCTGCCGCTCTCCCCGATCACCATGTCGGCGCCGCTCAGGAGGATGGGACCTTCGCTGGTGCTGATGGTGCCGCCGACGCTGAGGTGTCCGAACGTCTCCATCCTGATGCCCATGAGGCCGGCCAGCGCCTGGCCGTTGTGCGTGATGCTGTTCTCCGCCGACAGGGAGACGCGGCCCATTTCGCCGTTGGCGTTCATGCTGCCGTCGATCACCAGGTCCCTTCCGGTGAGCCAGATGGCGGCTGCTTCAGCGATCACGTCGCCGCTGACGGCGATCTCGCCTGCCAGAGCTTCGAGCCATACCTCGCCCTCGGCGGCCATGATGCTGCCGGCGTGGGAAATGTCCCCGGCCGAGGTAACCTGGACCATGCCCGGGCCCGAGTTCGTCAGGCTGCCGGTCGCCTCGATCGCGACGCTGCCGCCGTCCACGCCCAGGGCGCCGGCCTGCGTCGTGACGGGCCCGGCGACGTTGACTGCGCCCCTCGCCGCCAGTTGCGCGTCCGAGCTGCCAGCCACGACGTCGCCCGATTGCAGTATGTCTCCGGCGGCCAGCAGGTCGACGCTGCCGGTTCCGCCGCTCACGATAACCCTCCCGGCCAGAGTCAGGTTGGCGGCGGGGTCGGGTTCCGTCGCGCCGCCGTAGTCTCCGGCCTCGAGCGAGACCCATCCGCCGCCCACGTTGAGGACGTCCGCGGTCACCAGCAGGGGCCCGCTGGCCGATATGCTGATCCCGTCCCCCTGGAGGCCGGTCATGATGCTGACTCCGCTCGTCTCACCGACGTCGGCCAGTTCGAGCCCGCCGTCCACGTCTTCCACGTAGATGCCGGCCGTCTCTGAGGCGGCCGCCATCTTCACGGCGTTGACCTCCAGGGCGTCGCTCGGCGTTCCGATTCCCGTTCCCGCGATGAGCTCCAGCTCGCCGGCCGAGATGTCCGTGACGTCCTCTCCCGAGTCCGACACGGCCCCGGCGGCCTGGACGGAGACGGTCTGCTCAGCCGCAACGCCGGTGACGCTGACGTTGCCGGTCGTGGCCACAAGCGAGATCAACCCGTCTCCCGTGTTGGCGACGGAGGCGCCGTCCTGAAGCGCGATCTCCGTGCCCTCGATCGCGAGGTCCCCGACCTCGGCCGTCATGCCTCCGCTGACGCCGACCGGGCCCTCGGCTCTCACCACGATCTCATCGGCGGCCATGAGGCCGGCGTGGTTGACCCCTGCCCCGTACATGGCGGCGCGCCCGCCGATCGCCTGCACGTCCCCCGTGTTGTCGATCTGCCCGTCCCAGGTCTGCAGTTGGACAACGATGTGCCCGGACGGGTCGTCCGTAAGAAAGGCAGCGGAACCGGCTGCCAGCCCGATGCTGCCCGAGGGCGCCAGGATCGTGCCTGAGTTCTCCACGCCCAACCCGATCAGGAACACCTCGCCGTCGGGATCGACCTGTATCTGGGCGGCGCTCTCCACGGATCCGCTCCCCGACCCGCCCGCGAAGACGTAGTTGTCGCTCAGGAAGTCCGCGTCCGGGATGTCCAGCGCCGACGCAACCAGGCTGCGCACGGATACCTGGGCCGTGTCGGCGAAGACCACGCCCGAAGGGTTGACCAGAAAGACCCGGCCGTTGGCCAGAAGCTGCCCCTGGATCAAAGAGACGGGGCCTGCAGGCACCCGATTCAACACGGCTGCGTCCGGGCCGGGCTGGTTGAATTGGACGGTTTCGCCGAGGGCGATGGAGAAGTCATCGTAGTTGATTATGGCCCTGTCGCTGGTCTGGAGCACGTCCAGGGCCTCGCTACGGCTCTCGAAGGTGACGTCTCCCGCCACCACCTGCGCTCCCGTAGGAAGCGCCTGGAGCGAAGGCACGGACAGCGAGAGCACCAGGAAGAGAATCAATACCGCTCCGCCGCGAGCCCCTCGGCAGTCCCTTGGGCATAGCCTGATTCTCGTGCGTGCCATTGCGCAGTGCGACCCTCCCAGAGACTTGCCATGCTCGAGCAACGATTATACAGCAAAGCGGCCTCCTGTCCATGGGGTGCCCGGCGGTGTTCGCCTGGCCTCGCGGCAGGCGGCATCTGTCTCCCTCCGGAGCTGCGCGCCCTCGCGAGGGCCCGCTCCTTGCGAAGTCCTCCGTCCGGTGTTACCATTCGCCGGTCCGGTGCGGCTTGGGACGCCGCGCGCGTGAACCTCATGGCAAGGGAGAGGCCAGGATGGACGATCTCAGAATCGGCATGGTCGGGCTGGACACTTCACATTGCGAGGCGTTCGTCAACGTCCTCAACTACGAGGACCGTCCGCACTTCGTCCCGGGGGGCAAGATCGTGGCGGCCTATCCCGGAGGCAGCGAACTGTGCGCGGTCAGCAGGGACCGCGTCGGCAAGTTCACGGAAGCCATGCGGGACAAGCACGGCGTCGCGATATGCGACTCCATCCAGGAGGTCGTCGATCAGGTGGACGCCGTCTCGCTGAACAGTGCGGACGGGCGCCAGCACCTGGAGCAGTTCGAGATTCTGGCCGAGTATGGCAAGCCCGTCTTCGTCGACAAGCCGCTGGCCTGCTCGTTCGAAGAAGCCAGACGCATGGCCGACATCGCGGCGGACCGTGGCGTGCCTCTCATGTCTGCCTCGTCCATCCGTTTCTCGTCCGGAGTGATCGGCTTGGTGGGAGAGGGCGAGAAGGTGGGATCCTGCGAGGCCTTCGGGGCCATGTACATCCTCGACGACTATCCCACCTACTTCTGGTACGGAGTGCACGGCGCCGACTTGCTGTTCTCGTACATGGGGCGCGGCTGTTCGACGGCCCGTGCCGTCCACCAGGAGGAGATGGACCTGCTGGTCGGCGTCTGGGACGACGGGCGCATCGGCACGGTGCGTGGCTTGCGTTTCAGTCAGCATCAATTCGGGTGCTGCGTTTTCACGGACAAGAGCACTGCCCATGGCGTGGCGTCCAGCGAGCCGCCAGGCTATTCGCTTCTGCTGGAGCAAGTCATGCGCTTCTTCCAGACCGGCGTCTCGCCCATCGACATTGGGGAAACCGTTGAAATCATGGCGTTCCTCGACGCCGCTGAGGCGAGTCTCGCGAAGGGCGGAGAGGCGGTGGAGCTTCCCGGCTAAGCGGCAGCCAGTGGGACCGAGTCGGGGGGGCTGGTGGTTGACCGCCTGCTGGCCGAGGCTGCGAGCGTGGACTGCGTGCCGGATACGTTGCGGGACCTGCTCCGGACCACGCCGTGGAGGCGGCAATGAAGACGATCGGCGTCGGAGTCATCGGCTACGGCTTCATGGGCCGGACACAGACCTTCGCGCACAAGGTCATGCCGTTCTTCTATGATCCGGCGCCCGTTCGATCCGCACTGAAGGTGGTCTGCACGTCGAGGGAGGAAACGGCACGGGCCGCGCAGCAGGCGGGCGGCTTTGAGCGCTACACCACGGACGCCGAGGAACTGATACGGGCCGACGACGTCGACGTGGTCCACGTCTGCACCCCCAATCGGCAGCACTTCGGTGCCCTCGCCGCGGCGATTGCAGCGCAGAAGCACGTCTACGTGGACAAACCGGTTGTGGCCGATCTGGAGGAGGCGGACAGGCTGAGCGCCATGCTGCCCGCGTACCGCGGGACGGCTCAGGTGGCGCTCCAGTACCGCTTCCTGCCGGCCACGCTGCGGGCGAAGCAGCTTGTTGAGGAGGGATTCCTCGGTCCGATCACGCACTTCCGCGGCGCTTACCTGCACAGCGGCAGCGTGGACCCCGAGAAGCCCGTCAATTGGAAGTCCACGGCGGCCGCCGGCGGCGGCGTCATCCGGGACCTCGGATGCCACGTGCTGGACCTGCTCTGGTGGCTGATCGGCCCCTTTGAGGCGGTCAACTGCGTCAGCCGCATCTGGACTGCCGAGCGTCCGAGCGCGGGGGATAGGGAGCGGCACATCAGGATAGACGCCGAAGAGGCCGCCGCGATGCTTCTGAGGGCCCCCTCCGGGGCGTTCGGGACCGTCGAGGCGAGCAAGATCGCCACCGGCACGGAGGACGAACTGCGCTTTGAGATACACGGCCGGCACGGAGCAATGCGGTTCAACCTGATGCAGCCGAACTGCCTGGAAGTCTACGACGGTCGCCTCCCCGACGGCGAGTACGGGGGCAAGAAGGGCTGGCAGAGCATAGCGACGGTCCAGAAGTACCCGCTCCCCGCGACCGGTTTCCCGGCCCCGAAGGTCAGCATCGGATGGCTGCGCGCGCACATCCACTGCCTCTACGCGTTCCTCCGGGCGGTTGCGGACGGCACCGAGGCGCGTCCGTCGCTGGCAGAAGGGCTTCACCTGCAGCGCGTACTGGAGGCCGCCCGCGCGTCGGCGGAGTCGGGAGAATGGGTGGACCTGCCCCAATCAACATGATGGTCGGCAAGAGGAAAGGCACATGTCGACACTTGAGGAGTTGAACATTGGCATTGTGGGTGCTGTGGGACGGGGGCAGAGCTTTGCCGCTGGCTTCCAGGCCAACGGCGCCAGGATACGCGCCGTGTGCGACATACGGACCGAGGAGCTCGAACGCTGCGCTCGCCAGCTCGGCGCGGACGAGTGGTACTGCGACTACGAAGAGATGCTCGACAAGTCCGACCTGGACGCCGTCGTCGTCGGCACCCCGATGCATCTGCACGTGCCCCAGTCCATCATGGCACTGCGGCGCGGGCTGCACGTCCTGAGCGAGGTGCCGGCCGCCGTTTCCGTCGAGCAGTGCAGGGACCTGGTGCGCGCATGCCGCGAGTCCGACGCCGTCTACATGATGGCCGAGAACTACGCCTACGTGCGGCCGTGCGTGCTCGTCAAGGAGCTGTGCCGCCGGGGCCTGTTCGGCGAGCTTTACTACGCTGAGGGCGAGTACCTGCACGAACTCAAGGGACTCAACGAGAAGACGCCCTGGCGGCGCAAGTGGCAGACCGGCATCGACGGCAACACCTACGGCACGCACAACCTGGGCCCGATCCTCCAGTGGATGGAGGGCGACCGCGTCGTCCGGGTCTGCTGCGAGGGCAGCGGGCACCACTACAAGGACCCGCGGGACGAGGACTACCACCAGGACACGTCCGTCATGCTGTGCAAGACGGCCCGGGGCGCGTTGATCAAGATGCGGCTCGACATGATCTCAGACCGGCCCCACGCCATGATCAACCTCCAGCTCCAGGGGACGGACGGCGTCTACGAATCGAGCCGCGGGGGGCCGGGCGACCGGGACAAGATCTGGCTGCGCACGCTGAGCGAGGAGATCAAGTGGTTCGACCTCGAATCCCTGTCCGATGAGTACATGCCGGATATCTGGCGCGACCCGCCGGAAGAGGCGCTCCGCGCCGGGCACGGAGGGGGCGACTACTTCGAAGTGCTGGACTTCCTGAGGGCCGTCCGGGGCGAGGCCCCCTGTCCCATCGGCATCCACGAGGCGATGGACATGACGCTTCCGGGCCTGGTCTCGCAGCAATCTATCGCTCAAGGCGGCGAGTGGCTTTCGGTGCCGGACTCGCGGCAGTGGACGGGCGAGCCCTCCCAGCCGCAGCTTCAGATGGTCTGGCCGGAATGCCTGCTGGAGTCCCCGCCCGTGCCGCGACTGCCGGACGGGTACGGGCTCAAGTGCTACGAGCAAGCGGATGAGGACGCCTACACTGACCTGATGGCCAAGGCGGGCTTTATGGGCTGGGACCATGAGCGCGTGGCGCGAATGGTTCGGGACTGCCTCCCGGACGGTTTCTTCCTGATCGTGCATCGCGACACGGGGAGGCTGGTCGCTACCGCGGTTTCGCAGCATTCGCCGTCGGAGCTGCATCCCTACGGCGGCCAGTTGGGCTGGGTGGCCGGGGACCCCGAGCACAAGGGCAAGGGGCTCGGGCTGGCCGTCTGCGCGGCGGCGACGGCCAGGTTCATCCGGGCCGGATACCGCGACATCTACCTGCGGACGGACGACTTCCGCCTGCCTGCCGTTAAGACTTACCTCAAGCTTGGCTATGAGCCGTTACTGTTCTGCGAGGGCATGGCGGAGCGCTGGCGGGCCGTCTGCGAGAAGTTGCGTTGGCCCATGCCGCAATAGACCCGGGACCGCGCGGGCGCCTTCCGGGCGCCGTCGCGGCCAGCGTTTGACGATATGGGGGGCAAGCCGTATGATCCCTGTGTCCCCGCAATGGGGGCACATGAGCGCCTGCCGGAACAAGGTCGGGGAAGCTCAAAGCCACTGAACATCGGGCCGCGCCATGGGCCCGGGGAGGAGCCGGATGCTTGCAGTTTCTACCGCGAGAGCCCTTGCCGTTTGTGCGTCGGTCTTCGTCGTCGCCGCAATGTCCGGGCAGGTCATGGGACAGGAGGCGCGCGCGGTGCAGTTGCCCCCCGGCGTGAAGGCCGTCTGGGACGTGAGCAAGGCATACCGCGAACAGAGCCCGACGCGGGAGCGGATATGCATCAACGGGTTGTGGCTCTGGCAGCCGGCGGCGGCTGACGCAGAGGCGGTGCCGGCGCGCGGGTGGGGCTACTTCAAGGTCCCCGGATGCTGGCCGGGCATCACCGACTACATGCAGAAGGACTGCCAGACGGTCTACGCCCACCCGAGCTGGGCGGAACAGAGCCTGCGCAGCGTCTCGGCCGCGTGGTACCAGCGGGAGATCACCGTGCCGCGCGAATGGGCGGGCCGCCGCATCGCGGTCTCCACCGAGTATCTGAACTCCTTCGCCTCCGTCTACGTCGACGGGAAGAAGCTGGGCGATATGCGGTTCCCGACCGGAGAGGTGGACGTGACGGCCGCCTGCCGCCCGGGCGGGAAGCACGTGCTCAGCATCCTGGTCGTCGCCATGCCGCTCAAGGGCGTCATGCTGTCGTACAACGACACCGCTTCGGCGCGCGAAGTGAGGGGCTCAGTGGCGCGGCGCGGCCTGTGCGGCGACGTTTACCTGGTGAGCACGCCTTCCGGCGCGCGCATCTCTGACGTGAAGGTCGACACCTCGTTCCGTAAGGAAGAGATCCGGCTCGAGACTGGCCTGAAGGGCCTGGCGGCGGACTCATCCTACAGGCTTCATGCTCGCGTCACGGACAAGGGCCGCGTCGTTGCGGAGTTCACCAGCACGACCTTCAAGGGCCGGGACCTCCAGAACGGACGCTTCGCCTTCGCCGAGCGGTGGAAGCCCGAGAAGCTGTGGGACATCCACACGCCCCAGAACATGCACGACGTCACCGTCTCGCTGTTGGAGCCCGATGGCGAAGTTCTGGACGCCGCGCTGCCCGTGCGCTTCGGGTTCCGCGAGTTCTGGATTGAGGGGCGGGACTTCTACCTGAACGGCACGCGCATCTTCCTGTCGTCGGTCCCGCTCGATAACGCGCAGGTCGGCGCTGCGGCGGCCAACTACGGGGCCGCGCGGGAGAGCATGGAGCGTCTCCAGAGCTTCGGCATCAACTACGTCAACACGCACAATTACGACTGTAATCCCGGATCGCATCTGAGCTTCAAGGAGATACTGAGGGCCGCGGACGACGTGGGGATGCTCGTGGGGCTTTCCCAGCCGCATTTCGGTCATTACGACTGGGACGCGCCCGACGCCGACGAGACGAACGGCTATGCGCGCCATGCGGAGTTCTACGTTCGCGTGGCTCAGAATCACCCCTCCGTCGTGTTCTACCCCACCAGCCACAATGCGACCGGTTACACCGAGGACATGAATCCAGACCTGATCGACGGTATCAACGCGCGCCGGAGCCAGTGGTCCGCCGGAAACGTCACCCGGGCTCTGCGCGCCGAGGCGATCATAACGCGCCTGGACCCGGCCCGCATCGTCTATCACCATTCTTCGGGCAACCTGAGCTCGATGCACACGATGAACTTCTACTCGAATTTCGCGCCCATCCAGGAGATGTGCGACTGGTTCGAACACTGGGCGGCCCTGGGCGTGAAGCCCGTCTTCCCCTGCGAGTACACCGTCCCGTGTTCCTGGGACTGGACGCTGTATCGTGGCTGGTACAGGGGCGGTCGCGCCTTCGGCAGCGCCACGGTGCCGTGGGAGTTCTGCCTGGCGGAGTGGAACTCGCAGTTCTTCGGGGCCGAGGCGTTCCAGATCAGCGAGATGGAGAAGACGAACCTGCGCTGGGAGGCCGAGCAATTCCGGGTCGGCAATCTGTGGCACCGATGGGATTACCCCCACAACGTGGGCTCAGCCGACTTCGTGGAACGGCAACCCGTCTACGCGATGTACTTCGCCGATGTTTGGCCGGCGTTTCGGACGTGGGGGATGTCGGCCAACTCGCCGTGGGCTCACGGTCAGTATTGGCTTCTGCGCGATGGCGTTGAAGAGACGCGTAAGGAGTTCAAGGTTGACTGGGACGACCTCCAGCGGCCGGGCTTCAGTCCGGACTACATCGAGGACCGCTACGAGCGGATGGATCTGGCCTATGAGCGCTCGGATTGGATCCCCACGGCCGCGGGGCAGGCCCTGATTCGCAACAACAAACCGGTGCTGGCCTATATCGCCGGCAAGCCGGCTGCATTTACCAGCAAAGACCATAACTTCTGCCCCGGAGAGAGGGTCGAGAAACAGATCATCGTGATCAACAACTCGCGGGAGACCGTGACGTGCGATTGCGAGTGGTCGCTCGGCCTTCCTCGTGCCGTCGTCGGTGCGAAGAAGGTGACGCTCCCCACGGGCGAGCAGGAACGCGTTCCGCTGCGCTTGGAGCTGCCGCGCGGACTTGAGCCCGGCACGTACGAAATCAGCATGACCGCCAGGTTCAGCAACGGCGAGACGCAGGAGGACTCCTTCGCCGTGCACGTGATGGCACGACCTGACGCCCCGCGCCCCGGCTCGAGCATCGCGCTGTTCGACCCGAAAGGCGAGACGGCGCAGCTCCTGGACGGGATGGGGGTTCGTTACCGGGCCGTCCAGGCGGATGCCGATCTGACGGCGTACGACACCCTCATCGTGGGGAAGGGCGCGCTGACGGCCGATGGTCCCGCGCCGGACGTCACGGCCGTGCAGGACGGCCTGAAGGTGATCGTGTTCGAGCAGACGTCGGAGGTCCTGGAGAAGCGGCTCGGCCTCCGCGTGACGGAATACGGGTTGCGCTGCGTCTTCAAGCGCGTGCCCGACCATGCGCTCCTGGCCGGCCTCGACGAGCAGCACCTGCGCGACTGGCGCGGCGCGGCGACGATCCTGCCGCCCCGGCTGGACTATGAGTCGGGCGCGCTCTTCAACGGCGCGCCGACCGTCCGCTGGTGCGGCATTCCCGTCACGCGCGTATGGCGCTGCGGCAACCGGGGCAACGTCGCCTCCGTGCTGATTGAGAAGCCCGCGCGCGGCGACTTCATGCCGATCCTCGACGGCGGCTACAGCCTCCAGTACAGCCCGCTCATGGAATACCGCGAGGGCAAGGGCATGGTGCTCTTCTGCCAGATGGACGTGAGCGGGCGCACCGAGGCGGACCCCGCGGCGGAGAGGCTTGCGCGCAACATCCTGGACTATGCCGCGACCTGGCAGCCGAGCCCGAGCCGCGAAGTCCTCTACGTCGGCGACGCCGTGGGGAAGGCGCACCTGGAAGCCGCCGGCTTCTCTCCCTCGCCTTACGAGGGCGGCCGGCTCGCGGCCGATCAAGTGCTCGTGGTCGGACAGGAGGGAGGTCGTAAGCTGGCCGCCCATAAGGCGGCCGTCACCGAGTGGCTGAACGCGGGCGGCAATCTGCTGGCGCTCGGCCTCGACGAGCAGGAGGCCAACGCGTTCCTGCCGCTCCAGGTCCGCATGAGGAACGAGGAGCACATCGCCGCGTACTTCGAGCCTTTCGGCGTGGGCTCCCTTCTGGCGGGCGCGGCACCGGGTGACGTGCATAACCGGGCCCCCAGGGAGATGCCCCTCGTGTCGGATGGGGCAACGCCCATCGGCGACGGCGTGCTGGGAAGGGCGAAGGATGCGAATGTCGTGTTCTGTCAACTCGTGCCGTACGTTGTCAACCCCGCGCAGGCGGCCGTCACTTCCTTCAGCGTCGGCGACCAGGACGCCGTGGCCGGGCAGAAGAGCGCGCTGGTGACGCTGGGCGCGATGACTGCACGGGGAACGTCTCTGGGACAGCAAGTCGAGGGCGGAGAGGCCGGCAAGACGTACACCTTTGCCGTTTTCGTGAAGGGAGTGGGCGGACCGGTCCGCATGCGCCTCGAAGTCGAACGTTCCGGCAGCCCCTGGGACAGGGCCGTGCGCACCGCAGACTTCACGGCCGAGGAAGGGCAGTGGAAGGAGCTTCACGCTACCTTCGCGGTCGACAAGCCATTTCCGGAGGGCTGGTTCGCGTACATACAGTGCGCGCAGCCGGGCGCCCGCTACATGGCTGATGCCTTCCGGCTGTACGAAGGCGACTACGTGCCCGGGACCGCTGCGGCGAGCGGCGGACCTGAGAACCTATTCAAGAATCCGGGCTTTGAAGACAGATCTGAACCCTACCGGTTCATTTGCCCCGTCGAGCAGCACAACCTCAAGCAGACCTATCGCCGCAGCTCCTTCCTTGTCACACGTCTGCTGTCGAACATGGGGGCGCGCGGTGCGAACCCCTTGCTGGAGCACTTCTCAAGCCCCCCCGGCGGGCGCGGAGCTGAATCGGTGGTGAGGAACGGGAGTTTCAGCGCCGATGAGGACGGCAATGGCGTGGCGGATGAGTGGCTGTTCTCGTCAGGCGCCAAGGGGGCTGCGGCCAGTCGCGAAAGGACGCAGGAAGGAGCCGACAAGTGGGCCCAGGTCGTGGGCTGCCCGCCGGCCGAGGAGGGGGAGAAGCCGCCGAGCGTGATGCTGGCCCAGCACGACGTGCCCATCGAAAAGGATCAGTGGTACCGGATCTCCTTCGATGCGCGGGGCGAGGGCCTGAGCACCGATGGCGTCACCATGACCATCACGAACATGGAAACGTGGCGTTCGCTCTTCGGATACCAGGGCTTCCAGCCCCGCGAGCAGTGGAAGCAGTTCGCGTTCCTTGTGCAGGCAAACGATACGGTCGAGACTGGGACGCGCCTTCAGATCTGGTACAACGGCCCCGGCAAGCTGTGGCTTTCGGACGTGCGAGTCCAGCCGATCGCCCCTCCCAGCCAGGGGCGGTGGCTGGCAGGCCTCTACCTGGACGTGCCCGAGGAGTGGGACGCCCCGTACCGCTTCTTCCGCTGGTAACGCCAGCGCTTGCCCGTCTAGAGCAGGTGCTCGTTGTTGTAGCATTCGGCGCGCGTGCGGATGCCGAACTCGCGCATGATGTCCTTGACGGTGCCATCGGTGCCGCGATAGCGAACGACGGCATCCCCCTCGGCCCGGTGGATTTCCAGTTCGAGCTCCGGCCCGTACTTCTCCTTTGCGGCCTGCAGGGCGTCGCGGTTGCCCCAGTAGGGCACGGTCGCGCTGTCCAGCTCGAACTCGTGGGTGAGGGCCTGCGTGAACATGTTGGCCTGCGCCACGACGTGGCCCAGGCTGTTGACGAACACGCTCTCCCAGCCCTGCGCGTGACTGCTGACGGCGTGGAAGGTGTAGACGTAGGCCCACGACTGGAGCAACATGCCGCCCGGGAAGTAACTGGGGAACAGCAGCAGCTCCATGCCCTGATCGTAATAGTGCTTGAAGAGGGGCTGGAAGTTCAGATCGTAGCAGATCGCGACGCCCAGCCGGCCGAAGTCCGCGTCGAAGCAGTCGGGTGTGCGCGTGCCCGGAGAAATGCCCTCCTTCTGCTCGCCCGGCGTGGGGAACGTCTTGTGATAGGTGAAGACGGGGTTCCCCGAGCGGTCGAAGATGACCGTCGAGTTATAGACGTCGCCGTCCTCACGCGTCAGTAGCGGCGCCGCCACGTATGCCGCGTAGGAGCGAGCGAGCTCGCCCAGACGCTGGTAGGTCTCGTTCCCTTCCTCCTCGATACTCGCCGGGTCGGCGAACATGCCGGGCACGTCGTTGAGCAGGAAGACCTCGGGCAACAGGAACAGGTCGGGCTCGTCCAGAGATCCCTGCTTCACCTTCTGCTCGGCCTCGCGGAGGAGATCCTCCTTGGATGAGCGGTCGCCGTGCACCAGCGAATTCATTGAGATTGTGCAGATGCGCGCTTTGCGGGACATCGTAAATCCTTTCAAAATGATCGGTCAAAGGAAGCGTCCACATGCGCCGGCCGCTCCTGGCTCAGAGGTTCGCCTTCACTTCCTGGACCACCTCTCTCACCGCTTCGGCGAAGATGCGTTTGCCCCATTCGGGGTCCGTGTTCTTGCGCGGGTCCTGTCGCAACCGGACGGTGTGTTCGCGCGTCGGCTTTCCGTCGAAGGTCTCCCCGTCGACGATGGCGAACTCCACGTTCTTGAGCTTGCCGTTCGCGGGCAGATTGGAAACGTCCACGCATTCCGGATAGTTGGCGGCGAGCAGGGAGGTCTCCTCGGCGCCGGCGTGCGCGATCGAGCCGGCGATCAGGGACTTCGGGAAACCCGGGTAGACCCACATCACGCGTCTTTTCTTAAGCCCGGCGTTGAGCTCGGTGCACAGGCGCGTCAGCACGTCGCTTTGGTTTGTCGCGCCGTGTCCGTTGACGATCAGCACTCGCGAGAAGCCCATTCGGTCGAACAGGATGCTCAGGGTGTCCCGCACGACCGCGGCGAAGACCTCCTCGCGGTAATAGCCGCTGCCGATGGCGTTCCCGGGGAAGTCCATGCCTTCGATGAACTCGTCTCCCTCGAAGCCAATGGCCTTCAGCAGGGCGGGCGACCGTTCGCGCTCCGTCCCGATGAACAGCGGCGGGAAGTACGGGCACTCGAGTTCCTGTGAGAGCCTGCGCGCCATAGCGTGAGCCAGCAAGTTGTCCGTGCCCATGGCCATGTGCGGCCCGTGCCATTCGATGGGCGCAATCGGCACGATTACGAGCCCATTCTTCTCTCGCGCCGCGACCACTTCCTGCGGGAACATGTACGCCATGTTCCAGTCGCCATTCTCGATGGGACGTGCAGGGCGCTGGGCCTGCTCCGCCTCTGCCTGGCTTCTCTGTGTGCGATCTCTCGACTTGCTCATGCGAGTTGCTCCAATCTTCTACTGGTCGGCTCCGGTCTGCTCGATCCAGATGGGCGAAGACCACGCGCGCTGGCCGTTCCGTTGCACAACGCGCACGTAGTAGAAATCCTCCCTGCGCTCGGGCTCCCCCCGTGCTGTGTCTTCGCAGCTCAGCTTCAGCCTCAGGTGGCTGCTGGGCCAGCCTTGATGCACCTTCACCTTGGCCAGCGTTTCCAGATGCCGCCATTGTGCGCCGTTGTTGCTCCGGGGGACGTCCACCACGTATACCACGCTCGACCCGCTCAGGATCTCGGCCGGGGTCATTGCGAACCGCCGCGTGCGTTCGTCACATGTGAAGACGAACTCGAGGGGCGCGCCGATCTTGCCCTCCAGCTCGAAGGTGAGCCCGTCGGCGGACGTTCTGGCGTGCTTGCGGATCGCCGGCTTGGGCGTGTTTGAGGTCCAGCGGCACTCGGAATCCGTGCGGCTGGTGATGCCCTTGGCGAGGCGATCTCTCGCCCTGCCGCGGAAGCAGGGGATTGCCTGTAGGATCCGGCCGTCCGCCACCTTCAGGGACCCTGTCCAGTCATGTGCGGCGTCCACGTCCCATCCCCACTCGACCATGAAGCGGAAGCGGATCCTCTCGCCTGGACTCGTATCCGGTCCTGAGGGCTCGTTGAAGCAGTGGAGGACGCGGTTGTTCTTCAGGACCTCCACGCGGTCCACCTTGTCCCAGGCCGCCACCTCGATCTCGATGGTCCTTTCCTGCGCCGGCGGAACGACGCTTCCCATCGGCTGCCCGTTGATGCGGAAGTCCAGGACAATTCTGTCGCCGGTCACGCCGTATATCCGCCGCGTCCGAAGGGATTTCCAGAGCGCCGGCCGGGACAGCTCCTCGGCGTAGGCGGCAATGAGGCCATTGTCGTACGCGCCCGGGTGGTCGCCGTGCGAGTCGCTGGATGCCATGATGCCCAACCGGTAGCCGCGTGCCAGGCCTTCCTGAACGCTTCCGCCCGATGCGCCGGGCCCCATCCAGCTCCCGGGCGTCAGCAGAGGCCGTATGCCGTCCGGCTCTTCGGAGGAGCCGTGCAGGGAGTAGACCTCGACGAAGGGCGAGAGATGATCGTCGTGGAAGTCCCAGTCCTTGCCGCATATCCCCACCGGGTAGCCGCCGTGGTGGGGGATTACCAGGGCCTCGACGTTTCTGAGGGCCTCGTAAAGCTCCGGCAGTGTAGGCGGCATCCTGATGGGCTGGTCGTAGTCCAGGTAGTAGACGTTGTGATGGCCGTAGCGGTAGTTCGTCCATTCGTACGCCAGCAACGGGATGAACCGGCCGGGTTCCTCGTGGGACCGGCACAGATCCTGAACGTCGCCCCATCGGTCGTTGAGGATCTCCCGGTTCGGGCCCCGCGCGCGGTAGTCGAAGTTGAAGACCTCCGGGTCGTAGGCATGGTCGGCCATCGCCCAGAAGTCCAGGTGCGACCTGGCGATCTGGAAGTTCTCCTCCGCGCTCCCGTTGCCGTCGCTCAGCGCGGTATGTGTGTGTATCTCGCCCCAGTAGAGCTTCTCTTCCGGCATCGCTTCGGCCCTCTGCTTCCCGTGATGGCTGATCCGTTTCATCCCGGTGCGAAGCGCAAGTTTATTGCGCCACGTCTCTGAAGTCCAGGTCGGACTGGCCTCGGAGGTCGTGCGTCGCGTGCCCCGCGATCCGTCTTCCGCGCTGAACGACCGCGATCAGGCGTGAATGCGCAGCCCTTCCGCGCGGCGCGGCGGGAGTTCGAGGGAGATCCGCCCTTCGGGCGCAGCCAATTCCGTCCCTTCCCAGAATCGCTCAATCCTGGACCAGGAGCGGATGCCCAGGTCGCGCAAGTCCACGCTGATGGTGGCCCGGTCCTCCGTCCAGTTGAACAGGCCGAGGAAGTGGCCGCCCTGCTCCCGGACATGCCACAGGGACGGCAGGCAATCGTGCCTGCGGAAGAGGTCGATCGGCATGGCCGCCTCCGGCAAGGGGCGTTCCAACACCTTCTGCAGGATGCCCAGACCGGTCCGGTCCAGCGTCGGCAATTCGTCGCCGAGCATCAGATCGCCGGCGCTTAGGTACACGAGCAGCGCGTAGGCCTTCACTTCCCCCAGGTTCAACTCCCGGCCCGCCCGCCAGAAGCCGCCGGAGCTGTTGAACGGCTTAGGCGCATATTCACGGTTCATCCGCGGCAACGTCGAGGTCTCCGGCGAACGCACGATCAGGAAATCCGGGTCCGCATTCCACACGCGGCGGTGCGTCCACCAACGCGCGGCGATCGAGGCAGCGTTCGTCAGGACGTGGCTCCAGAAGTTGTGGATGTCACCGCTGACGCGCACGGCATCCGCGATCCCGATGACCGACTCATACGGCGCACCGCAGGCCAAGAGGTAGCTCGACTCGCCGATGGCGCGCCGGATGCTCGTGAAGGCCTTGCGCAGCAACGCGCCGCGCGGCACCGTGCCATCACGCCAGACGTCGGCACGAAGCGTCTCCTGCGTGAAGTCGACCTTGAAGTACTCGAATCCGTCCTTCCTGAGCCGCGCAAACGTGTCGAAGAGCCACTGCTCTACTTCCGGCACGGTGATGTCCAGGAAGGCCATGGGGCCGTACGTATAGAGTCTGGTGGCGATGGCGCCGTCGCGCGATCGCAAGAACCAATCCGGTTTCTCGCGGTAGAGAGCGGTGTAGGTGTTGACGAGCAGAGGGGCGCTCCAGATGCCGGGCGTGCCGCCCTCTCGTTTCACACGGCGACAGAACTCGCGGAGTCCCTCGGGAAATCGCCGGCTCGCCACCCAGTCGCCCCAGCGCGATTCCCATCCCTCGTCGATCACGAAGGTCTTGAGACGTTCGGGAAACCGCTTGCGCGCGTAGCGGACGTTCTTGAGCACATCTTCGGACGTCACCGCGCCGGCATAGTAGTCCCAGGAGTTCCAGCCCGCTGCGACGGGCTTGAGGCTGCGCCGCCAGGCGCGTCCGAGCCGACGGCCGTACTCGTCCAGCAGCACCAGCGGGTCGGTGCCCGTGCGCACCTGCATCGGAGAGGTCCGCGCCTGGTCGCCGGGCGGGATCAGCCGGTCCTGAACGCTCGTGATGCGCAGGCCGAAGCGCCCCTCCATGTGCGGTGCGTCGTGCAGCGCCTGAAACTTCACGAGGTCACCCGCCGGAGGCGGCATCACCCCAAAGAGTACGGATCGCCGGGTCTCGATCTCGTGGAGCAGGTAGAGCATGCTGCTCTCGGGATTGTGTTCGAGCTGGCGCCCGGGGAGGCCCACCTTCTTCACGCCCGAGGCCGACTCGAAGTTCGCGGAGTGGATGAACTCGCGGTAGTCCGCGGCTTGCGGCGCCTCAGGCAGCGCCTGGGGTTCGAAGCGGAACTGGACCGTCCGCAACGTCCGGGCGACGCGTCCAGCGTTCTTGATGCGAACCGCCAGCTTCCCGCGGCTCGTGTGGATGCGAAACTCCAGTGAATCATTGCTCGCGACGTACCCGGCGCCGCGGCGCCACGTGAGGTCAGTGGACTGGACGGACAGACCATCCAGTTGAAACAGGATCCGTCCGTTGGCGAACGGCGTTCCCTCGAAGTGCAGCAGCCCCGTGCGTGGATCGAACTGGATCATCTCCTCGTCCTTCATGTTCGGTTGCCCGGATTGCCGTCGGCTTCAAATGGGCTCCCGCGCCAGGCGGCGGGTGCGCCCGCCGTCTACGCATCTGCGATCTACCCATCGTCATGCCGCGGTCTCCTTGCCAGAACCACAGCTATCATATGAGCGCAGTCAAGCGTCCTTTTTCCGTGGGCTGCTGGGGGCCCGCTTCTCGGGCTGGGGGCACACTCTAATCTTGTGCCGAACGGACGGCTTGGGGGCCGTGCTGCCTGCAGGGGATTGGCAGGGCCTTTCGGAGTGGCTTGGCGGCCTTGACTTGGGGGCGGGGGGGCGTAAGATAGCAGTTCTCGGGAGCGGGACAGGGATCTTGTCGGATCCACGGGAGATGAGGCGGGCTTCAACTGCGGAGGGGAAGCAATGGGCACTTTGGCATCGGACAGGCGTCTTGCTGGTCAACTGCAACTGAGGCTGGAGCTTCTCGAGGCGCGGCTGTTGCTGGACGTCAACAGCCCCTTCGGCGATCCGGTTTTCACGGCGCTCGCCGGCGAACCGACGGTCGAGGTCGAAAGCCTGGGCGGCGAGCTCGACGCGAACGGGGACGTCTACACCGACCTGATCATCACGTATGACGACGGGGGCGACCCGCCGGCCCAGGCGTTCGTGCGGGCCATGCTCGGCCAGCCGGGCGGCACGTTCCAGGAGGCGGAGGTCGCGAACCTGGAAGGCCCCATCCGTAACATCGAGTTGGCCGATGTGGACAACGACGGTTGGCTGGACGTCGTCTCCCACTTCGAGACGTACTACGAGGGCCTGATAGACGTGTCCTTCAATGACGCCGACGGCACGTTCAGCCACCAGATCCCTCGAATCCACATCGCGCTGAACTCCAGAATAGACGTGCTCGACATGAACGGCGACGGCAACATGGACATCCTGGTCTTCAATGCAGCGGACACGAGCGTGGACGTCTACCTGGGCACGGCCACGGCCGTCTTCGGCAGCGCCGTGAACACCGACTTCGGGACCGGCAAGACGATCGCCCACTACACGAGTGACCTCAATGGAGACGACGTGCTGGACGTGATCCTCAGCTACTCCGTCGGGACGCCCGTTCCGACTGACAACGTGGTCGAGGTGCACCTGGGGCAGGCCGACGGCAGCTTCAACACCACGGCCGCCTGGCAGGACGCCGGCCAATGGACCAACTACGGCGTGCTGCACGAGCTGTCCGGCGACGGCTACCTGGACATGATCGGCTACCGGAGGGACGCCATGCAGCCTCTGGGACCGGCCAGCATCGTCGTCTTCAGGAACGACGGCGACGGCACGTTCACGACCGCCTATTCCAAGGCCCTCAACGACGGCTACGCCATGCTGCCCTCCGTGGTGGACCTGGATAAGGACGGCTTCTATGACCTGGTGATCATGGACGGGTACCCGTCTCCAATCAGCTCCTCTGTCACGTTGCGTCTTGTCCATAACAACGGCGACGCCACCTTCGTCACCGCCCAGAACCTCGTCGTGCAGAACCTGACCATCGCGACCGCGTCCAACGGTTTCGACATAGACAACGACGGGTGGCCCGACCTGGTTGCCCACGTCGCCGCGTACTCCGAGTCGGACCTGACGGAGTGCGGCGTGGACCTGTACTTCAACGACGGCTCCGGCACCTTCGTTGCCACGCCCGTGCAGGTCAGGCCGTCCGAGCTGCCGACCATCCCCATGGGGATGCCGTGGGACATCAACGGGGACAGCCTGTGGGACGTCGTGTTCTACCGGCAACTGCGCGATCAGGACGACTACGTGACCGACGATGAGGTCTACGTGTTCATGAACACGGACGGTCGGGCCTTCGGAGCCGAGCAGATGACGGAGTTCGGTGCAAACACGACCGTGGACATGGTGCTATTCGACTACGACGGGGACGGTAATGCAGATGTGCTGCCGTACTACGATGTGCAGCCGACGGCGAGCGACACGGCCGCGGGCTTTACGTTTTGGGGCGGTGTTGGGGATGGCACCTTCGCGTCGGCCTCAGCGCCCAATACGACGTCCGGGCGCATCCGCGCCGGCCAGCTCATATGTGACTTCGAGCAGGACCTCGACTTCGACGTGGTTTTCATCGGCACCGATCCCACGGGGCTCTACGTGGCGCTGAATGGGGCGGGCGGCCCGGGGGACGTACCGCCCCAGATCACGTTGACCGAGCCCGCGCCCGGCACGATCGTCAGCGCCGGCAGCACGTTCACCATCACGTGGACCGACTCCGACCCCGACAGCAACGCCGTCATATACCTCTACTGGGACAACGATACGGCCTGGGGCAACGGCGTCCAGGGCACGGACTGGGATACCATCACGGCGAGCGTGTGGGAAGATGACGCCAACGAGTACGGGTGGACCGTGGACGCTCCGCCGGGCGGCGACTACTACTTCCGCGCTTTCATCAACGACGGCACCACGAGCACCGATGACTACACGAGCGTCCCGATCCACGTGAACGTGAACCCAACGATCACTATCGACGATCCCGCGCCCGGCACGAACGTCGATCCCGGTGACGTTTACACCATCACCTGGACCGATTCGGACCCCGACGATAACGCCACCGTATACCTCTACTGGGACACGGACACCATCTGGGGCAACGGCACCCAGGGAACCGATTGGGGGTACATCACCTTAAGCTGCATGGAGGATGACGACGACTCCTACGACTGGACCGTGGACGCTCCGGCAGGGGGCGACTACTACCTCCGCGCCCTGACCTCGGATGGGATCATGAGTGACGAAGACTACACGTCAACGTCCCTGCACGTGGATGCGGAAGGCTCCATCACCATCGTGTGCGTTCAGCGGGAATACCATTACAACTTGCCCGCGCCGGGCGATGAGGACTTCGGATACTGCGTCGAGGTCGAAGGGAACGAACTCACCCGGCTTGAGTTGACCACCCCGTGGGGCGAGGGCTTCGACTCGGCCGACTACGTGGGCCCTGTCTGGGACGGCAGCGAGAGTTATTACGACGCGCCCGGCTTCGAGTTCGATGCCTATCTGGAAGGCGGAGAACGCCATCTCGAGGTCAGGTGGCGGGAGCTGTCGGCCGGGCAGTGGGTCTCGCTCGACACGGCTGACACGGATCTGACGGTCACTTACACGGGCGGAAGCTGGGCGGCGACGGCCGACTTCACCGGCGTGCTCGTACC
>CAZSET010000011.1:0-29343 GCA_964605915.1 uncultured candidatus Brocadiaceae bacterium | reverse complement strand
CTTATTCAAGAAGGTCGGCACAAGCTGCATCGCCGTGATGCTGAGCGTCAGGCTGAGCCCCAGCAGCGCAAACCACTTGTGGGGCATCAGGTAGGAGAACAACCGCCTCAGTATCTGGCGGCGGTCTATGCAATAGGGGCAGGTCTCGCTCCAACGGCTGAGCGCCCGACCGCACTTGGAGCAGCGGTGCTCCGGCCCGCGCGGCGGCGGCGGGGGGACCTTCTCGATGGGCATGCCCGCCTTGTGCTCCCGCACGATCTCCTTCAGGCAATGAACCATGTCGGAAGCTTCTTGGTGGGAGCCGAGGGAGAAGCGCGCCACCTCATATCCCTCGTCCGCGCCGGTGACGATGAGCGCGCTCGAACCGACGTACTGGCGCACCTCGGCGTCCTCGATCTCGCCCAGAGGGATCTCGAACTCGACGTCCGCGTCACCCTCCCGGCCGTTGGGCGACAGGACCAGAAGCCGCCTGTTGGTCAGGAAGGCCCAGCGCTCCCCGAACTCACCGCTGGGCATGATGTCCGAGAAAAGCAGCGTGGACATCATCTCCCCGGGGGCAAGCGTCTTGTCCAACCACCCCTGCACGTCGTCGGGAAGGTGCTCTATCCGGCGCCCCGTACTGAACTCCACGTCCTGTTGCTGGACTTCCGACATCGTCGCACGCCTCAACACGCAAGGCCGAGCCGTCCCGCGTGCTCAGCCATGATCTCCTATTCTAGGCCGTCCGCCCCGCGTTTTCAAAGGGGCGCCGTCGCCGGGCCCAAACGAGCCTGTGCCCGCCGGACAGGACCTTTACCACGCCTCCGCAGACAGGCCACACCCGGCCGCGCCCGCACGAGGAATCCTGCTTCCGCAACGGAACCAAACTGGCACCGACAGGCCTCCGAGGCAGAACTGACCAGTCAGTTCTATTCTACTCGCCTGAGAAATCATTGTCAATGCGCACCAGAAAACGGCCCTTCCCCCCAGTCCTTGAGCATTGCCGGGGCAGCCCCCGCCGTCAGGCCCGGCCCGGAAAGTCCCCAAGACCACGGCCGAAGCGGACCCGGCGTCCCGGGTGGGTCAGTCTGCCGGGGTGAACATCTCCTTGCCCACGCCGCAGACCGGACACGTCCAGTCCTCAGGGATCTCGGCAAACGGGGTGCCCGCCGGGACGCCGTTTTCCGGATCGCCGAGCGCCGGATCATATATGTAGCCGCACACCGTGCACACGTAGGCCTGCATTCGGTCCTGCATCGTCGTGTCCTCTTGTGAGCCTCGCGTGAAGCGACCGCTCCGGCGCGCGCACCGCCAATGCACATGTTAGCAGAAGGCGGCGCATTCCGCTGCAATCGGCGGGAGGGCCGCAAGAGCAACTTGAACCGCCACAGGCCCAGCGTATAACATCTTGAGCGCCTCGCCAATCGGAGGCCCGTCGTTTGGCAGAGCTGCCGGGTGCGCCCTTGCCACCGGCGGGCGCCCGCACGCCTTGAAGGAGGACATCCGTGGACGCCAAAGCCCTTGTCTGCGATGAGAACCAGCAGTTCACGCTGGCCGACGTGATCCTCCCGGATCCGGGGGATGGCGACATCCTGATAAGGACGCTCTACAGCGGCGTGAGCGTGGGGACGGAGTTCGCCCTGATCCGCAACAAGCTCTCCTGGGGTCCTTACCCGATCTGCACGGGCTATCAGGCCGTGGGCGTCATCGAGCAGGTGGGCTCGGGCGTCCAGGGCTTCGAAGCGGGTCAGGTGGTCTACTTCCGCCACAACCGCCGCATCCAGCTCCGGGACGGGCGGCGGGTCAGCGGCGTCAGCGGCACCCACTGCTCACATGCTCTGGTGGACATGGGCGGGAACGCGCACGTCGCCCCGTTGCCCGACGGCGTCGCCGAGGATGCCGGCAGCCTGTTCGTCATGCCGTCGGTCGGCCTGCACGGCGTGGACATGGCGAACCCCCGCACGGGGGAAACGGTGCTGGTCTACGGGGCGGGCCTGATCGGGCTGGGCGTGGTGGCCGCGGCAAGCCACAGGGGCGCCGAGGTGATCGCAGCGGATTTGCAGCCGGCCCGGCTCGCCGCCGCGCGCCAGCTCGGTGCCGACCACGTCATCGACGTCAGCCGGCAGAAAGCCGAAGGGGAACTGAAAGCGCTCGTGCCGCAAGGCGCCGACGTCGTGTTCGAATGCACCGGCCTGCCCGGATGCATCGACCCGGCCATTTCCCTGTGCCGCACGCGCGGCACGTTCGTGCTTCAGGGCAACTACGGAGCCGATGCAATCTCCTGGCACTTCCTGCCCGCGCACGGTCGGCAGCTCAGGATGCTGTTCCCGTGCGACGACGGCGGACCCGCCTGCCGGCGTGCCGTCATGAAGAACATGGCCGCCGGCGTGCTGAAGTGGGACGTGACGCTGACGCACCGCGTCGAAGCAGCCGACGCGCCCCGGTTCTACGCGGACCTGAATGCGAACAAGGTCGAAGGGCTCGTCGGCGCGGTCATCCATTGGTCTTCGTAGGGGGGACGCCCGCAATGAGCCGGATACTGCTGACAGGAGGGAGCGGCTTCATCGGAAGGGCGCTCGCAAGCTCGCTGGCGACCGGACACGACGTAACCTGCATCGGCCGCCGCAAGCCGGACGCCGACGTGCGATTCGTGCGGGGCCTTTTCTCGTCATTTGAGGATCTCCGGCAACTGGACGCGTGCGACTTCGACGTAGCGATCCACCTGGCCGCCGTGACGGGCGGGTGCAGCGAGCGCGACGGCATGCTGGTCAACGTCGAAGGGACACGTTGCCTGATGCGGTACCTGATCGACCGGGGCTGTCGGAAGTTCGTCCTGGCCAGCTCCATAGCGGCCGTCGGGATGCAGAGCGTGAAGTTCCGCCCGCTCGCGCTCCCGATCCCGGACGAGCACCCGTGCCTGGACCGCGACGGGTACGGGTTCAGCAAGCATATGATGGAGGAGGTCACGAAGTACTACTGGCGCCAGAACGAAGACATCGACGTCATCAACCTGCGGCTCGCCTCGATCCTGCCCGACGACGCAACCAGGCGCCCCTACGAGGCAGGCCCGGTCTCCCGGTGGTCGTTCGGCCTGATCACGGTCATGTACCTGAGCGACTGCGTGAGGGCGTTCACCCTCGCGGCGGAGGCGCCGCACAAGCCCGGCGTGCGCATCATGAACGCCACGGCCCCCCACGCAAACGTGGCCGAGGGTATACCCCACGTCGTGCGGACCTGGTACCCCGACGCCGACCTGGACCTCAGCCACTACGAGCGCGCCGGACACGAGAGGGACTCGGCCTTCGACATCCGCCGCATCGAGGAAGAGCTGGGCTTCGTGGCCCAACGCGATCCCCTGAAGTCCTGACCCGCCTCGCCCCGGTCATGCCCGCCCGATGCGGAGCAGCCTGAGGCCGTTGAAGATCACCAGCAGCGAAGCGCCCGTGTCCGCGGCGATGGCCATCCAGAGGGTCGCCACGCCGAGCAGGGCGAGAACGATGAAGGCGGCCTTCAGGCCGAGGGCGAACGTGACGTTCTGCTTGATGGTCGCCAGCGTGCGCCTGGAATGGGCGATCAGCCACGGCAGCTTGGGCAACTCGTCGGACATGAGCGTGACGTCGGCCGCCTCGATGGCGGCGTCGCTGCCTATGGCTCCCATGGCGATGCCCATGGAAGCCACGGCCATGGCCGGCGCGTCGTTCACCCCGTCGCCGACCATCGCGACACGACCATGTTCGGCGACCAGTTGCCTGACCGCCTCGACCTTGTCCTCGGGCAGCAGCCCGGCACGGTACTCGTCGACGCCCGTCACCTCAGCGACGGAGCGCGCGGTCTGTTCGTTGTCGCCGGTCAGCATGAGGACTTCGCGGACCCCGAGGCGCTTCAGCGCCCGGATCGCCTCCGGCGCGCCGTCGCGCACGCCGTCGGCCACGCTCAGCAAGCCGCAGACGTGGCCCTCGCTGCCGACGGCTATCACGGAGTGGCCGGCGTCCTCCAACTCGATCGCCCTCTGGTGCGCCTCCGGCGTCTCCCGGCCCCGTTCGTGCATCAGCCGGTGGCTGCCGATCCAGTAGTGACGGCCGTCCAAGTGGCCCTCGGCTCCTTTGCCCTTCAGCGCTCTGAATTGCTTCGCCCGTCGCACCTTCACGCCATCGGCGATTGCCCTTCGCACGATGGCGTCGGCCAGGGGGTGCACGCTGTCCGCCTCGATGGCGGCGGCTCTCTCGAGAAGTTCGGCAGGCGTGTGTCCCTCGAGCGGCACCACCTCCTGCACCTCAGGGCGGCCATAGGTCAGCGTCCCGGTCTTGTCCATGGCGATGGCGCGCAGGCGGCCGACGGCCTCCAGGTACATGCCGCCCTTGATGAGTATGCCGTTCCGCATGGCGCTGGTCAGGCCGGAGACCACGCTGACTGGCGTCGAGATGACCAGGGCGCACGGGCAGGCGATGACCAGCAGCACGAGCCCCCGGTAAAGCCACTCCGACCACTGCCCCCCGGCCAGGAGCGGCGGCAACACGACGACGACCAGGGCCAGCGCCATCATGACCGGCGTGTAGTAGCGGGCGAACTTCTCGATCCACTGCTCGCTGGGTGCGCGTCGGGACTGCGACTCCTGCACCAGATGAATGATCCGCGCGAGGGTGGTGTCGGCCGCGGGCCTGGTGGCCTCGAAGTGGATGGTGCCCCGCTCGTTGATCGTCCCCGCGAAGACCTGGTCGGCCGGTCCCTTGGCGACGAGCCTGGACTCGCCCGTAATGGGCGCCTGGTTCACTGTGGTCTGGCCGGTCAGTATCGTGCCGTCCAGAGGGACCTTCTCCCCCGGCCGAACAACGATGACGGCGCCGACCGGCACCTCCGCCACGGGACTCTCCAGGATTCGGCCGCTATCGGGGTCCAGGACCCTCGCGGCCTCCGGCGACAGGTCCATCAGCGCCCCGATGGCGCGCCGGGCGCGCGCAACGCTCCAGTGCTCCAGCATCTGCGCCACGGCGAACAGGAAAGTGACGGTCGCCGCCTCGAACCATTCGCCGATCGCCATCGCTCCGGCGACGGCAACCATCATCAGCAGGTGCATGTCGGGTCGCCATCGGACGGCAGCCATGACGGCCCGAGGCGCAACGTGCCATGCGCCGGCGACGACGG
The DNA here is from genome assembly GCA_964605915.1 of uncultured candidatus Brocadiaceae bacterium. GTDB lineage: Bacteria > Planctomycetota > Brocadiia > SM23-32 > SM23-32 > DAOVRD01. Next base: position 24,222 of record CAZSET010000011.1, on the reverse strand, counting down.
CCCCCAGGTACAGCACCAGCGAGAGCAGGGGCAAAGCATGTTCCGGCCTGCCGGCGCCCCCCGTCACGGCGTCCACTATGTCCCCGTGCAGCGCCCAGTGGCTGGCGAAGCCGGCCGCCAGCAGCAGTCCGCTCACGGCGGTCATGACCGGTCGCCCGTGCCTGCGCCAGAAGGACTCCGGCTCGGCTTGCGTGCGCTCTTCCCAGGGCACGGCTGTCATAGCCGTCCCGCGCACTGCGGCCAGGATCTCGTCGGGCCCGATGATCTCCGGATCGTAGGCGACCGTCATCCGCGCGTTCAGGAGATCGAAGTCCAGGTCCAGCACGCCGTCCTTGTGCGCCAGCGCGCGCCTGAGTACGCTCGCCTCCTCGGCGCAATCCAGCTCCTCGACTCTGTACGAGCTCACTGCCATTGTGGGACCACCTGAACCACCGCCTTTCCCATACTCGCCGACCGGGGCAAACGTGGCCGATAGGATGGGCGTTCTCCCCCGCAAACTCATGGTAAGCCGGGACGGCTGACCTGTCCAACGCGGCGCCGAGCCGAGCGCGCAGGCAAACCCTCAGGGCCCGAGAACCAGCCCCACGCTCAGGGGATCAATCTGAGGCTCTCAAGCGTCCTGGGGAACTTGACTTCGCAAGGCGACGCACTATACTAGGGGGCGCTAAATCCTGAGAAGACATTCTACATACGTAATAAAGGCCAACTGAGGAACCCAAGGGCCGCTATAGCAACGACGGTGCTCCGGCCTGACGCCGGTGGGGGTGTCGGGAAGCCACGCCGGAGGAAGGGCATGATGCGCCGTTCGGGTGCCTTGTCGGTGGTTCTGTCGGTCACGTACAGGGCTGCCGCAAGGCGGCCCGTTGGTCGGATGCTCGACGTGCATGAGAAGACGAACCGATACCAACCGGCTTTGCCCGTCTCTGGCCAGACGGGAATGCCGAACCTTAAGGTGAGTCGGGACTTGTTGCGCCTCGAGACCACCATAAAGTCAGGGAGCCCACAATGATTAGTCACAGAGGAAAGAAGGGAAGTCGCCTCAGCACTCGGGTGGAGGGCCTGCTGCTGGAGCGCCTGGAGAGCAGGCTCCTGTTGTCAGCCCCCATCATCCAGTCGCTGGAGGATTCCCCCGATCCGGTGCATGAGAACGACCTCCTGACCCTAACGGCCCGCAACGTGGTCGATCCCGACGGCGGGGCCATAGTGCAGGTCCGCTTCTACCGCGACTCCAACGCCAACGGCACGCTGGAGGTGGGCACGGACCCGTTGATGGGCAACGGCACGCAGATCGGAGCCACCAAGGATTGGGAGCTCGCCCAGGCCGCCAACTGGGCCCCCGGCACCTACTACTACTTCGCCGTGGCGGAGGACGCGGCCGCCGAGTCGAACCAGGCATCTCCGGCCACCACCATTGGCCGCGTGAACGAGCGGCCCATCATCACCTCCCTGACCGGAACGCCTGAGCCCGTGGGCCCGGGCGACACGCTGACGCTGCAGGCGCTGGGCGTCTACGACAACGACGGCGTGGTCAGCAACGTGGACTTCTACCGGGATTCCGACATCGGAACGGTCGGCTCGTACGACCCCACCGACCACTTCCTGGGCAGGGACAACGACGGCTCCAACGGCTGGACCTGGCAGGGCGAGGTCACCTGGCAAACGCAGACCTCCTCCTACTTCGCGCATGCGCGCGACAACGACACCGCGTGGGGCGCCTTCGTGACGGGCAGCGTGAACCAGAAGCCCGTCATCGTCTCCGTCCAGCACGACCCTAACCCCGTCGTGCAGGATCAGGCCGTTACCTTCATTGCCACGGGCGTGAGCGACCCGGACGGCTCGGTCGCCAGCGTCGCCTTCTACCGCGACGTGTTCGACAGCGGACACTTCAACCCGGAGGACGAGTGGCTCGGCGACGGCGTCGACTTCGGCGGCGGGGTATGGCAGCTGACTGTCCTGGCCGGCTGGGATCCCGACATCAGCCCGATGTACTTCGCCGTGGCCCAGGATAACGAGGGGGACTGGGGCGACGCCGTCTGGGTCCTGAACGAGAACCCCGCCCTCGACCACATCCAGGTGACGCCCGATCCCCCGACCCTGGGCGAGACCTTCACGCTGGACGCCCTCGGCGTGACGGATTACGACGGGTTCGTCACGGCGGTGCTTTTCACCGTGTTCGACCCGCCGGAGGGCGCGCCCATACTCGGCTGGCCCCACACGGGGTCGGATCCGAACACCGGCGTGCCGTGGGGGTGGCCCACTGACTGGCAATTCGACACCAACGGCGCCAACGGCTGGAGCTGGATGGTCCAGCCCGCCTGGCGCGTGGAGGCCATGGCTTCGGGCGACTTCGACCTGGACGGCGACGTGGACGTCGCCCTGGCCGTCAACACGTGGGACGACGCCAACGGCAACGGCGTCATGGACGGCGGCGAGGCAGGCAGCTCCACGCTCGGGCCCGACTTCGTCGCCTTGCTGAGCAACGACGGGACCGGTGAGTTCTGGGCCGAATCCATCATCTACCTCGGTATCCCCCCGACCGATTCCCCCTATCACCAGTACAACCCGTCTGACATCGCAGCAGGCGACATGGACAACGACGGCGACCTCGACCTCGTCGTCGCCAACTCGACCACGGACCGCGTCTCGGTGCTGCTGAACAACGGCGACGGCACGTTCGCGGACGAAGTCACTTACGAGGTCGACATCGAGCGCAGTGGGCACCTGATCTTGCCGCACGCTCTTGCCTTGGGCGATTTGAACGACGACGGCAACCTGGACGTGGCGGTGTTGTCCTATACGGATGGCGCCCTGTTGACGCCAGGTGCAGTGTCCGTGTTGTTCGGCGACGGGAGCGGCGCCCTGCCGGATGTGAACACGGGCGTGTTCGACGGGGACCTCATCCGCGTGTACTCCCTGCCCGGCCCGGGCGATACGCCTGAAGACCTCGTGATTGCCGACCTGGACCAGGACGGCCTGAACGACCTGGCCGTCGTCAGCCAGAACGGCGTGCTGTTCCTCTGGAACAACGGGTTCATGCAGGGCGCGCAGTACGTCGGCTTCTTCGGCGACGCCGGCGGCGTGATCGGCCGCGCCATGGAGACTGGCATCACCGGCGACCAGGCCCAAACCATCAACTACAACTACATCTGGCGCGACGACGACCCCCCGTTCAGCAGCACCAGTGTTTACTCGTATGACGCGCCCCCGTACCGCGCCGACCTGTCCGGCGACGATTACGACATGTACCGCGTGACGCTCGACGCGGGGGCTACGCTTACCATCCAGGTGACGCCCGTACCCTTCGAGGACCCCGATACGGACGGGCTTCTGACTGATATCGCGGTCTGGGATTCAAATGGCAACCTCGTGGTCCACTACGATGACGCCATTGATGAAGCGACGATTCCAGTAACGACGCAGCCCTGGATCGCTCCCGCCACCGGGAACTACTACATCGGGATTGGTGAGTACGACCCAACCGTCGACCCCGAGGATCTCTTCGACCCGATCACGGGCGAGGATCCCGTCAGCGTATCCGCCGAGGGCGAGTACCAACTGATGTTGACGGTTGCGCCCGCCGGCGGCACGCCCCAGAGCCCGCTCGCGCCGATCGGCGCCGGCGACTCGATCGTGGCGGCCAACTTCCTGGAGGACAACTACGACAGCGACGGAGTGAACTGGAGGACGTCGGGCGAGTTGCTCGACATCGACGTCGCCACGGCCAACTCCCAGACCAACCGCGCCGCCGTGCTGCTGGGCAACCACTACCTGAACTCAGACGGCGTGGACACCTACCTAGGCCTCTACCCGAATGAGGACCGGTCCGCCATGGCCGGCGCCGCCACCGGCGATTACGACGATTGGACGGACGTCCAGATCACCGACGCCGTGCGCGAATACCAGACGGGCATCCCCGGCTACACCCAGCCCAACTGGACCACAGCAGACGGCCAGGCCGGCATCCAGGGCAACGTCTACTTCTGGGACATCAATAGCAACGGGACCTGGGACTGGAACGAAGACCTCTGGGCCGAGCTGGGCGCCAACACGGTTTACAACGCCGGCGTGGACACGCCCATCTTCAACACCGACCACTGGGACGTGGCTGACCTGACGCCCGGCACCCACGGCAACGTCCGGTTCCGCGATGCCGGGGGGCCCGGCGTGTGGGACCCCGGAGAGGACATCTGGGCCGACATGCACACCGGCACCTACCTGACCGGTGAGGGGCCCACGTCCATCACCACGTACAATGTCGACGCGGACACGACCAGGGCCTTGCACCCGGCCGATCCGGGCGGGACCACGGACTGGTGGTGGGCGCAGGCCAGCGTCGAGGCGGAGCAGTCCGACGCCGACGTGCGCGAGCCCTACCTGGACCTGGTCACGACGAACGCGGGCGACGGCTCGCTCTCGGTCTTCCTCAACGGCGCCGGCCATTCGGGCAACTTCGGCATCCACGAAAGGCTGTCCGGGAGCGGATGGCAGCCCAAGGCGGACTTCGGGCTGGCCTACGCGAATTACGGCGTGGGCTACAACAACTATGACTTCGCGACCGATTCGATGCTCGGCCCGTTCGACGATCCGAGCGCCGTCCTGTTCGGCGACTTCGACGGCGACGGCGTGCAGAACATGCTGGTCGTCGAGCGCCTGAACGTGGCCGCTCTGGAACAGGCATTCCCGTTCCACAGCTCCGACCCGCTCGACCTGGACCCCTACGAGGGGGAGATCGCCCAGCTCGGGCTGCCCTATGGCTTCGACGCGCGCTACTCCATCGTGCCCGGCTATGGCGATAAGTACACCATGACGTACTACGCGCGCGCGCACGACGAGGACTACGACCCGACCAACAACCCGCAGCTCGAGGGCTACAGCGTCACGCGGTCCCTGGAGGTCGAGTTCAACCAGCGGCCGCAGATCTGGTCCTTCACGGCCGATCTGGTGAGCGGCTCCGACCAGTACCTCCACCTTCAGGCCAGGGGCGTGCAGGACCTGGACGGCGCCATCCAACACGTGGAGTTCTACCGCGACGACGGGGACAACGCCTTCGAGCCTACGGGCTACGGCATCTACAGGGGCGCCCCGGACCATCTCGTTGCGGGAGGGGCACCGTTGGACGGGACGCTCGGGACCGGCGGCCTCTACTTTGCGGACACCAACGCCAACGGGATCTACGAAGATACCCTCGGGGAGGAGGTATGGCTCGACCTCAACGGCGACGGCGCGTACGACGGCGGAGACACGCAGGTCTATGACGGCGGCGACGGATGGGACACCCTTGTCGGCACGGCCGGCATCCCCAATGCACTGCTGTTCAACGATGCCAACGGCAACGGCGATTGGGATCCCGGGGAAGGCGTCTGGCTGGAGGGCCAGGACAAGCTGCTCGGCATCGACAACGACGGTAGCAACGGCTGGACGTTCACGGACGACGAGCCGTTCCAGGACTTCGCCGGCAGGCGCTACTGGGCCCGGGCCGTCGACCTGGACGGCGCATACAGCGTCCCCTCCTTCACCGTGCCCAACCAGCGGCCCGTCGTGACGGCGCTCTACGTGGACGGCATTTACACACCGCCTGCTGCAACCGACGATAGGGTGATAGACGACCCGCTGATGTCGCTGGCCGGCGGCGAGATCGGCATACGCGGCGACGTGCTGTTCCACGACTACGACCCGGACGCGCCTGCCGGCGCCTTCAACGGCCGTTGGGACGCCGAAGAGGACGTCTGGCACGACGCGAACGGCAACGGCCTGTTCGACACCGGCGAGACGCAGATCTACAGCGGCACGACCGCGTTGCCCTGGAACACCTCGAACGGCGAGACCGGCATCCAGGGCAACGTGCTGTTCGAGGATGTGGGCGGCACGGCCGGCGCGTGGGATGCGAACGAACCCGTCTGGGCCGAGGAGGTCCAGGAGTACAGCCAGCCCTTCGTCCTGACCGCCGTGGACGTGCACGACGGCGACAACAGCGGCGGCGTCGGCGTGCGCAAGGTCGAGTTCTACCGCGACGCGAACTACAACGGCGTCTTCGATCCGCTCACCGACCAGTGGCTGGGCCGGGGCGTCAACATGGGTCCGCTTGCAGGCAGGGGTGGCAGCTACGACGAGTGGCAGCTCTACGTCCAGCAGGCCGACTGGGTCGAGAGCCCCTACTGGGAGACGTTCATCGACACGGTGAACTGGTCGCCGCGCACGCAGGCCTACTTCGCCGTGGCGCAGGACTCCGTCGACCGCTGGAGCAACGCTTCCAAGGCCAAGAACTACGTGACCAACATCCCCCCCATCATCGCCAGCCTGACGGACACGCCCGATCCCGTGGCGGAGAACGGCTGGCTGACGCTCACGGCCATCGGCGTCAACGATCCGTACGGCGCCATCGACTACGTGGCCTTCTACCGCGACATGAACGGCAACGGCACCATCGAGGCTGGCACGGACCTCCAGCTCGGCGTGGACACGGACGGCTCCGACGGCTGGGCCCTGACCCGCTTCGTCGACTGGCCCTCGCTGGGTCCCACGCCGGCCCCCTACACCTACATGGCGCGGGCGCTGGACAACTACGGGGACTGGTCGAACACGGTCACGACCACGGGCGAGGTGAACGCGCGGCCGGTCTTCGGCGGCACTTTCGCGGAGCATACGAATTCCCCCTTCGACCTGTCGCCCAACGTTCCTGTAGCCGTCGCTACCGGAGACTTCAACGGCGACGACGAGGCGGACATCGCGCTGGTCTACGCGGGCAATCTTCTTTCGGTCCATCTGGGCGATGGAACCGGCGAGTTTGTGCACGTCGCGGACTATGCCACCGGCACGAATCCTAAAGACGTTCTGGTGCGCGACCTGGATGCCGACAGCAACCTGGACCTGATCGTCAGCAATTCGGGCGGCAACACACTGTCCATCTTCATGGGTGACGGCACGGGCGCTTTTGCGCCTCATGCCACGGCACCCACACCGGGCGCGGGGACGGACCCGACTGGACTGGCCGCCGGAGACTTCAACGCAGACGGTAAGCTGGACATCGCCGTCACGAACAACTCCATAGGCGACGTGAGCATACTGCTGGGCGTCGGAGACGGAACGTTCGCTGCGGCGACCCAGGTCGCCGGCGGCGCGCTGTCGGCCCCCGTCGCCATCGTGGCCGGGCAGTTCGACCTCGCCGTCGACTCGAATCTGGACCTGGCCGTGGCCGAGAGCGGAGCTGGCCAGGTCAGGATTCTGCTGGGCGACGGCACTGGCGCTTTCCCGACGTCGCAGATCGTGGGCGTAGGCACGACGCCCGTTTCGCTGGCAGTCGGCAATCTGGACCCCTTACGAGACCCCTACCCGGACCTCGCCGTGGCGAACCAGGGCAGCGACGACGTTTCCGTGTTGCTCGCCCAGGGTGACGGCACGTTCGCGGCAGCGAGTGCAAGCCCGATCTCCCTCGGAGGCGGGGCCGGCCCGGTAGACATCGCAATCGCCAAGTTCGACACCGACATCCGCAACGATATTGTCGTTGCGAACGGTGGCACGGGAGCCGCAGCAGTCATTCTGAACAACGGCATGGGTCGCTTCGCAGGCCCGGTGAGCTACGGCCTAGGCACGACCCCGGTGGCCCTGGCCGTGGACGACGTGAACTCGGACGACGTCCTGGACATCATCGTCGCCAATAGCGGCCCGGCCACGCAGGAGCTGAGCGTCCTGATGGGCGTCAAGCCGCTCGAGAATCTGTCCGGCGAGGTGGCTCCCGGCGAGACCCTGACCCTGGAGGCGCACGGACTGCGCGACCTGGACGGCGACACCATCGTCCAGGTCGAGTTCTGGCGCGACACGAACGAGGACGGCGTCCTGAAGGTCGGCGTCGACCAGTTGCTCGACCCGGACGGCGTCAGCTACGTCGGCATGCAGAACGGCGGGCAGGTCTGGCAGTGGCAGGGCGAGGTGACGTGGGCCGTGGGCGACCACATTTACTTCGTGCGTGCCCTGGACTCCCGCAACGCGTGGAGCCGGCCCGTCAGCGAGAGCGGCCGCGTGCCCAATCCCGCGCCCGTCATCGTTAATCTGCTGCACGATCCCGACCCCGTCACCGAGGGCTACCTGCTGTCCCTGGTCGCGGAGAACGTGACCGATGCCAACGGAACCGTCATGGTGGTGGAGTTCTGGCGCGACGCCGACGGCGACGACGGGCTGGACATCACCAAAGACGAGTTCCTCGGCGCCAACTCGACGGCCGAGGGCGACGACTTCCCGCTGGACGTGCTGGTCACGTGGGCGGCCGGCTCGCACACCTACTTCGCCAGGGCGCAGGATGACCTGGGCGACTGGAGCGACGTAGTCAGCGAGGACGGCGTCGTCAACGGCCGGCCCGTGATCGAGACGCTCGACGCAAGCCCCAATCCCGTCCCCTACGGGGACCTCCTGCGGCTGACCGCCACGGGCGTGAGCGACCCGGACGGCTCGGTCGCCAGCGTCGCCTTCTACCGCGATACCAACGGCAACGAGGTCTACGACGAGGGCGCCGACGACCTGATCGGCTATGGCACCGCGGACGGCGATGACTGGTACATCGAGTTCGCGGCCGTGACGGACACGCGCATCTTCTTCGCGCGCGCACAGGACAACGTCGACGGCTGGAGCTACGCGACCGCCTCGGCGCCCGTCAACCGCAGGCCCGTGATCACCAGCCTGAGCGACTTCCCCGATCCGGTCACCCAGGGGCAGACGCTCCGGCTGGAAGCCTCTGACGTCTTCGACATAGACGGCTCCGTCGACGCCGTGGCCTTCTACCGCGACGCGAACGGTAACGGGACGCTCGAGTCCGCCACGGACATCCTGCTGGGACTGGACACCACGGCGGCCGACGACTGGTACCTGAACATCACCGTCACGTGGCCCGGCGGCACGCACACCTATTTCGCCGTGGCACGCGACGACGAGGGCGTTTGGACGCTAGACGAAGACGCGGCGGTCACGACCGGCTACGTCAACAGGCCGCCCACGATCCAGGAGCTCCAGGACACGCCCGATCCGCTGCTGGCCAGCGTGGACACGCTGACCCTGACGGCCGTCAACGTCCAGGACCAGGACGGCAGCATAGTGGAGGTCGAGTTCTGGTACGACAAGGACCAAGACGGCGTCCTCAGTGAGGCCACGGACGAGTTGCTCGGGCACGGCACCGACGTGGGCGGCGGGACGTGGCAACTGGCCGGCATTAACACGACCGGCTGGAGCGCGGGATGGCGGACCTACATGGCCCGCGCCCTGGACGACAACGACGCCTGGAGCGCAGTCGTCTCGACGGACGGGCTGGTGGACGGACCGCCCGTCATCGAGAGCCTGTCGCTGACGCCCGATCCCGTCATGTGGGGCGACGACCTGACCCTGACGGCCGTTAACGTCACGGACGTGGGCGCAGGAATTGTCCCCGCGGACGTCGTACTGGTCGAATTCTACCACGACACCAACCTGAACGGGCCGGAGCCGCTCATCGATCCCCTGCTGGGCACGGCGACGGCCGTGGACGGCTGGTCGATCACGGTCAACACGGCGGCCTTCACGCCGGGTGACCACACCTACTATGCCTGGGCCCTGGACGGCTGGCCGCTCTGGAGCGAGTGGGTCTCGGCCACCGGCAAGGTCAACCAGCGGCCCACGGTTGCCGGCCTGGATCTGACCCCCGATCCCGTCATCAAGGGCGATAACCTGACCCTCGAGGCCACCGGCGTTACGGACGCGGATGGGACCGTAGTGCAGGTGACCTTCTACCGCGACGAGAACGCCAACGGCACGCTGGAGGTGGGCACAGACATCGAGCTGGGCATAGACCCCAGCGCCGCCAGCGGCTGGGCACTGACGGTCTCGACGGCGGGCTGGAGAGCCCGCCAGTATACCTACTTCGCCGTGGCGACGGACGACGGCGGCGGTCTGAGCCTTCCCGTTTCGGCTATCGGCACGGTGCAGGCGATTCCGCCCACGATAGACAGCCTGACGGATGATCCCGATCCCCTCCTGGCTGGCAGTGACATGCTGACCCTGACTGCCCTCGGCGTGCAGGATGTGGATGGAACCGTCCAGGTCGTGGAGTTCTGGCTCGACGCGGACGGCAGCGGAGTGCTGGAAACCTACACGGACACACCCCTGGAAAGCGACTCGCAGGGGTCGGACGGCTGGCAGGCAGTCGTGGACACCACCGGCTGGCTCTGCGGGCTCAAGACCTACTTCGCCCGGGCCAGGGATGACGACGGGGCCTGGAGCGACCCGGTCTCTACCACAGGCGTGGTCGAGAACCGTCCCACCATTGACAGCCTGGTGCTGGACCCCGATCCCGTCTCGGAGGGCAATACCCTAACGCTGAGTGCCGAAGACGTCAACGACTGCGACGGCCAGGTCCTTACGGTGCAATTCTGGCACGATGAGGATGGCGATGGCACGCTGGACACGGGCCAGGACTTGCTGCTCGGCACGGACAATGACGGAGCGGACGGCTGGCAGATCGAGGTCAACACCGCCGGCTGGGCTCCGGGAAGCCATATTTACTTCGCGCTGGCCCAGGATCAAGACCTGTACTGGAGCGACCCCGTCTCCGCCACCGGTCAGGTGGGTCAGCGGCCAACGCTGGCGAGCCTGACAGACGAACCGGACCCCGTAACTGCGGGTGAAGAACTGATCCTGACGGCATCGGGTGCTAACGATGCCGATGGAACAGTCGAGCTGGTTCGGTTCTGGCGCGACGCTGATGCCGATGGCCTGCTGGATACGAGCGTTGATGAAGAACTGGGGGATGGCACGCTTCTCGTTGGGGGCGACTGGGAACTGCTGGTGGACACCACCGGCTGGTCATCCGGCCTTTACACCTATTTCGCGAGCGCTCAAGATGACAATGGCGGATGGAGCGACGCAGTATCCACCGTCGGCGAGGTGAACGGGGGGCCGATGATAGCGGGCCTGACCGACACGCCGGACCCCGTCGTGGCAGGCGAAGACCTGGTCCTGGCGGCCATCGGCGTCAGCGACGCCGATGGGGTGGTCGTCCTTGTCGAATTCTACCGCGATGAGAACGGCAACGGGACACTGGAGACCGCCGATGACCTGCTGCTCGGCACGGACACCAGCGCCTCCGGCGGCTGGCAGATAGTCGTCGACACCGACGGCTGGAGCTGGGGCACTTATACCTACTTCGCCCAGGCACAGGATGACGACGTTGCTTGGAGCAACGTCGTCTCCACGACGGGCGAAGTGGTGGAGCGGCCGACGATTGCCGGCCTGACCGACTCCCCCGACCCCGTCACGCGAGGCGAGTATCTGACCCTGACGGCCAACGGCGTCAACGACGTCGACGGCACGGTCACGATCGTCGAGTTCTGGCGCGACGAGAACGGTAACGGCATCCTGGAGACCGGTCCCGGCGAGGACCTGCTGCTCGGCACCGACACGGTGGAGGGCGACGGCTGGCAGATACAGGTGGACACGACCACGTGGCTGCCGGGCGACGACTACACCTACTTCGCCCGCGCGCAGGACGACGACGGCCTGTGGAGCGACGTCGTTTCCACGACCGGCGACGTGAACGAGCGGCCCGTCATCGTGAGTCTGACTGCCGCCCCCGAGCCGGTCACGGCGGGCGTGGAGGATCTGGTGCTGACCGCCAACGGCGTCGACGACGTCGACGGCACGGTCACGGTCGTCGAGTTCTGGCGCGATGAAAACGGCAACGGGACGCTGGAGACCGGCCCGGGCGGCGACCTGCTGCTCGGCACGGACAGCAGCGCCGCCGGCGGCTGGCAAGCCACCATCGACACCACGGCCTGGGGTTCCGGTGCGTATACCTACCTGGCCAGGGCCCAGGACGACGACGGCGCATGGAGCCTGATCGCCTCGACCGGCGGATTCGTCAACGGTGCGCCGACGATTGTCGCGCTCGTAGACGACCCCGATCCGGTCACGCGGGGCGAAGCGCTGATTCTGACGGCCGACGGCGTCAACGACGGCGACGGAACGGTCATGGTCGTCGAGTTCTATCGCGAGACCGACGGCCTGCCGGGGCTCGGTCCGGCCGAGGACGATCTGCTCGGCGCCGGCGTGGACCTCGGCGGCGGCACGTGGGAGCTTGTCGGCATCGGCACCTCCGCCTGGGGACTGGGCACGCAGACTTACTATGCCCGGGCCCAGGACGATGAGGGCGGCTGGAGCGTGCCCCTTTCCACGACCGGCGAGGTAAATGAACGGCCGACCATCGGCTCCCTGGATGCCGAGCCCGACCCTGTCACCCGTGGCGAGACGCTGACCCTGACCGCCAGCGAGGTGGAGGACGAGGACGGAACGGTCGTGGCCGTCGAGTTCTGGCGAGACGAGAACGCCAGCGGCGTGCTGGAGACGGACGAGGACCTGCTTCTGGGCAACGGCACTCAGGCCGGAAGCGGCTGGGACCTGCTCGTGGACACCACCGCCTGGACGTGGGGCGACTATACTTACTTCGCCCGGGCGCAGGACGACGACGACGCCTGGAGCCTGGTTGCCTCCACGGCCGGTCAGGTCAACGAGCGGCCCACGATCGACAGCTTCACGAACCTGCCCGATCCGGTGGCCCGCGGCGACGACCTGGTCCTGACGGCCGAGGGCGTCAACGACGTGGACGGCGTGGTCGGCGGCGTGCAGTTCTGGCGCGACGAGAACGGCAACGGCACGCTGGAGACGACCCCCGGACAGGACGTGCTGCTGGGGACCGACACCACGGGCGCGGACGGCTGGCAGATACCTCTCAACACGACGACCTGGGCGCTTGGCAGCTACATCTACTTCGCCCGGGCGCAGGACGACGACGGCGCCTGGAGCCTGGTTGTCTCCTCGCCCGGCGAAGTGAACGAGCGGCCCACCATCGGCGGGCTGGCCGACGCTCCGGACCCCGTCACGGCAGGCGAGGAGCTCATGCTGACGGCCAGCGGCGTCAACGACGTGGACGGCACCGTCGCCATGGTCGAGTTTTGGCGCGACGAGAACGGCAACGGCACGCTGGAGACGAATTGGGACCTGCTGCTCGACAGTGACTCCGTCGAGGGCGACGGCTGGTCGCTGGACGTCGACACCTCCGGTTGGTCGCTGGGCACGTATACCTACATGGCCCGGGCGCAGGACGATGACGGCGCCTGGAGCGCGATCGTCTCCACGACGGGCAGGATCAACGAGCGGCCCGCGATCGCCAGCCTGCTCGATTCGCCCGACCCGGTGATTCGCGGCGAGCAGCTCACGCTGACGGCAAGCGGCGTCAACGACGTCGACGGCACCGTCGGCGTGGTCGAGTTCTACCGCGACGAGAACGGCAACGGCACGCTGGAGACCGGCGTGGACCTGCTGCTCGGCACCGACACCAACGGCGCCGACAGCTGGCAGGCAACGGCCGACACCATGGGCTGGGCATCAGGGATGTACACCTACCTGGCCCGCGCGCAGGACAACGATCTGCTGTGGAGCTACGCGACGGCCGCCACGGGCGAAGTGAACGAGCGGCCGACCATAGCCGCCCTGACGGACAGCCCCGATCCGGTCCTGCCGGGCGATCTACTGACCCTCGAGGCGACGGGCGTTGCCGACGCGGACGGGACCGTCGCCCTGGTCGAGTTCTGGCGCGACGTGAACCACAGCGGCGCCCTCGAGACGGACGACGACCTGCTGCTCGGCACGGACAACAGCGCTGCCGGCGGCTGGCAGGTCGTCGTGGACACCACCGCGTGGCAGTCGGGCAACTACACCTACCTGGCCCGCGCGCAGGACGACGATGGCGCCTGGAGCCAGGACGCCGATGCCAACGGCCGCGTGGACTTCATCCTCATCGGCTCCGGCAATATCGGCGGCGCCCTGGTGAGCATCTACGACATGGACGCCTCCAACGGCATCAGCGATCCCGACATCGCGTGGTCGGCCGCGCAGAACGTGCCCGGCGTGACGGACGTGCTCGTCCTCCCGGGGGCCGGCAGCACCGTCGGCGCCATCATCCTCTACGGCGACGGCTCGCAGACGGAGGACCTGGCCTTCGTCGTAGACAACAATGCCTCGCTTGGCAGCGTGGTTGACCTGCGGACCGCGACCACGCCCTTCGGGTTCGTCCTGAGCGAGGGCCCGGTGAACAACCTCTCGCTCAAGGGAACCGTCCGCGGCGGCGACGTCAACCGTTTCGTTACTGCCGGCGGCTGGGCCCTTCCGTCCGACGTTGACGGCGACGGCCTGAACTACGACCCGACCGCCGTCTACAGCGGCGGGAACGCCGGCGCCCTCATCTTCCAGGGCGACGTGAACGGCGACATCGTGGTCGACGGCAACCTGCCCTTCCTCCAGGTATTCGGCGGGGACCTGAACGGCGACGTCGTGCTGCTGTCCAGTGACATCGGCACCGTCCTGGCCCAGGCCAAGAACGTGGGAGCCGGGTGGTTTGGCGGCGACATCACGGGCGACGTCATGGCCACCGGCAGCATCGGCGCCGTCCTGGCCATCGGCGGCGGCATCTCGGGCAACATCGAGGCCGCCACGGGCAGCATCGGCACGGTGATGGCCCAGGGCCTGAGCACGGGCGGCGGCTGGGGCGACGGCTCCATCACCAGCCCCCTGATCCACGCCGGCAACGACTTCGGCGACCGCATAGGCGCCGTGCAGGCCTTGCACGGAGGTATCGCCTCCACCATAACGTCGTCGGGCACCATCGGGACGATAGTGTCCTACGGCGGCGATCTGGACCTGACCGGCGCGCGCTACATCTCCGCCGGCTCGACGATCAACACCGTCCAGTCCATCGCCGCCAACATTCTGGGCGGCGGTGGCACGGACATCTACGTCGAGGACGGCAACCTTTGGAGCCTGCAGGCCACAACGGGACGGATAGACGGCCTTGCCGTCGACGTGCAGGGGACGGCGCCTTTCACGGGCCAGATCGGTTCGGTTCAGGCCACGGGCGGCGGCATCCTGAACTCGTCCCTCAACTCGTTCGGCCTGCGCAGCATCTACGCGTCGGGGAACCTGAGCAGCCAGGTCAACGTCATGGGCAACCTGGGCTCGGTCGCCGTCGGCAACAGCGTGCTAGGCAGCACGATCGACGTCACCGCCGGCAACTTCGGTTCCCTGTGGGCCGGCGGCAACGTGACCGACAGCGAGATCCTCGCCGAGGACGGGCGCTTCGGCAGCCTGTATGCACGAAGCGACTTCTACAACAGCACCATCGAGGGCAACACGCTGGGCACGATCACGGTCGGCGGCCGAATCCGCGAGGACGCAACCGACGGCGACACGGACGTGATCCATGCCGCGACGGGCCAGTTCTACGTCAGGGACGCGCACGCCAGCGGCTGGATCAAGACGACGCCCTCGACGTTCGGCGGCCTGACGGCCTACGTGGGCTGATGCGACTGAGGAGCCGGTTGACGCCCGAGACACGCGTGGCGATCCTTCGTATCAAGTCGCAGTTCTGGCGACATCCTGAGTATCGCAAGAGCTTCTCAGGTCCTGCGATCTACGAGGCAGTCCTCGACCACGGCGTCACCAGCACCGCGGAGTTCGCAAACTACTTGAGGGAGCGCGGCCTGCTAAAGGCGCCCTGACCCGGGCGCGTCCTCGCTCACTGGCCGCACCAGACCAGCGGGTAGCCGTGGTCCGGCATCCGTCTCGGCACTCCATCGAACTCGATCTTGAACACCGTCGTGTGTGCGATCGGGTCCGGGTCCTTCGCCGGGAGCCCCTTCAGCACCAGCTTGCCCGGCTCCCACGTGAACTTCACCGGCTTGCCCGTCTTGAGGAAGCTGATCCGCTTCACGCGAGTCTTCTCGTCGGCGATGACCAGCTCCCTCCCGCGCCAGTGCCGGCACCAGAAGTAGCCGACGTTCCCCTTGCGCGTCCACCTGCCGTACTTCAGCCAGGGATGGAAATGCTCCGGCTCAACGCGGTCGACCATTCCATAGACGGCCTCCTCGTTGCCCTTCAGCCACTTGCCGACCTGGAGGAAGCGTTCTTCGACGATCTTCGGCGGCGTGCCGTCCGGTTCCGGGCCGAAGTCCAGCACCAGATTGCCGCCGCCGCTCGTCGCCTGCCGGATCATCTCCACAATCGCCCGCGGGGGCGCCCAATCCTCCTCCGGTTCCCACCGCCAGCCCCATAGCCCGGTTCCCGTCAGCGTCATGCACGACTCCCACGCGCGGTCCTGGCGCGTGATGTGCCCCTCCGGCGTGCCGAAGTCCTCCGGAAGCATCGAACGGTTATTGATGATGATGTCCGGCTGAAGCTCCCGGACCATCGTGTTCATCTTCCGGCTCTCCCACAGCTCGGGCGTCTTCATAGCCGCGGGGTAGTCATACCACAGGACGTCGATCTTCCCGTAGTTGCTCATCAGCTCGCGAACGCAGCCCTGCACGAAGTCCAGGTACCGCCGCCGCGCCCGCTTGCTCCTGGCCGCGCGCACGCAGTCCGGGTCCCGCCAGTCATTCAGAACGAACCCGAATCCCACCTTCAGCCCCGCCTCCCGGCAGGCCTCCACGCTCTCCCTCAGCAGGTCCCGTTTCGGCCCCAACCGGACCGAGTTGAACTCCGTCTGTTCCGTGTCCCACATGCAGAACCCGTCGTCGTGCTTCGCCGCCAGCACCACGTACTTCATGCCCGCCTTCTTCGCCAGCGCCGCCCACAACCGGGCCGCATCCGGCCGGGGCCTGAAATCGCGCACCAGCTTCTCATACTCCTTGACCGACATCCTCGCCCAGTACATGTCCTCGGCGCCCAGGAAGCGCGGATGCGAATACAGCCCGTAGACGACCAGCATCCCGAGCCGCGCTTCGTGCCACCACTTCATGCGCCGCTGCCGGTCCAACTGCTCCTTGGTCAGCCTGCCCTTCTTCGCCATCGGGATTCCTTTCCTCTGCCGGCCGGTGGCCGTCTTGCTGGAGTTCGCAGGCTACCGCTCCCATGACACGGATTCCACTGTCGGCTCGGCGGATGGGTTGGCCCAATCGACCAGGTGCAGCACGTGCCGGCGATCCAGCGGCGGCGTCACACGTCGAGGCGGTAGAGGTCCTTGGGATTCTGCCAGAACCACTTGCGGGCGAGTTCCAGGGCCTCGGTCTCGGACATCTGCCCCTCCGCGATCCGCCGTCCGAACACGCGGGCAAGGTTCCTGCGCGCCAGCACAAGGTGGCCGAAGACTTGCTCCACGGGATGGCTGTAGTCGCCGCCGAAGGCCAGTATCTTGTTCATCGGCACGGTGTCCACGGCCTCGTCGAGCATGGCAACCGCGCAGCGGGGCGAAATCGCATGCACCCAGCAGAAGTTCAGCCAGACGTTGGGGAACCTTTTGCCGAGCATCAGGGCCTGTCTCGGCCACGGGTAGCCGAGGTGGTAGACGTCGAACCGGGTCTCGGCGTGGCGCTGCACGAGCGGGATGATGTTGAGGGGATCGACATTGCGGAAATCGCCCCAGTACCCGGTATGCACGGCGACCACCAGGTCCAATTCGGTGGCGATCCCGACCATCCTGTCCAGCACGTAATCCTGAAGCGGATTGACTCCCGGCAGACGTGACTCCCGGCCGTCGAGGAGCTTCGCGCACGCGGACTCCGCCTCGGAGCGGCTGGGCGGATCGGTCGTTATGGCGGGGATCTTCAGCGCCACGGCGCCCTCGGCCTTCGAACGGCTCAGGTAATCCCGGAAGGCTTCGAGGTATGCGTCCAGCGACCCAATCTCCTCGCCCTGCGACCAACGGGGCAAGACGAGCTGCCCCCGCGTCAGCAAGAGCTGGTACGGGTACGGATCGGTCTGCGAGAACGTATAGCCCGCCGCCACCGTTGGCGTCAGCAAAGGCGTGCCCGTCTGCGTGGTGCCGCACTGGGTCAGCGCAGTCCGAATGCGGCAGGCATCCCGCAGCACCCGCTCGTAGATGCCGGGCGTGTTCGCCTTTGCCATGGCCTCGGACAGGGGCAGATAGGTATCGTCGTTGATGTCTTCGAAACCGTAGAACCTCTGCACACTCAGCCGCACGACTTCTGCGTACGACCCCCACCGTATCTGCTCCCAGAAGGGCTTCAGCATGGACCAGCGGCGCTCCAGCGGAAGCTGCCGGTCGAGCAGGGATTGGCAGTCCCGTTCGGACATCCCCGCGGAGAGCAGGTCCAGGCGGGGATAGGAGAACATCATGTCAAAGGCATCCACGTCACGACGCGTTCGGGTCTCCTCCGGCCCCAGGTGCTCGTGACAGTCGATGACCTCGAATGCCTCCATGGCTTCCACCAGGCGGGCCTCAATGGCTGCCGTTCGCATTCCCGGGCCTCCGACTCCGCAAGGGGTCTGCTATGGCTGCGGCTTGAGCCAGCGTTCGAACCAGCGATAGGCGAACTCTCGCACGTCGTCCGTCGTGGCATGGCCGTCGCCATGCGTCAGGGCGCAGAACGCTTCCGGCCTGCCCAGCAGTGCATAGGCGCGCTGGCCCATCAAGTAGCACTGGAAGTTCGCCTGGATGTACGGGTTGTATGCATCGTTATACGGATCCACGACGAGCAACGGACGCGGTGCGCACAGGGCGATCACGTCCTGGTAGTCATAGAGCATCTTGCCGCCGGTGCTCTGGAAGTGCTGGATGAAGTGAGGGATCGCCCTGCTAGCCGCGCTGCCGCCCACCATCCGGTAGATGTTCGTGAGGTTCGGGCTGATCCCCGTCGAGGGCACGGCGGCGGCCACGCGCTCGTCGAGCGCCGCCAGGAGGATGGTCATCCGCCCGCCCAGCGAGTTGCCCGTGACTCCGTACGCGCCGGGCCGCACGTAGGTGAGCCCGCCCATCAGGTCCAGCAGCCTCTGGTGCTCCCAGATGCGCCGCCCGTCCAGCGACCACTCCGGATGCTCACGGTTGAAACGCTCCATCGACTCGACGTAGCGCCTGTTAATCTCGTCTTCGGACACGTCCTCGCCGCGCGCGACGCGCTCGCCGAACTCATAGTTGTCGGGGGTCACGGTCACGAACCCCCTTTGGGCCAGCTCGATGGCGTAGGCGCACTCCGGCCCGTCCACGGTCAGGGGGCCGTTCTTTCCGAGCTTGCCTCCGTACGTGCCGTGACAGACCACAATTGCCGGCGTCGGCTCGCGCTCGCCCATGCCCTCCGGCAGGACGATCACCGCAAGCCCGTACTCGTCGGGCATCACCCGATAGCGTATCTTGCGGTGTCTCAGCCCGTACCTTTCGTACTCCTCCATGACTTCGTAGTGGGGCTCGACCACCATGTCGGGAGGCGTGCCCATCGAGCCCAGCACTCGCTGGCATATCCGCTGCCTGATGTCCGGCCATTCCTCCGGGCGCGTGTCCTGCAGCACTACGTCGCGAAACATGGGAAGCTCCTATCTGCCTGTGTCCGGGATCCGGACGGGGTCGTGGAACCGTTCGATTCTCCAAGCCGCTCTACGGAAGTCGATCAGCAGCATTCCTTCACCTCTTGGTGTTGCCAATTCGAGGGGTGCCGCCCGGAGGAGGCCCGCCGCGGGCAGTGTCCTGCAGAGGGACGGTCTGCAGCAAGTCTTCCCGATGGGTTCCCAGTCCCTCTCGGTCCATGACTTCCCGGACCGGCAGCTCGGCGTCCCGGGACGTGAGCAGGCACATGTGCTCCTCGTAATGCCAGTCCTGATTGATCCGATCGCCGTACTTCTCGCCGAGACTCTTGCCGTAATCCTGCAGCGAACTCCAGCGCACCACGCGGTAATCGAGGTCCACGCGAGCCAGGACGGGCTCCCTGTCGGCCGTCGTCCGGGCCACTTCGCGGCCTATGGGATCAACGATGACGGACGGCACCTCGTGCACGGAAGAGACGACGTAATACTGGTGCCGAAACGCGTAAGACCTCAGGGCCATCACCAGCGGCGTGGCAGATGAGAAGATGACGAGCTCCGCGTCCTGATCGTCGTAAGCCTGCCACCCGTTCTCGAAGAAGACGTCGTAGCAGATCTGAGCGCCGACGCGCCCGAAGTCCAGCTCGAAAACGGGGAATTCTGTGCCGGGCTTAATGCCTCCCTCGAGCGAGCCGTCGCGCGCCGTGGTCACGAAGACTTTGTGGTAAATCCCCGCGGGCTCGCCCTGCCGGTCCAGCATGACGAGCGAATTGCGGACCTCGTTCCCATCTCTGAACCGGAGCGGCACAGTCGCGTAGGTCTCGTATGCCCTGGCCTTCTCGGCCACCGCGTTGACGATGGGGCCGTCGAGTGTCTCCGCCGCCTCTGCCCCCGGCGGCCTGCCAACCTGGGCGAACGTCTCCGGCAGGACGGCCAGGTCGAGGCCCCAGCCCTGGTTCTCGGCTCGCCGCGCCATCTCATCCAGCATGGCCAGCCCGTCTGCCAGAAGCTGCCCGGGATCGGAGACGCTGTAGGGCGACAAGGTGCACGTTCCGATCACGGCGATCCTTGGGCCGTCTTTGCGTTTGCCCATTCGACCAGACTTCCTACACGCGGTGCCTGGGGACATCGACCGTCGCACCTAGCTTACCACGGGCCGGGAACCAATGCTGGGTGCCCGGCCGGGGTTTCGGGAACCCCGTGAGCCAATGACACGGCGTGCACGGCCCTGGCCGGCCACGTCCGGCGCTCGTGGAAGTGTTGACGGTGCCGGCGCATGCGCCTATAATACGCCCCGCGTACGGCTGCGGAATCTCTCGAATGCCCGAGTCCTGTTTCTTCTCGGGGGGTGAAGCCGTGTGGTCTTTGATCATTAGTGCGGTTGTGATCGGCGTGATTGCGTCGATAGTGTGGATGGCGACACATCGGCTGCCGGCGGTCATCGGTGCGACGATCCTGTTGTTCCTGCTGGCGGCGGCGGGCGTCGTCGGCCTTTCGTACTACATGGCCGCGCAGCATCGGAAGGCGGTGGACACCGTGAAGGCCCGCCAATGGCAGATCGACATCGAGAACCTGGGCGGGGTTGCCACGGTCGTCAACGACTACGAGATTTGGGTCAAGACCGAACGCGGGGGCCTGGGAAAAAAGAAGATCCCGATGGACATGACGCAAATTGCGCGCCGTCCGCGCGCGGAGCCGTGCGTCGAGGTCTGGGAAGAAGTGACGGTCGACGACCCCGAGGCACCGAAGTCCGCCTGGTACCTGCCGATGACGCTGGGCCAGCGGCAGTCCCTTTCGCACTACGTGCTGGTCGTGCCCGAGGAAGCGGTGGTCCATTGAACGCGGTGGGCCTCGGGGCGGGTGCGAGCACGACGCGCCGCTTGCCGCCCGGTACAGCACCGCTTGTGGCCATCCCGAGGAGTCCGTGCCCCCAGACGCGGGACGGGCTGAGGGGAGTCGGCTGACCTTTGCCCCTAGCCTGACGGCCTCCCCCGCGCCCCTTTTCTCCGCTCGCTCACTGCCCGCGGGCCGGCGTCTCGCCCGCGGCTTCCAGTTCAGCGGCCCTCTTGAGGTGGAGCTCCGCAGCGGCCGGATCGCCCATCCGTCGGTAGGCCTCGGCAAGCAGGCGATGAGTCCCGGGAGCCTCCAGCCCCAGGGCAAGCGACTCTTCCAGGTGGCGCACCCCGTTGCCGAGGTCGCCAAGCTGGACATACAGGGCCCCCAGGTTGCGGCGCGCATCCGGCAGCTCCGGGTCGAGAAACACGGCGCGGCGCAGATGCTGGACGGCCGGGCCCACCTGTCCCAGCATGCCGTACGCCGTGCTGGCCATGCCGGGGGCCAGCGTGACCGCCTGTCGCAACGCCGCAACGGCCCTTGCCGGCTGATTCGTCTGCATGTAAGCGACGCCCAGGTTGAAGTGGGTGTCGGCCGAGGACGTGTCGAGCGCCGTCGCCTGGCTCAGGTGCTCGATGGCCGCCTCGAACCGGCCCATCAGCAGCAGCCACGTCCCAAGCGCGCTGTGGGGCTCCGCCGAAGCCGGCTCCCTGGCGACCCACTCCTCGAGCGCCGCCAGGGCCTTGTCGTAGGGGCCGTAGCGGAGCAGCGCTCGCGCGCGCTCCCGCAGGTCCGGCAGAGGCAGGCTCGTGAGATCGAGATCCGCGCTCAGGCGCAAGCGTTCCTGTGCCGCCGCTCGGGCCGGGCCATTCTAAGGTTGCGCATCGGCCTTTTCCAGCGGCGTCAGCCCGGACGGCACAGGCTCCGCAGCCTCTCCTGGCAGGCCCGCGCGAGGCCGGGCCGCCCCAGCTCTTCGAAGCCGTCAGCGATCCTCGACATCAGCTCGAAGGTCACTTCCCGCCGCCGCTCGTGCAGATCGGCCCTGGTCCCATCTGCATCCCGGTGGACGTGCAGAGGCGCGCCGAAGTGAAGCGAGATCGGCGTGGGTCGCGGCAGGGCGTGGCCGCGGCCCCAGGCGCGATAGGCGCCGCAGATGGTCACCGGAATCAGAGGCGCCCCGGTGCGAAGGGCGAGCGTCGCGGCGCCTTCCTTGGGTCTCTCGAAAAGCCCGTCCTGAGTGCGGCCCCCCTCCGGGAAGATGCCGCAGAGGCGGCCCTGTTCCAATGCGCGGATCATGCGGGCCAATGCCGTCGGTTCGGGTTCGTCCAGGTCGACGGGTATCGTTCCCGCGAGCCTCATCAAGGTCCCCAGGACGGGCATGTTGCAGAAGTAGTCCCAACCCAGGAAGACAACCCGGCGGCTCGCGGCCACGCTGATCAGCACGGGGTCGTACCAGCTCTGATGATTGGCAGCCAGGATGGCGGGGCCGGAGCGAGGGATGTTCTCCGCCCCGTACCACCTGAAGCGGTGCATGACCGCGAAGTACGGGAAGAACAGGGCGCGCGCGACGCGGTCCGTCCACGGATTGTCAGCGGCCCGATCCATCCGGGGACCTCACCTTGTAGATGCAGACAAGCCCCATGCTGAGCAGGACCGTCTGAAGCAGCAGGCCCAGGCGGTAGCCGCCGGCCTCGATGCCGCGCAGATGCAGATCGGCCACCACGCCGAAGGCCACGGCCCCGATTATCGACAGCTTGTGGCCGACGTTGTAGAGCCCGAAGTACTTGCCGATCTGCCCCTCCGGCACGAGCTCTATCAGCAGCTTGCGCCCGGCCACCCATATCGTGCTCAGCCCGTAGCCGCCCAGCAGCACGAAGCTCGCGATGAAGACCGGGAAGCTGCGCGCAACGCCGGCGATGAGCAGGGCGGCCAGCACGCAGATCCCGGCCGAAATCATCGTCCGGCGCGGGCCGAACCGGTCGCTGAGCAATCCGCCCGCGACCGCCAGCACCCCCGCCGCCAGCGAGAAGGGCAGCATCCACAAGAGCGTCTGCCTGGCGTCCAGCCCGAACACGTTCACCAGGTAGGGCGCATAAGCGATGATGCCTGTGTTGAGGGCATCGACGCAGAGGAAGTTGCCCAGCAGGAATAGCATGACGGGCCTGTGACGCGGCAGCGCCCGGAGGGTAACCATCACGCGCTTGTAGGCCAGGCGCGGAATGCTCATGCTCGCCGGCGTCCGCTTCGTCGCCCGCTTCTCCGGGACGAACAGAATCAGCGGCAGGCTGAACAGGAAGAAGAGCACGCCCGCCGCGGCGAACACCGGCCGGAGCTGCTGTTGCGCGTCTGCCCCCCCATAGCGGGCGACGACCAGGAAGCCGATGGGAATCGCGAAGGCCGTCCCCGCGTAGCCCAGCCCGACGCCCATGCCGCTCACGGCGCCCAGCTTCTCCCGCGGGGCCAGCGTGGGGAGCAGGCTGTCGTAGAAGGTCAGGGAGAAGTTGTAGGAGAAGTTGGCCACGAAAAAGAGCGCCAGGATGAGCCACGCCGTCCCCGCCGCGCTGATCGCCACGCAGCAGCCGCACGTGACGAGCGTCAGGAGAATCAGGTAACGCTTGGGCCGGCCCGTGCGGTCGGACGCCTCGCCGGCGAAAGGCAGGAGCAGGCCGCTTGTGACGAGCGAGGCGGCCATGGTGATAAAGGTGTACTTCTCGACTCCCGTGAACTGCTTCACGTGCAGCGTTATGGCATAGGAGACAACGAGGGCGGAGTAGATCGTGTTGGCGAAGTCGTAGAGCGCCCAACTGATCGCCCGGCCCCACAGGGCTCTCGGCGGGCCTGGGCGTCGCTCATGGCAGGGCCGTCCGCCGAAGCCGCCGCCCCGATTGGCTGGCGGCCGTTCGCGTCTGCCCGTCGGGCTACTCGCCAAAGCTCGCACCCATGTTGCGAAGGAGGTTGGAGTAGATGGCCACCTTCTTCCTGACGTTCTCCTCGGTGTCCTCGCTTGCGTAGTCGAGCTGGTTGAGGACGATGCCGCCCTTGCCGACGGGGTACTTGACCAGGCCGCCGGGC
>CAZSET010000010.1:26055-30906 GCA_964605915.1 uncultured candidatus Brocadiaceae bacterium | reverse complement strand
TGAACCCGAACGTGCTGCCCCGGCCCGGCTCGCTCTCCACCCAGACCCGCCCGCCGGACTTGGCGACGATCTCCCGGCAGATGGTCAGCCCGATGCCCGTCCCGGGCGGCTTATCCGTCAGCCCGCTGCCGACCTGCGTGAAACGCTCGAATATCCTAGCCTGGTCCCTGCGGGCGATGCCCACGCCGGTGTCCGTGACGAGCACCTGCACGAAGCTTCCGTCCTCCGACCCGGAGGGCTCATTCTCCGCCGCGACCCGTATCTTGCCCCCGTCGGGAGTGAACTTGAAGGCGTTGCCCAGCAGGTTATTCAGGACTCGCGCCACGCCTTTCGCGTCTGCAAAGGCCGGCGGCAGATCCTCCGCCAGCGCGTGGCCGAACTCAATGCGCCGATCGTGGGCCTCCTGGCTGAACAGCTTACAGCACCTCCCCACAAGCGCCGGCAGGTCAAAGTAGTCGGGCAGCAGGTCGGCGCTGCCATCGGCCATCTTGGCCAGGTCGAGCATGTCGCCGATCATCTCGGACAGCCGCTCGCTCTCCTGACGGATAACGCTGGCGAACTCGCGCCTCTCATCGGGTTCCAGGTCCTCGTAATTCTCCAGTATCTCCCCGAACGAGCGCACGCTCGTCAGGGGCGTTCGCAGTTCGTGAGAGACGGCGGACACGAACCAGTCCTTCATGGCGTCCAGTTGCCGCAACTCCTGGTTGGCGACGGCCAGCTCCTCGGCGCGGCGCTGCGTTTCCTCCAGCAGGCGCGCCTTCTCGAGCGCAACGGTCAACTGGTTGACGCTGAGGTTGAGTTGGCTGACGAAGCCGGCGGAGACCGTCGAGCGACTGAATACGCCGAGCACCCCCAGCGTCCAATCCCCGAGCTGGAGGGGGAAACCCACGAACGAGTGCACACCCGACTCGGCCAGCCAGTCCCAACCCCATGCCTGGCCTTTGCCTGCCAGGTCATGCAGGGCGGACAGGGCGTGCCCTCCGAAGCAGTCACCGACGAGGGGGTTGTCCGACCGGAGGACTCGGAGCGACTCCGGCCTGCCCAGGTCTTCGCCGGCCTGCTGGGCCAGCGCGAACGTCTGCGGTCCTTCCGGCGGGCCGGCCTCGGCGCCCACAAGCTGCGGATCCAGCCACAGCCACACGGAGTCCACGTCGGGCAACTTATCGCAGAGCCTCCGCGTGAACGCCAGGGTGATCTCCTGCAGGTCCATCTTCTGGGTGATCTCGTAGCTGATGTTGTGGAAGGCGTTGAGCTGCTCCCACATGGCGCTCAGGTGGCGGTTGCTCTCCTCCAGCGCGTCGGTCCTGGCCCTGACCAGTTCGTCCAGGGTCTCGGCCCGCGTGGCGATCTCCCAGGCGAACGCCGTCACGACGAGCACCCAGGCCAGCCCGAAGAGCGTGAGGGTCCAGATGACGCTCCGGAAGTGCCACATCAGCGAGAAAGTGCCCAGGCTGATGGCGAACATGGAAGCAACGTAGAAGAACTTGGTCTGGAGGACGCTGCGCCCCTCGGCAGTCATAGATCATTTCCCGGATGTCTGACCGTAGCGGACGACCAGCACGGTCATGTCGTCGGCGATGGGCCTGGGGGCGGTGTACTCTCGGGCGGCCGCGACGATGCGCTCGGCCATGTCCTTCGGGGGCGAGGCCAGAGCTCCGAGCGCCGCCTCCCGGACGCCGTCGGTGCCGAAGAAGCGGTCCTCCCTGTCCCGCGCCTCCAGCAGGCCGTCAGTGTAGAGCACGACCGTGTCCCCCCGCTCCAGGCGTATCGAACGCTCCTCGAACTCGCCGTCTTCCCCAACGCCGAGCAACATGCCCTCGGTGTCCAGCCAGCCCTTCTCTTCGAGCTGCATAAGCAGGGGCTTCGGATGGCCGGCCCGGCAGAAGGTCGCCAGGCCGGATGCGAGCTCGATCTCAGCGTAGAAGCAACTGATGAACAGCTCCGAATGCACCAGGTCTTCGAACAATGCCTGGTTGACGCGGCTCATCAGGCCGGCCACGGTGCGGCGGTGCGCCGCCTCGCTGCGGATGACGCTGCGGAAGGCCGTGACCATCAGTGCCGCGCCCATGTCGTGGCCCGATACGTCCGCCACAACCAGGCAAACGTGGTCGTCCTGCAGCCAATAATCGAACAGGTCCCCGCCGGCATGCTGAGCCGCTTTCGAGTCTCCTGCCAGCACCACGGCGCCGGCCTGCAAGGGATGGGCGGGCAGCAGGCTGAGCTGGATGTGGGCAGCCAGCTCCAGCTCGTGCTCCAATTGCTGACGCTCGCGCTCGGCGTTGATCAGGCGGCAGTTGTGGATCTGCGTCGCCGTAGTGGCGGCCACGGCGCTGACCAGCTTCAGGTCGCTGGCCGTGAACATGCTGCCCTCCCGCTTGCGCGTGAGGTTGAACACGCCCAGGATCTGCTCCTTGCGGTCGGGCTGGGAGCCGATCTTGAGCGGAACGCTCAGGAAGCAGTTCGACTCGCGCAACTCCCGAACGTTGAGCGAATCGACCGGCATCGGATCGCCTTCGTTGACGATGACGCCATGGCCGCTCTCGAACACCTTGCCGCTGATGCGCTCCCCCGGCCGGACGGCCACTTCATCCGTTATCTGATCGGACAGGCCGACGGCGGCACGGATCTTCAGTTGCCCTTCATCCTCACCAGCCAGCATGATGGAGGCGCGCTCGCAGTTCATCAGCCAGGCAGCTTCCTCAACCACAAAATGGCAGACCTCGTCCTCGTCAAGCAGGCCGCCCACGCGGTCGGCCATGTCGTAGAGGAAATTGAGCTCCTCGTACCGGTCGGCCAGCTCCATCGCCAGGCTGGCCATGTCCTGCTCGGCGGTGGACATGCGGCTGACCACGTCGGCAGCGACGGCCGCGGCGCGTCGAAAGGCCTCGCTCTCATCCCCCCCGGACACGCCCCAGCCGGACCTCCTGCCGCCGATGCGCACGGGAAAGTAGGGCAGCTCGGAGCGCTGGCGGCTCTTCTCAGGCAGGAGCTCCAGTGCCGTGCCGCACGTCTCGCTCAGCCTCGCCAGGATCCCGCCGTACTCGGCGGGATCGAACTCGGCCCGGGCATGGCTCTGCACGGTCCCGTCATCCCAGAACAGCCTGGCCACATCGATCTCCTTCGCAGACGGGCTTCATCGGAAACCGACCCGTCCAGATTATACCGGAGCAAAGCGGGAAGGGCCAGCTTCGAACTGCACATGCGCTGACAGCGGCGCATTAGCGGCGGCAACCCATTACGGCACGCACGCGGCCTACGGTTCCCATACGAGGTCGTCCAAACGGTCGGGCGGCACGGCGTCTACGCTCAGGTCCGCGAACAGGATGACGTAACCCCGTGCGTGGCGTGGCGTCGCGATCATCAGCTCCCGTCCACCACTGGCGTTCCACCCCGCGTCCGACTCGAAGAGCACCACCGTCTTGGAGGGAACCGCAACGTGTGCTATGATTGCCCCCGCCAGGTTCGCATTCAGGGCGTACCCGTACTCCTGCTCTGACGCCGCGGGACATCGGAATACCTCCCTGTCCTCCGCATAGCCTCCTTCCAATAGCGCATCGCACCAGCTATCCGCTGGCGGCAAGCCCGCCCAATCTGTTTCATAAAGGGCCAGCGCAAAACCCAGTTGGTGCAGGTTGGACTGGCACGCCGTGGCCCTGGCCTCATCCCGGGCGCGCTCGAGGGCCGGCATCAGGGCAGCTCCCGCTAGCGCCACACACGCAAAGAGGGCCAACCAGAGGCCAGAGACGACGACGCCCGCTATCGCCATGCCCTGGCCCTTCAGCCGATCGGCGCTCCTGGATATCTGACTCAGCGCGACGATGCCAAGGATCAGCCCCGGCAGGGCAGTCACGCCGCAGAAGACCCCGAGAATGCCCAGCACCAGCGAGGCGGTGGCCGTGCCGCTGGTCTTGGGCTCCCCGCGGCGCGCCGCCAGGGGAGCGCCACATGCAATGCATCTTTGGGCGCCGCCGGCGTTAGCCGTCCCGCACTTCGGACACCGCATCTCGTCCCCCTGTTTGCTATGCCCTGCCAGGTTGCTTAACTCCTGCGCACACAGGTGGATAGGCTAACGGGCGCGGGAAGCCAAGTCAATCCACGCCCAAGTGGAGGCGGCCTCGGCCACCGTCAGAACTCGATGCCCCGCGTGGCGGGCCGGCCCTCATCGTAGGCGTGCTTGACGCACCGCATCTCGGTGATGGTGTCCGCGAGGTCCGCGAATGCCTGGTACGGGCCGTCGCCGGTCAGGATGACGTGGACGTCGAGGTGCCGGGCCTCAAGCGCTTCCCGCAAGTCGGCGGCGTCGAGCAGCCCCCGGCCGACCGCGAAGATCGCCTCGTCGAGCACGATGAAACCGTGATCGCCTGCGGCCATCGCCTGACGCGCCGTGGCCAGGGCTTCGCGTGCTGCGGCAGCGGCTTGCGCCATCGCCTTCGGATCGTCCTCGTCCAGGAATCCGGTGCCGGCAAGCCGCATCTCCAACGCGCCGCCCAGGCGCTCGGCCGCCCTGTGCTCCCCGCACGCTCGGCGTTTGACGAACTGCACCATCAGGACCTTCATTCCCTGCCCGGTGGCGCGCAGGGCCGAGCCGAGCGCGGCGGTGGTCTTGCCCTTGCCGTCCCCCGTGAAGATCAGCAGCCGCCCCTGGCCGTCCCTTTCAGCCATCATTCCTCATTCGCCGTTCATTGCCGTCTTTCACGCCCGCGGGTGGGCCTTCTCGTAGGCCTGCTTCAGGTGCTCGTGGGACAGGTGCGTGTAGAGCTGCGTCGTGCTCAGGTTCTCGTGACCGAGCAATTCCTGCACGGCCCGCATGTCGGCGCCGTTGCTGAGCATGTGGGTGGCGAAGCTGTGTCG
>CAZSET010000010.1:0-26045 GCA_964605915.1 uncultured candidatus Brocadiaceae bacterium | reverse complement strand
GTCGAAGGGAATGCGGGCTCAGATCGGGGTCGAGTCCGGCCACCAGAGCACACCTGTGCATGACGCGGCGTACGCTGCGCGCCGTCAGGCGACCCCCGTCGCGCGAGTTGACGAACAGGGCGTGCGCGTCCCGCCGCGGCGGCGCGCCCTTGCCGCCCTCCCGCAGGTAGGAACGGATCGCCGCCTGCGCGCAGCGTCCGGCGGGGACTATGCGCTCCTTCTTGCCCTTGCCGCGGACGCGCAGCATGCCCGTGGACGGGTCGAGGTCGTCATGGTCCAGCCCCACCAGCTCCCCGACACGAAGGCCCCCGCCGTAGAGCGTCTCAAGGATGGCCAGGTTGCGCCGGCCCAGCCAGGTGCCCGTGTCTGGAACGGTCAGAAGCCGTTCGACGTCGGAGACCGTCAGAAAAGAAGGCAGCTTCTGCTCCCGGCGCGGGGAGCGGAGCGCGGCCATGGGATTCGTCTTCTTGATTCCCTGACGGACGAGGTACTTGTGGAACGAGCGCACGGCGGCGGTGCGCCTGGCCAGCGTCGCGCGGGAAAGCCCGCGTGCCTGCAGCGACGCCATGAACGCGCGCACGTCGTGGACCGTGGCCTCCGTCAGGGCCCGGCCGCGGTCCTTCAGGAGTTGCGCGAACATGCGCAGGTCCGTGGCATAGGCGCGCAGCGTGTTCGGAGAGTAGCCCTTCTCGACGGCCAGCCGGTGCAGGAAGTCATCCAGCAGCTTGCCCATGCATCACCTCTATGGCGATGGTAGCGGGCGCCTGTGGCGGACTGCAAGCCGAATCGCGTCGCGCGCACGCCGCCGTGTCGCATACTTCTGGCAGGCAAGCGGATACGACACATGTCCAACGAAGGCCGGCCCGCATCTGGCCGGCGCAAAGCTGACGCCCAACACTTGACAACAGCACCGCGAGCAGATACGTTGGCCGTTTCGGGCCGGGCGGTTCATTCTCCTTCTTCTGAGCCACGCACGCATGGACATAGACTCCCTGGAGACGGGGCAACTGGTCGCCGACGAGGTCCTCCTGGTTGCGGAGGCGAAGCTGCTGGTGGACCGGCGGGGGCAGAATTACTACAACCTGGTCCTCAACTGCGAGGGCGGCCGGCAGGTCGCCGGCAAGGTGTGGTCGGACAACATCGCCGTGCCCATTCACCCCGGCCACGGCCTCGAAGTGCTGGCCCGAGTGGACGAGTACCAGGGCAAGAAGCAACTCAACATCCAGCGCTACACCGTCCTCTCGCCCGAGGAGCACGACTTGTCGGCATTCGTTCGCACGACGGACATCGACGTGGACGCCGCATTCGAGACGCTGTTCAACTGGGAGCGCGAGGGATTCCAGGATCCCGAGCTCAAGCGGCTGATGGCGGAGTTCCATGGCAACGCGACCTTTGCCGCGCAGTTCAAGGAAAGCCCCGCCGCCAGCTACCACCACCATAACTACACGGGCGGCCTGATCGAACACACGCTGGAGGTCTGGAACCTGGCCTGCAGCATAGCCGGCGCGCACAGCGGTCCGTTCGACAGGGACCTTCTGCTCTGCGGCGCTGCCCTCCACGACGTGGGCAAGGTGAACACCTATCGCCTGGTCGCCGGCGTCAGCGAACGGACGGAAGCGGGCGAACTGCTCGAACACATCTTCATCAGCGGCTCGATGGTCAGCAACGTGTGGGACAGCGCGGTCAGGCCCCACGTGCCGAAGGGGCGAGAGGACCGGGCTGCCCGCCGGAAGGCGATGCTCCTGCACATCATCCTGAGCCACCACGGGAAGATGGAGTGGGGCTCGCCGGTGCTTCCCCGCACCCCCGAGGCGCTGTTGGTTCACTACTGCGACATACTCAGCTCGAGCCTGCACAGCTCTTTCAAAGCCGTCGCAGACACGCCTGAGGGCGAGCTGTGGTCGGACAATGTTTACATCATGGATCAGGCCAGGCGCCTGTACGTCGTCCCACGTGACGACGAGTGACCCGTTGCCCGGGATCCTCAAAGGACCGAGTCGCGAACCGTGGACCCGTCAGAGACCGCCGAAGCATTCCTTGAGAGGATCAACGCGGGGCGCATAACCGTGGCCGTCGTGGGGTTGGGCTACGTTGGGCTGCCGCTTGCCCTCCAGTGCGCCGGACGCGTCGAGAAGGTCGTCGGCATCGACACGGACGCCGGCCGCGTGGCGGCGATCGGCGCCGGCCGGTCCTACATCGACGACGTCAGCAACGGTGAGCTGGGGGCGGCCGTCGAGAGCGGCAAGCTCATCGCCACCACGGACTACGCCATCGTGCGCGATTGCGACGCCGTGCTCATCTGCGTCCCCACTCCTCTGCGCAAGACGAGGGAGCCCGACGTCTCGTTCATCGTGCGCAGCGTGGACGCAATTGCACAGCACATAGGCCCCGGCAAGGTTGTCATCCTGGAGAGCACGTCGTATCCGGGCACGACGGACGAGCTGGTGCGCGGGCGGCTGGAGCGCAACGGCCTCCGGGTGGGCACGGACGTCTGGCTCGGCTTCAGCCCGGAGCGGGTCGACCCCGGACCGGGCCATTCGCAGTTCAGCATCGAAAACGTTCCCAAGGTCGTCGGCGGCATCACGCCGGACTGCACGCGCATGGCGGCGGCGCTCTACAGGCGCGTGGTGGACACGGTCGTCGAGGTCTCCTCCAGCCGCGTGGCCGAGATGGTCAAGCTGCTGGAGAACACCTACCGCAGCGTCAACATCGCGATGGTCAACGAACTGGCCGTCATGTGTCACAAGCTGGGCATCGACGTGTGGGAGGTGGTGGACGCCGCCGGGACAAAGCCGTACGGCTTCGAGGCATTCTACCCCGGGCCGGGGCTGGGCGGGCACTGCATCCCCGTCGACCCGTTCTACCTGGCCTGGAAGGCTCGGCTGCACGGGTTCGAGCCGCGCTTCATCGACCTGGCCGGCCGCGTCAACGCCGGCATGCCCGAATACGTGGTCGAGCTGGCGGCCGACCTGCTCAATGACGCCGGCAAGCCGCTCAAGGGCTCCGCGATCCATGTCCTGGGCGTGGCCTACAAGCGGGACGTTTCCGACGTTCGCGAGTCCCCCGCGCTGAACATCATCGAGATGCTGCGCAGCAAGGGCGCGCTGGTTTCCTACAGCGACAGCCATGTGCCGGCCGTCGCGCTGCCGGACGGCGCTCGCCTGGAGGCCGTGCCCATCCAGCAGAGCGAGTTGGCTGCAAAGGATTGCGTCATCATCATCACCGACCATTCGGACTTCCCGTGGGACGCGGTCGTGCGCGAGGCACGGCTGATTCTGGACACCCGCAACGCATTGAAGGATTACAGGGAGCCGCACATACACAAGATCTGAGCTCACGGCAAGGGGATGGCGCAGACGGCCGGAGGGTGCTGGCGCCTCCCCGCAGAAAGGACGGACCGGCTGATGGAAGACTTGAAGGAAGCGTTCAAGGATCCCGGACCTGCCTACCGGGGCAAGCCCTTCTGGGCCTGGAATGGCAAGCTGGAAGCGGAAGAGCTGAGGCGCCAGATACGCGTCATGCACCGCATGGGGCTGGGCGGGTTCTTCATGCACTCGCGGGTCGGGCTGGCCACGCCTTACCTGTCCGACGAGTGGTTCGAGATGGTCAAGGCCTGCATAGACGAAGCGGGCAAGCTCGGCATGGAGGCGTGGCTCTACGACGAGGACCGCTGGCCATCGGGCGCCGCCGGCGGCCTGGTCACGAAGGACCCGCGGTTCCGGCACAAGCAGTTGCAGATGGTCGTCTCGGACGATTTTACCCTCCAGTTCGAGCGCGAGCCCCTGGCGCTCTTTTCGGCGTGCATCGATGGGTCCCAAGCCAGCGATGTTAAGCGAATCCGGGGCGACACAACGGTATCGCCGGTCGACGCCAAGGTGCTCGCCTTCTTCGTGACCGCCGACAGCCCGAGCTCGTGGTACAACGACGCCACGTACCTGGACACGATGAGCCACGAAGCGGTCCGCAAGTTCATCGAAGTCACGCACGAGGCCTACAAGGAAAGGGTGGGGGAGCATTTCGGCGGGCTGGTTCCCGGCGTGTTCACCGACGAGCCGAACCACGGCGGCCTGTTCGAGCGGTCCGTCTTCGGGGGGGCCGGCCGTGCCGTCCCCTGGACCCCCGACCTTCCGAAGGTCTTCCAGGAGAGGTACGGCTACGACATTATGGACCACCTGCCGGAGCTGTTCCTCGAAGTGGACGGCAAGGACGTCTCGCAGCCCCGATACCACTACCATGACTGCAAGACGTTCCTGTTTGTGGACGCCTTCGCGCGACAGGTCGGGGAATGGTGTGGCCAGAACAACCTGCTTTTCACCGGCCACGTGCTCGCCGAGGAGAGCCTGTGCCGGCAGTCCAGCGTGGTCGGATCGGCGATGCGATTCTACGAGTTCATGCAGGCGCCGGGAATCGACGTCCTGACCGAGAAGCCGCCCGAGTTGAGCACAGCCAAACAGTGTTCCAGCGTTCTGCGCCAGACGGGGCGGCGCTGGCTGCTCTCCGAGCTCTACGGGTGCACGGGCTGGGACTTCCCGTTCGAGGGCCACAAGGCCATCGGCGACTGGCAGGCGGCCCTGGGCATCAACCTGCGATGCCAGCATCTGTTCTGGTACACCATGTCCGGGCAGGCCAAGCGCGACTATCCCGCCTCCATCGGCTTCCAATCGCCGTGGTGGGAGCATTACCGCAAGGTGGAGGACTACTTCGGCCGCGTCGACGCCGTGATGAGCCGTGGCCAGGCGGTGCGCAAGTTGCTGGTCATCCACCCGGTCGAGAGCGTCTGGGCCCGGGCGACGGTCGGCTGGCATGAGGACGAAGCCGTCCAACGGCTGGAGGAGCAGTTCGACTCAGTGCTGCACTGGCTGCTGGACGGCCACGTGGATTTCGACTACGGGGACGAGGAGATGCTGTCCCGCCTGGCCGAGGTCCAGGCCGCTGAAAAGCCGGCGCTCAAGGTGGGTGTGGCCCGGTACGACGTCGTGCTCGTGCCCCCGGTGGACACGCTACGCGGCAGCACATTGGACGTCCTCCAGGACTTCGCAGAGGCGGGCGGAACCGTCGTCTTCTGCAATCCCCTGCCTCCCTGCGTCGACGCGGAGCCCTCGGACGCAGTGGCCGAAGTCGCAGACAAGTGTTCGCGCGTCGAGTTCGACAACGAGCAGGTCCTCGCGGCCGGCGAGCCGGCGCGCGTCGTCAGCATCCGCGACGAGGGCGGGAACGAGTAGCCGGGCGTGCTCTACCTCCTGCACCGTGAGGGTGAGGAGCTTCATCTGTTCATGTGTAACATCGACCGGGTGAACGCCACCGGCGCCCTTACCATCGAGGTGCAGGCCGAGGGCAACGTGCAGTTCTGGGACACGGAGAGCGGAGAGCGCTACGCCGCCGGAACCGAGCGGGCCGAGGGGGCGCTCCGCTTCGCCGCCGAAATGGCGCCGAGCGGCAGCTGCCTCTTCGTCATCACTCCGGAGACGGAAGAGCTCCCGCCGGTCGAGCAACTCCAGGAGGTCCGGTCCATCGAGCTTGCAGCCGATGCCTGGACGGCGGAGCTCACGGATCCGAACGTCTTCGTGCTGGACATGCCCGAGTACAAGGTGCACGAGGGGGATTGGAGCGGACCGCTGGAGATACTGAAGGCGGACACGGAGATCCGCACGGCGATCGGGCTGCCCACGCGCGGCGGCTCAATGGTGCAGCCCTGGGCCAGGGAAAAGAAGAAGGGCCCGACCGGGCGCATCGCCCTTCGCTACCGGTTCCAGGTCGACGCGGTGCCGCACGGGCCGGTCTTCCTGGCGCTGGAGAACCCATCCTGCTTCGAGATCACCCTCAACGGCAACCCCATCTCGACGGACGCCGAATGCGGCTGGTGGGTGGATCTGGCCATCCGGCTGCTGCCGCTGGACGAGGCCGTCCTTGTGGAAGGCGAGAACACGCTGCTTCTGAAGGGCACGATGGACGACGACTGCCAGCTCGAGATCTGCTACCTGCTTGGCGAGTTCGGGGTCGAGGTGGACGGTGCGGACGCCCGCATCACCGGCCCGCTCGCAGCCACGACGCTGGGCGACTGGCGCGAGCAGGGAATGCCCTTCTACAGCGGATCGGTGGTCTACCGCACGCCCGTCAGCACGGAGCCGACCGCCGGGGAGCGGCTCTTCGTCGAGGTGCCGGAGTTCGCCGGCGCGTGCGTTCGCGTGCTGGTAGACGGTGCCGAGGCCGGCGTCATCGGATGGCAACCGCACGAAGTGGAGATAACAGACCTCGTGCGCAAAGGCGCGGGGGCCGAACTGGCCGTCGAGGTCATTGGCCATCGCCGCAACGCCTTCGGCCCGCTACACACCACCGAGGCGCGGCCGCGCTGGGTCGGGCCGGGCCAGTTCGTTACGAGCGGGGACGACTGGCAGGACGCTTACAACCTGCTGCCCGTCGGCTGCATGGCGCCCCCGAGGCTCAGCGTGCGGAAAGGCATCTAACAGGGACGTACAGGATACTGCGAACGACGGCCGCCGGGGCTACAACACGGCATCTAACAGGGATTCACAGGATATACAGGATGACGGCGAACGGCCACGGCAACTCCTGGGCTACGGCACGGCATCTAGCAGGGATACACAGGAGGAGGCGAACGGCCACGGCAACTCCTGGGCTACGGCACGGCATCTAGCAGGGATACACAGGAGGAGGCGAACGGCCACGGCAGCTCCTGGGCTACGGCACGGCATCTAACAGGGATTCACAGGATATACAGGATGACGGCGAACGCCCACGGCAGCTCCTGGGCTACAACACGGCATCTAACAGGGATATACAGGATAACGACGAATATTAACGACTGACGACCGCATGACCGCATGACGGCTCCGATGCGTGCATCTCGCCACGGTTGGCAGGCGCGGTTATGAGGAGGCATGGGCCGCGTGCTTTATGAAGACATCACGGCAGAGATACTCGAAGCTTGCTTCGAGGTAGCCAACGAACTCGGCCCTGGTTTCATGGAATCAGTCTACGAGAACGCTCTGCTGCTTGCGTTACGTCAGAAGGGCATGACGGCCAAGTCGCAGGTCCCGATCTCGGTGTCGTTCCGCGGTGAGACCGTCGGGGAATTTGTGGGCGACATAGTCGTGGCCGGCAAGGTTCTGCTGGAACTCAAGGCGGCGAAAGCGCTGACACCCGAGCATCAGGCCCAGGTCATCAACTACTTGAAAGCCACCGGCCTGGAAGTCGGCCTCCTCGTCAACTTCGGCCGCCCGAGATTGGAGTACCGGCGGCTGCACGGGTAAGAGCCGTTGTATGGTCATTCAGCCGTTAATCGTTAGTGGTTAATCGTTAGTGGTTAATCGTTAGTCGTTAGTGGTTATCCTGAATATCCTGTACATCCCTGTTATGTCCGTTCGTTACTCCGGCTGGGTCAGTTCCCGCCAGCGCTGTTCGGCCTCGGAGTAGTCCACCGGTTCGCCCCCGGTGTGGAAGGTGGCCGTCTCGCCGGCGCCGATGCGTCGGCTCAGCCCTTCGGACTTGACACCGACTTCGCCACGGAAAACGGTCACGGTCAACGTGCTCGGCCGGGGGCAGGTAAGCTGCGCGCGCGCGCCGGCAACGACGACCGTTGCTGCGGCGGTGTGCACGCCCAGTTCGGCGCTCTCGTGGGGGCTGGCTACCAGGGCTTCGCCCCCCAGAAGACGGACGCTCCGCGGCCCGTTGACCTGGAGCCGCCCCTCCTCGGCAAGAAAGGCCTCCGTGGCCCCCTTCCGGCCGAAGGCGATCCGGGCGACCGAGTCCCCGGCCGTGCGGCAGACTGCGCCCCGCCGCACCTTGGCGGGCCGGCCGGCCTCGACCGGGTTGCCCCCCACCGTCACCGTGCCCTTGATCACGCTCGCCTCCGCCACGGGCCAGAAGGCATACCAGGCTATCAGCCCTGCACCGATCGCCGCCACGCTTCCCGCAAACTTCACGAATCCCTTCACCGTCGCGGCGCTCGGCGCGGCGAGCAGGCCGCCCAGGTCGTAAAGCACGATGAGGGTCACGGCCATCATTATCTGTGTGAGCGGATCGGGCGGCGTCAGAAACGCACCGATGACGAAGGCCGCCAGGATCACGCCCTTGCGGCTCTTCTGGAGGGACTCCACGTCCAGGACGCCCCAGCGGACCAGATAGAAGACGACGACCGGCGTCTGGAAGGCGATCCCGAGCGCGAACGTCAACAGGAAGAACATCGACAGGTAGGAGCCGACCATCAGCACGGGCTCCGTCGCCGCGCCGGATAGGCTCAGCAAGTAGCGCAACGCAATCGGCACGAACAGGAAATAGCCGAAGCAGACTCCCGCCCCGAAGCACACGACACAGGCGGCGCCTAGCTTCAGCGTCTTGGACCGCTCGTGCGGGAAGAGCCCGGGCGCAACGAAGGCCCACGTCTGGTAGATGATGATGGGTGCCGTGATCACAAGCGCGACCACGATGCAGGCCTTCAACTGCGCCACGACGGGTTCCAGGTAGCTCCTGAACTTCAGCGTCGTGTCCAACTCGAATGCCCGCATGGCGGTCACGTGCGGCCTGATCAGGATCGCCATCAGCCGCTCGCGGAAGATCCAGCACAACAGAAACGTGCCCCCCAGCGCCAGGAGGCACTTGATGAGGCGCGCCCGCAGTTCCTCCAGATGAGCGCCGAGCGGCATGAGGGCCATCTTGGCGTCCTTGCCCCCGCCCGCAGATGTCCGTTGTTGGCTCATCGCGTCCGCACAATGCAGAATGCCCAGGAAGCAGCCCATTATACTGACACGCTCCCGAACCGTAAACAAAGGCCGACGGCCGCCTGTTTGACCGCTCAGAGCGGCGTCGCTATACTGTGCCCCGCCCGCGCGCACGGGCGCATGAGTAACGCTACGGATAGGATCCATTGGCCCGAGGAGGGGCGGCAAGGATGAAGGTCCTCGTAGTCGGCGGCGGCGGCAGGGAACACGCACTGGTTTGGAAGCTGGCGGACTCCCCGATGGTCGACCGCCTGTTCTGCGCGCCCGGCAACGCGGGCATAGCTGAACAGGCCGAGTGCGTGGACATCGCCCAGTCAAACGTGCCCCAGTTGCGCAGATTCGCGCGGGAGAACGGCATAGACCTGACCGTCGTCGGGCCCGAGGAGCCGCTTGTGAGGGGAATCGTCGACACCTTCGAGTCCTCCGGCCTGAAGGTCTTCGGGCCGAACCGGCTGGCGGCGCGGATCGAGGGGAGCAAAGTCTTTGCCAAGCAACTGATGGAGCGGCACGGCATTCCTACGGCGACTTTCCGCGTCTTTAACGCGGCCGAGCGGGCCAAGTCCTACCTGGAAATGGTGGGCGCGCCCATCGTCGTCAAGGCGGACGGCCTGGCCGCGGGCAAGGCCGCCATCGTTTGCGAGACGCTGAAGGACGCCTACGAGGCCGTGGACCGCATCATGATCCGCAAGGAATTCGGCCAGGCCGGTGCCCAGATCGTTATCGAGAGCTGCCTGGCCGGCGAGGAGGCAAGCATGATCGCCTTCACCGACGGCCGGACCATCGCCGTGCTGCCCTCCAGCCAGGACCACAAGGCCGCCTACGACGGCGACCAGGGAGCGAACACGGGCGGCATGGGCGCCTACAGCCCGGCGCCCGTCATCACCGACGAACTGGCCACACAGATCGAGCGCGAGGTCCTGGTCCAGACCGTCCATGCCATGAACCGCGAGGACAAGCCCTATCAGGGCGCCCTCTACGCAGGCATCATGGTGACGGGCGACGGGCCGCAGGTGCTCGAGTTCAACTGCCGCCTGGGCGATCCCGAGCTCCAGCCCCTCATCATGCGGTTGGAAAGCGACCTGATGCCCATCCTGCTCGCCATCATCGACGGCACGCTGGAGGACGTGGACATCCGCTGGGACCCCCGGCCCACGCTCTGCGTGGTCATGGCCTCAGGCGGCTACCCCGCCGGCTACCAGAAGGGCTTCCCCATCGAGGGGCTCAAGGACGCGGCGAAGATGGACGACGTCATGGTCTTCCACGCGGGCACGGCGCTGGAACACGGCCAGGTGGTGACCAACGGCGGACGCGTGCTCGGCGTCACCGCGCGCGGCGAGACCATCCAGGACGCCAAAGACCGCGCCTACGAGGCCGTGGGCAAGATACACTTCGAGAAGGCCCACTACCGCACGGACATCGGCCAGAAGGCCATCGACCGCCTCGCCGCCGCGCAGGAAAGCTGAGGCGCCGGTCCCTAATGCCCCCGGGTCCTGAGCCGTAGGCCGTAAAGCCCCGTCAGGGGCGGCACAGGAATAGCCCTGGCCGCTAGGCCAGGGAAGAAGCGCCCCCGACTGCCGAGCGCACCCACTTCATGTCATTCCGAGCCCGCTGCTCGGCGGGCGAGGAATCTCGCCGGTCCGACGGCCGCCGCCCCCCCCGGCAGCGGAACTTGCCCGCACGTACAGGCTTCCATCCGCCGGCACGCTACGTCGAAAGCCGTCATAGGAAGCGGTACAGCACGTGGGCATCCACCAGGCCGTGCTCCGGATGGCGGAACGCCTTCGGCAGCGTGCCGACGATCTCGAACCCGTGCTTGCGGTAGACGTGCAGCGCCCGTTCGTTCGTGCTCAGCACCAGGTTGAACTGCATGGCGAGGAAGCCCATCTCCCTGGCCGTCTCCAGCGAGTGCCCGACCATGGCGGTGCCGACGCCCTTGCCGCGATGCTCGGACTTGACGATGTAGCCGGCGTTCGCCACGTGCGAGCCCGGCCCGCCGTGGTTCGCCCTCAAAGCGTAGGTCCCGACGGGCTCCCTGTCCAGACAGGCCACGAAGACACGGTGGGGGGGCGAGAGCCACCTGCGAAGCGAATCCTCCCGCGGCACGTCGGTGGCGAAGGGGAACGAATCGCCCTCCTGAGCCACCTCGCGAAGCATCTCCCAGATGACATCCGCGTCCGAGTCCGTCGCTTGCCGTATCTCAATCACGGGCGGCCCTCCGCGCCGCCTACGGGCGGCGGCAGCGAGAGCTCAACTAACACCGGATAGTGATCGGACCCAACGTCCGGCCCCACGGTGAAGCTCTTGACCTCAATCCTATCCGACACCAGGCATTGGTCGATGGGTATCCACAGGAGGGGCAAGCCTGCGGGCCAGGAGGGCTTGATGCCGTAGCCCTTTCGTCCATCCATGAGCTTTCCCTCCCTCAGCAGATCACGGAAGAGAGGAGACCACGGAGTGCAGTTGAGGTCCCCGAGCACGACCACCGCATCGCTCCACGACCCCGCAAGTTCACCCAGAGCGCGGAGCTGGTGCCGCCGGCATGCGGCATTGGCTGCGCCGGCCGGGGGCAGAACGTGAATGGCGACAAGCCTCAAGCGCCGCCCGTGCACGTCCACTTGCGCAGCGATTGAGGGAACCGGGACGTCCCCGATCACACGGATGGCGCCGGTTACGGGCAGGCGGCTCAGGAGGGCGATCCCAAAGTTGCCCCGGCGCGGGGCCTGAATCCAGAAAGGGTATTCCTCACGGAGTGCCCCCAGTTGGCTCAACCAGTTCTCGTTCACCTCGAGTAGAACGATGACGTCAGGCGAAGCCGAAGCGATGTACTCGGCTACCGTTTCGTACTGGCGATTCGCGACGTTCACGTTGATGAGTAAGGCCCGCAAGTCCGGCCCAGCGCCGGCAGGGGGGGCAGGACCCAGGTACAGCGGAAGCACCAGGAACAGGTTGACGACGGCGAACCCCGCCGTAAAGCCAAGGGACCACCACTTCCTTCGCACGGCAAAGGCCGCCCCGCCCAGAAGCAGCACACACAGGTACTGCACGCGGAAGTGGCTCGCCAGTTCGAGGAGCCAGGACACTCGACCAAGCAAGCCCGCGAGGGTGGCAACGCACGCCAACACCGTCGCGACCGACAACAAGCCCCACGGGTGGACCACAGGACTCAGGAACCGATGCGCCACCGGCTCCGGCTTGGACCGGGAAGACTCGAACCATCTTGGCCCGGCCAGGACCACTGAGGTCTCGACCTGGCGCGCCGGGATGGACCAGTACTTGCGCAGCAGGCGGTCCTTCTCTTCACGCGTGACGAGCCGGAAGCCGTGCTTCTGGTAGAAGCGGACCGCCCACTCGGCGTCCGCCCAGGTGCCGATCAGGATCGGCTTCTCGCTCAGCCCGCAGAGATGGCGCAGCAGCTTTCCGCCGACGCCCCTTCGCTGCCAGGCGGCGCGTACGTAGGCGTGCCGGATGAGCGTCACGTCCCCCACGTCCTGGATGCCCATCACGCCGACCAGCTCGCCCTCGGCCTCGTAGCCCCAGAAGACGACG
Organism: uncultured candidatus Brocadiaceae bacterium; assembly: GCA_964605915.1. Taxonomy (GTDB): domain Bacteria; phylum Planctomycetota; class Brocadiia; order SM23-32; family SM23-32; genus DAOVRD01. The sequence goes on along the minus strand of CAZSET010000010.1, from coordinate 13,761 downwards.
CCGGCCTCGATCTCGCGGCGGAGCTCCTCCCGAGGCATGTAGGGCTCGTGCCAGCGGTCGGCCGGTATCACGCCGCGGTAAGCCTGCGCCGCGTCGTTGACGATCTCGTAGATCGCCTCAGAATCGCCCTCTTCGCACCGTCGGATCATCGCCCGCCCCTGCTCTTACTCCTGCTCGCGCTCAACAACGGTCTCGAACAGGGATATCCAGGATACCCAGGATAGAGACACGACGACAGCAGCGACAAGACGAAGCTAAGGTCAAGGCGATGCTGCTGAGCCCGCCCCATGGTGTTGTCGTCGTCGTTGTCGTTGTCGTTGTCGTCGTCGTTGTCGTCGTCATCCTGTCCATCCTGTCCATCCTTGTAAAGGCCGTTGTTCGTTGCTCAACAACGGCCTCGAACAGGGATATCCAGGATGCCCAGGATGAAGACACGGCAACAGTGACGACGAGGCGAAGCTAAGCTCACAGCAATGTTGTTGAGGCTGCCTTCTGCTGTTGTCGTCGCCGTCATCCTGTCGACCCTGTCCATCCCTGTGAGGGCCGTTGCTCGTTGCTCGTCCTTCATTGCTCGTCGTTGGCTCTGGCTCGTGCTCAACAACGGCCTCGAACAGGGATATCCAGGATGCCCAGGATGAAGACACGGCAACAGTGACGACGAGGCGAAGCTAAGCTCACAGCAATGTTGTTGAGGCTGCCTTCTGCTGTTGTCGTCGCCGTCATCCTGTCGACCCTGTCCATCCCTGTGAGGGCCGTTGCTCGTTGCTCGTCCTTCATTGCTCGTCGTTGGCTCTGGCACTTCTCACTTCCGATTTCTGACTTCGCACTTCCGCCTCCCCCCGCACTCACAACCGCAGGCACGCTGCCACCGCCAGCCGGAAGAGTCGCTCGCGCACGGCGCCGCGCCCATGCCAGTCGCGCGAGTCCCACTCCGTGCCGCCCACGTCGTCGCCGCCGTAGAGCATCTGTGCAAAGGTGACGCCCCGGAACTGCGCGACGGCGAACAGCGCGGCCGCCTCCATCTCGACTGCCACGCATCCCTCCGACCGGCGAAGCCGCACCTTGGCCGGCGTCTCACGGTAGAAGGCATCCGTCGTCCAGCTCTTAGAGACGATGTAGTCGACCCCGTGCTCGTCCAGCGCGTGCCGGATGGCGGCGACGCCTTCGGGGCTGGCCGCTACCTCTCGGCCGGGGGGCAGATAGTGGTACGACGTGCCTTCGTCGCGCACGGCACTTGCCGGCACGATGACGTGGCCCAGAGCGATCCCGCTGTCCAGTACGCCGGCGCTGCCGCATGCGATGAACTTGTGGCAGCCGAGCGCGATCACCTCCTCCATGAGGGCCGCCGCGAGCGGCGCGCCGACGCCGGGATGCAGAACCGCCACCCGCCGCCCTTCCACGCTGATCTCGTAAACCGGATGCGCCCCGAGTTCGGATTTCAGGTCCTTGACGTGCCGCGTTCCTTCGTTCTCCGGCAGGCCGGCCATCACGTCGTGGAAGAAGCAGAACACGCAGCGCTCGGGCATGTCGATGGGCTGGATCTCACGCGAGGGCTCGATGACGGCCTCGCGCGCACCGTCGAACTCCAGTATGGGGAAGTCCTTCTTCAAGGTTGTGCTCCCAGGCCCACGGCGCCCATACGCTGGCAGGGGATGCGCCGAGTCCGTTGCGGTCCAACCCGGGCCCCCGCCAGGGGACCGGTTGCAGGCCGCCCTACTGCCGGCGCTCAGCAACCCGTCCGCTGTCATTCCGAGTGCGTCGAATGGCGCGCGAGGAATCTCGGTGCATCGGTCCGCACACGTGAGATTCCTCGGCGTGCAGCGCGCATGGCACGCCTCGGAATGACGTGTTCTGGACGCTTTCGTACGCCAGGACACCCACGTGGCCGCGCCTACTGCTGGCGCTCGGCGGTCTCGATGAGGTAGAGGTCCGCAAAGCGGTCGGCGAAGAGGCGGTACACCCAGCCGCAGAGCGACTTGCGGTTCAGCCGCACGGCCCCGTCCTCGACGTTGACGAAGACCTCTTCGAAGAAGTCGTGGACGAGGTGCGCGAAGACCTCGCAGTAGCGCTCGGCCGCCGGCACGTAGTCGCCCTTATCGAGCATCGCGGCGATGGCGTCGCGGTTCCCCCTCAGCGCCGCGGCCAGCTCGACCTCGAGCGGCTCGGACAGCAGCTCGTCTTCGACCTCGGCAATCCGGTCGAGGTCGCGCTGGATGCGGTAGGTCCGGTCCACCAGCTCCACGAGCGCCGGCCACCAGTCCTTCTGTCCGCACTCGGCGAGGGCCGCCATTCTGCGCCAGAAATCGCCGACGTCTTCACAGCCCGCCGCCAGCACCGCCCGCACGAAGTCGTGCCTGAAGCTCCGCTCGATGGCCGCGTGGTAGAGCCGGTCGCGGAAGAAGTCCAGGACCTTCCGGGCGGCCTCCTCGTCGCATTCGATCCCGTGCTCTCGCGCGACCTGGCGCGCCATCTCGACGAGATCATCCAACCGCAGCGCCAGACCGCCCTCCTCAATGATGAGGAGGATGCCGAGCGCGTTGCGGCGCAGGGCGTACGGATCCTGCGAGCCGCTGGGAAGCAGCCCGAGCGAGAAACAGCCGACGATGACGTCCGCCTTATCGGCCAGCGCCAGGGCACTGCCTTCCGGAGTGGACGGCAGCGCGTCGTCGGCCCCGGCCGGCCGGTAGTGCTCCGCGATGGCCGCCGCCACGGCCGGGTCCTCGCCCTGCGCCAGGGCCAGTTCCCGCCCGACGACGCCCTGGAGGCCGGGGAACTCGCCGACGAGCCCGGTCAGGAGGTCCGCCTTGCACAGGCGGGCCGCGCGCCGAACGTGGGCTTCAGAGACGTGGGGGCCGAGCTTCGCCGCAATGCGCGCTCCGAGTTCGGCCAGCCGCTCGACGCGCTGCAGGTTGTCGCCAAGGCCGCCCAGAAACACCACGTCCGCCAGCCGGGGGACCAGCTCCTCCAGGCTGCGACGGCTGTCCTCCTCCCAGAAGAACTTGGCGTCCTCCAGCCGCGCCAGCAGCACGCGCTCGTTCCCCTCGCGCACCAGGTCTTCCTGGTCCGCGGTCCGGTCGGACACGGTGACGAAGCGAGGCACGAGGCCCCCCTCGCGATCGTGCACGGGGAAGTACCGCTGATGCTCTATCATCGCGGCGCCGATCACGGGCGCCGGCATGTCCAGGAAGTGCGCGTCGAACGAGCCCTCGACCGCGTGCGGCCACTCGGCCATGTTGGTCACTTCGTCCAGCAGCTCCTCGTCGGTGAGCTGCGAACCGTAGCGTGCCAGGACTACGTTGATCTCCTCACGAATGATGTCCCGCCGCTCGCCGATCTCCACGATGACGAAACGCTTGCGCAGCGCGTTGCGGTATCGCTCGAAGGAAGCGTCTTTCAGCTCGGCCCGACCCCCGTCCAGGAACGGGTGCCCCCGCGTGACCCGGCCGGCCTTGACGCCCGCTATCGTCAGATCGACCACCCCTTCACCGAGCAGCGCAACCAGCCACCGGATGGGACGCGCGAACTGAAAGCCGTCCTCCTGCCAGCACATGGACTTGGGAAAGCTGACGGCCGCCGTGGCCTCGCGCAGGATGGCGGGCAAGACCTCGGCGGCGGCCCGGCCGGCCTGTTCGACCTGCGCCACGACGTAGGGTCCCTTGTCCGTCTCCTCGACACGAAGGGACTCCACTGGGACTCCCTTGCTGCGAGCGAACCCCTGCGCGGCCGGCGTGGGCTTGCCCTCCGCGTCGAAGCCGACCTTCGCAGGCGGGCCGATGCTCCTGACGGTCAACGACGGCTGCCGCTCGGCAACTCCTGCCACGGCAACAACCAGGCGGCGCGCAGTGCCCGCGGCGTGGACGACGCCGAAGGTGAGGCGGCTTTCCGCCAGCCGTGCCTTCAGCCCATCGGCTAGCTGCTGAAGCGCCGGCTCGATGTAGCCGGCCGGCAGCTCTTCCGTCCCGATCTCGTAAAGCAGGTCCGGCATCTCTGTTCTCGTTGAATGGATTCAGGCTCTTCCCGCCGCGAGGCAAGCCGGCTTCACATCGGCATGCCGACGATCGTGGCCTCGAAGACCATCTTGTCCCCCACGAAGCCCTGACAGCTCAAGGTGGCGCGGCGGGGCCGGACGTCCACTTCCTTGACGACCAGGATCAGGCGGTCGCCCGGCACCACCTCCCGCCTGAACTTGACACCCTCCATACCCCCGAATCCGATGAAGCCGCCCACCTTCACGGCCTTCTGGAAGTAGAAGCTGCAGAGCTGCGCAGCCGCCTCGCACATCAGCACGCCGGGCAGCAGCGGCCGGCCCGGAACGTGGCCGCGCACCCAGAACTCGTCGTCCCGCACGTCCTTGAAACCCACGGCCACACCCTCGTCCAGGTCCAGGTGGATGATGCCGTTGAGGTGTTCCATCTCATAGCGCTGCGGGTTGTGGCGGCGGATCTCCTCCGGGCCCGCGACGACCTCGGACAGGTCAATGGCGCTCAAGTCGACGAGAGGCTTCGGGGGCATTGGTTCCTCCTGTATGGCGGCAGCGCCGCGGCTTCGAAGCGGCGCCAATCCTGGGATTCTAGTCAGATGGCGTGATTGATGCAAGCCGCCTTGCGCGGTCTGCGGAGCCTTTGGGGGGCTCTGTGAGCTTGCCGGCCCGCCCCACTTGGTGTACAATCAGCACGGATATCCGCGTTTGCGCGCTTACCCGGGCGGGGGGAACGCGCCATGTGCCAGGCCGGTCTTGCACGCCTGGCTGCATCGTCGGCGGTCTGCTGACCGAAGGACTTCCAGGCAAGCGGGACGCCGGGGTTCTCCCTGGACTGGAACTCAAGAGGCGCCGGCAGGGGTTGCGGAAGGGTCTGCATTGCAGATACTTCCAGATGGAGGGGCCTCGCCGGCGCCCTTTTGCCTGCCGTTGGCAAGCCGTGTCGCCACCCCGGGTCAACTCGCCAACCTGCACCACATGAGGCAGACCGTTGTTCGAACTACTCAGCAAGGAAGAGCTGGCGCCTGAAACGTTCCGGATCACGATCCGGGCTCCGCGCATCGCGGTGGCCCGCCAGGTCGGGCAGTTCGTCATCGTGCGCCCCGGCGAACGTGGCGAGCGCATCCCCCTGACCGTGGCCCACGCCGACCCCAGGGCGTTGTCCATCACGCTGGTGTTCCAGGCGGTCGGGGACAGCACGCGGGAGCTGGCCGCCATGGAACCTGGCGACGAGATCCCGGACGTGGTCGGCCCGCTCGGCATGCCCACCGAGATCGTCCCCGCCCGCCACGCGGTAGCCATGGGCGGGGGCGTCGGCATCGCCCTCATCTGGCCCATCGCGCGTGCGCTCAGCCAGCACTGCGAGCGCGTGACCGGCATCATCAGCGCCCGTCATGCCGATCTGCTCATTCTCCGAGATGATCTGGAGGATGTCTGCGACGAGTTGAAACTGTGCACGGACGACGGCTCCCGAGGGCACCACGGCTTCCCGACTGAGGTGCTGCAAGGGATGATCGATTCGGGCGAGTCGATCGACGCGGTCTACGCCGTCGGCCCGGTGCCCATGATGCGGGCCGTCAGCGAAGTGACACGGCCGTTCGGCATAAAGACGATCGTCAGCCTCAATCCTATCATGGTGGACGGCACGGGCATGTGCGGCGGGTGCCGGGTGACCGTCGGCGGCGAGACGAAGTTCGCCTGCGTGGACGGACCGGAGTTCGACGGCCACCAAGTGGACTTCGAGGAACTGGGGAGACGCCTGCAGCAGTACAGCCGGGATCCGGCCGCCAGGGCGCTGCCGCGCTACGAGCCCGCCCACGGCTGCGACCGGCGGCACACGGAGCTTCAGGAGGCCATGATCCAGGCGGGACAAGAGGCCACCAAGGCCGTAGAGATACCCCGCCAGCCGATGCCGGAGCAACCCGCCGAGACGCGCACGCGCAACTTCGAAGAGGTCCCGTTCGGACTGCGGCCCGAGCAGGCCGTCCTCGAGGCGCAGCGCTGCCTCCAGTGCAAGAAGCCCAAGTGCGTCGAGGGCTGCCCCGTCGGCATAGACATACCTAGCTTCATCAAGCATATCGCCGAGGAGGACTTCCTGGGCGCCGCCCGCAAGCTGAAGGAAGACAACCTGCTGCCGGCCGTCTGCGGCCGTGTCTGCCCCCAGGAGGTTCAGTGCGAGGCGACCTGCGTGCTCGGCCGACGCGGCGAGCCCGTCGCCATCGGCAACCTCGAGCGGTTCGCCGCGGACTACGAGCGCCAGGAGGGGAAGACCGAATTGCCGGAGATGCAGCCGGCGCGCGGGATCAAGGTTGCCGTCGTCGGTTCGGGGCCGGCCGGGCTGACGGCAGCCGCCGAACTGGCCCGTCGCGGCTACTCCCCCACCATCTTCGAGGCGCTCCACGAGTCCGGGGGCGTGCTCACTTACGGCATTCCGGCCTTCCGCCTGCCCAAGGACATCGTCCAGCACGAGATCGAGCTGCTCAACGGGATGGGCGTCGAGATCGTCCGAAACTTCGTCGTCGGGAAGACGGCAACCGTGCAGGACCTCTTGGACGAAGGCTATGAGGCCGTCTTCATCGGCTCCGGGGCCGGGCTGCCGATCATGGCCGGCATCCCGGGAGAGAACCTCAACGGCGTGCTGAGCGCCAACGAATACCTGACCCGCTGCAACCTGATGCGCGGCTACGATCCCGACTACGCCACGCCCATCATGGTCAAGGACCGCGTGGCCGTCCTGGGCGGCGGCAACGTGGCCATGGACTCCGCGCGGACGGCGCTCCGGCTCGGCGCCGGCGAGGTCCGCATCGTCTACCGCCGCAGCATCGAAGAGGCACCCGCGCGCGCCGCCGAGCTCAAGCACGCCGAAGAGGAAGGCATCCAGTTGATGTGGCTGACCAACGCCATCGAGGTCCTCGGCGACGAGACGGGCTGGGTGCGGGGCCTGCGCTGCGTCCGGATGGAGCTGGGCGAGCCGGGACCGGACGGCCGGCGTCGCCCGCACCCGATCGAAGGCACCGAGTTCGAGTTCGACACGGAACTCGTCATCGCCGCATACGGCAACCGGCCGCACCCGCTGGTGCCGCGCACCACGCCGGGCCTGGGCGTCACCAAGTGGCGCACCATCGAGGCAGACGAGGTAACGGGCCGGACGAGCTTGGAGGGCGTCTTCGCCGGGGGAGACATCGTCACGGGCGCGGCGACCGTCATCCAGGCCATGGGCGCCGGCAAGCGCGCCGCCGCCGCCATTGACGAGTACCTGATCGGCAAACACGGGGAGAAACCGTGAAGCCCGAAGACCTGATTACATATTGCGGGCACTACGGCGGACAGTGTGCCAGGTATTGCGGCTACACGGCATTCCGCCAGGCCGCCGCGGTGCTGGCCGAGATAGCCGACGCGCACGGTTTCCAGCATTGGATGCCCGGCGAGCTGAAGGAGTTCGACTACCGCGAGTTCCGCAAGGGCCTGGAGTTCTTCCGCCGGGACGACACGTGGCTCGTGTGCCAGGTATGCTGCAAGGGCGGAGGAGGCGGCCCTCCGGGCTGTCCGAGGGAGTGCTGCGAGGAGCACGGGGTGGACGTCTGCTTCGAGTGCGCCGAGTTCCCGTGCGACCGGACGAGGGGCGACGCTGCGATGATGGCGCGGGCGGAGGAGTACAAGCGGCTCGGACGCGAGGAGTGGCTCCGTTGCGCCGCGAAAAAGGCGGAGCAGGGATTCGAACTCCACACGGCGAAGCGCTACCAGGTATCCGTGCAGGGCAGGCCCGGCTAGGCCACGCGGGGAAGCTTGGGACGGTTGACTCAATCGGCGGCGGGGGCGTTGGCGCGTCGCTGCTCTGCGAAGCGCAGTAGAGCATCGATCGAGCACTGCTCGGGTGAGGAGTGCAGGAAGGCTTCAAGTTCCTCCAGCGTAACCGGCTCATCGCTCGTCCGGAGCTTGCCGTCGATGACCTCGTAGAGCAGGTGTTCGCCCGGTAGCTCGATCTCGCTGCCGTCCGGCCTGCGGAATATTGCCTTGTTCTCAACCATGCTTAGATGGCCATGGAGAGATCCAACGTTCTCTGACCTGAAGACGGCGTAGGCCAGTTTGCCCGCTCGATGTCCGTAGTGCACCGAGAGCAGGCGCCCGTCCCGCACCGTTGATCGGCTCGACTGCTCAAGTTCCGGCTCGTAGCGGGCGTACACGCCGGCGAGACTCAGCAGTGAAGCGGTTACCACTGCAAAGCACACCAGGGCGCGCTCCCCCCGCGACAGGCGGCGCGGGGCCTTTCGCGCTGACCGGAAAAGCCCCCGCACCTTCGGTCGCGTCAACACGCCAAGCACCCACACACCGAGAGCACATAGCAACACCCAAAGAACAACTGCTGCCACCGGCCTGTCCACGGTCAGTTCATCAGGCGCCAAGGCTCCCAGCGGCGTGAACTCAAGAGCACCGACGATGAGTCCCCCAGCGGCCACCACGACGAAGCACAGCCCTGTGTAGACGACTGCTACGTCCCGCCAGGTTGGCCGCAAACTCAGCAAACCCAAACCGGCCGGCAAGTACAGGAGATTCAAGTCGAACAATGCACGATCCAGGAACCAGCCGATGATCATCTCGAAGAGCGACGCCGCCCCGCTGAACACGAACAGGAGCGCGACTATCTTGAAATCGAGCGGCACGGCCTGCCTGCGCTTCGCCCATTTGATTCGCGCGTCCGCTACGTCTTCCGACGCCATACCCCTTCCCCCCAAGTCGTCGTCCGACATCATACCGGCTGGGGCGCTGAGTTCAATTGCTGAAGCCGCTTGCTCAGCGTCCCGCATCGCGCATGGCGCGGATGTAGTTCATGCAGAACTCGTCGCGCCCGGCCAGTGCCTCGGCCGCGCGGACCGAGTCCATCAGCCCCTCCGCCGTCGGGTCGCAGATGGCCGAGTCCAGCCCTGCCATAATTAGGCACGCCACGTAGGCCCGGTTGATCAGGTTCCGGTTCGGCAGGCCGAAGCCGATGTTGGAGAGGCCGCACGTCGTGTGCAGCCCCTCGAACGCCCCCATGATGCGGAAGACGGCGGACACCACGGCGATCCCTTGCTCCCCGCCCGTGCTGATCGGCTGGATGCAGGGATCCACGTAGAGGCGGTCGCACGTGATGCCGGCCTGCCCGGCGGCCTCAACCAGCTTCGCCGTGACCTCGACGCGCCGCTCGGCGCTGTCCGGCAGACCCCGTTCGTCCATGGCCAGCGTCACCAGGAGAGCCCCTGACTCGGCGGCCAGCGGGAGCACCTGGGCCAGCTTGTCCTCCTCGGCGGTCACCGAGTTGAGCATGACCACGTCGCCTTCGATGAGCTCCAGGCCTTGGCGCAGCACGTCGGGATTGGATGAGTCCAGGCAGAGGGGCAGGTCGGTGCTGCGCTGCAGGACCTCGACGGCCCACTTGAGGTTATCCGCCTCGCGGGCCGGGTCGCTGCCGGCGTTGACGTCGATGAAATCCGCGCCGGCTTCGGCCTGGACGCGGGCCTCGCGTGCTATCAGGTCGGCGTTACGGTCCGCCATGGCGCGCGCGATGCGTTTGCGCGTGGCGTTGATTCTCTCACCGATGACGAGCATCTGGACTCCCTCAGGGCACGGCGGATGGGGCGGCGAGGAGCCTTCTTCCCCAGCCGCCGGCGTAACAGAAGCGGATGCCCAATATAGTGACGCCGGCCCGCGAAGTCAAACGCGAGGGGCCGGTGCCCCTGCCCCGAGAGGTGTTTCGGTTGCGTGTCGGCAGGCGGTGTGGTACCTTACGGGTCGGCCGTTGCCGGCCGGTTGAACCTATGCCTTTGGACAAGAGACTGGGGCCGTGCTAAGCGGGGCGCTAGCGGTGCCCTGTAACCTGCAAACCGCTTCAGCAGGGCTGACCACTTCGCGAGGGGTGAGTCCGCCGGTGGTCAAGGGCCGTGGGGACGACGTTGACGGGCAGGTCCCATGGAGTCGGGCGGCTGCGAACCTGGTCAGGGGCGGAAGCCAGCAGCCATAAGCAGTACCCCGGCTTGCCGTGGGGTAGCTTGCCCCGAGCCGTCCACCGGCTACTGCCCCGGCAGACAACCTCGGACGAAGCGCACGGCCCTTTTTTCCAGCCTCCAGGGCAGGGTGGCCCGCCCGGCCCGGCTTATCCTCCAGATACGAGCCGACCCATGTACGTCGTATTCGCCCGCAAGTACCGTCCGCAGCGTTTCGAGGATGTTGTCGGACAGGAGCACGTCGCCCGGACGCTTCGCAATGCGGTCCTGACGGGGAGGGTCGCGCACGCGTATCTCTTCTGCGGCTCGCGCGGGGTGGGCAAGACGACGGTTGCCCGCATTCTGGCCAAGGCCCTCAACTGCAAGGACGGCCCCACTGCCGATCCCTGCGGCGAGTGCGAATCCTGCCGCCGCATTGCCACGGGCGACGACCTGGACGTGATGGAGATAGACGGCGCCTCCAACCGCGGCATCGACGAGGTGCGAGACCTGCGCCAGAACGCGCGGCTCGTCCCCGCCCGCAGCCGCTTCAAGGTCTACTACATCGACGAAGTCCACATGCTGTCCGACCCGGCCTTCAACGCGCTGCTGAAGACGCTGGAGGAGCCGCCGTCCCACGTGAAGTTCATCTTCTCCACCACCGATCCGCAGAAGCTGCCCGAGACGGTCAAGAGCCGGTGCCAGCGGTTCGACTTCCGACGTATCTCGGACGCCGACATCATCGGCCACCTCGAGACCGTCTGCGAGAAGGAAGGGCTCCAGGTGGAAGAAGGCACACTGGGCGTCGTGGCGCGGGCGGCGCGGGGCAGCATGAGGGACGCCCTCAGCACGCTCGACCAATTGGCCGCGTTCGGCGAGAGCGTCCGCATGGAAGATGCCCTGGCCGTGCTCGGCGCCGTGGACCGCCGGGTGCTCGCGCGCATGGTGGATGCCCTGGCCCATGAGGAAACAGCCCAGGCGCTGGCCGCCGTGCACGAGGCCATCTTCGGCGGCACGGACGTGGAGGACCTGGCCGACCAGCTCAGCCAGTACCTGCGCGACCTGCTGGTGGCCTCCTATTGCGGCGGGGACGACCCCATGCTGGCCGGGGCGGCAGCCGACGCCGAGACGTTGAAGCGTCAGGCTGCCCTCTTCTCGCCCGACCAGCTCACGTACATGATCCAACTGCTGCGCGAGGCCAAACTGCGGGCCCGGCGCGACACGACGGGGCGGATCGCGCTGGAGCTGGCCGTCATAAAGATGAGCAGGCTGTCCGAGCTCGCATCGGTGCAGGAGGCACTGAGCGATCTGTCGAATCCGGGCGCGGCCCGCCAGGCCGCTCCGAGCGCGCCTGCCGCGCAGGCGGCTGGCCCGAGCCCCGTGGGCGTGCTGCGGCGCATGAGCGACAAGCTGAAGAAGGGCAGCCCCGGACCGGCCGAGCGTCCCGAACGGCCGGCGCCGCCCGAGGGGGTCAGCGAGGAGAAGTACCGGCGGATACTGGCCTCCGCCGAAGACCCGGGGGCCGCGCAGGAGGCGCTGCGGGAGGAGCCGCTCATGAGGGCCTTCATCGAGGCCGACAAGCGGCTCGGCCTGGACCCGGTCCGCCTTCAGCGGCAAGTCCCCCAAGATCAGGCGGAGCCCGACGAGGAAGAGCCGGCCGAGGAAGAGGAGCCCGAATAGGCCGCCTCGACGGGGGTTCGCGTTTCATTCTGTCGAAAAAGCGGAGAGAGCAAGATGAAAGGCTTCGGCGGCATGCAAGACCTGGGCGGGATGATGAAACAGGCCCAGAAGCACCTCAAGGACATGCAGCGGCGCATGCAGGAAGTCGAGGACGACCTGCGCGAGCGGGTCGTGGAGGGCAGCGCCGGCGGCGGCATGGTGCAGGTCATGTTCAACGGCCTCCAGGATCCGCTGGACGTGAAGATTGACCCCGTCGTGCTCGAAGAGGAGGGTCCGGAGTTCCTGCAGGAGATGATCCTGGCCGCCATCCGCCAGGGCCTCAAGAAGTCGCAGGAACTCGAGGAGGCCGAACGAGCCAAGGTCACGGGCAAGCTCAACGTCCCCGGACTGGAGGGGCTGATCTGACGTATTGCGAAGCGTCCGAATGACGTGTACAATGGGCGGGCGTTGACCCGATCCGAGCGGATGCGAAACATGGCAAAGGCATACACGGAGTCCATCGGCCGGCTGATGGAGCTGCTCTGCCTCATGCCCGGCGTTGGCGAAAAGACGGCCGAACGGCTGGCCTATCACATCCTCAGGCTGTCTGATGAGGAGAGCCAGGCCCTGGCCGACGCCATCCGCGAGGTCAAGGAGAAGGTCAAGCAGTGCTCTGTCTGCTACCAGTTCGCCGAGACGGACCCGTGCGGCATTTGCAGCGACCCCCGGCGCGACCGGTCCGTCATCTGCGTCGTCGAAGACGCCAAGGACGTGGTGGCCATCGAGCAGGTTGGCGAGTATCGCGGCCTCTACCACGTGCTTTGCGGCAGGCTGGCGCCGCTGGAGGGCGTGGCGCCCGAGGATTTGACGGTGGACAAGCTGATCGATAGGGTGCGCTCCGAGGAGGTCCGGGAGGTGATCCTGGCGACCAACCCCGACATGGAGGGCGAATCGACCGCGCTCTACGTGCTGGAGGCGCTGGAGGGGCTCCCCGTTCGGGTGACGCGCTTGGCGCGGGGGATCCCCAGCGGCAGTCACCTGGAATATGCCAATCCCGCCATCGTCGCCGACGCGCTGGCCGGCCGCCGTGAAATGAGAGGGAGCAGTCGCACCGAAGAACCGCATCAGGTGAATAAGGGATGAGGCTCGACGCGCACCTCCAGCTCCGGCAGGAAATGCGGCTTAAGCTGGCGCCGCAGATCATCCAGTCCATCGAGATACTGCAACTGCCGCTGCTGGAGCTGCGGGACCGAATAGAGCAGGAACTTCTGGAGAACCCGACCCTGGAACCCGGTCCCGCCGAGGCAGAGGAAGCCCAGGAGGAGCAGGAGCCCTCGACCGAAGAAGACGAGGACTACGAGCCGGTCGAAGCCTTGGTCGAGGAGCCGGAGACCGAACCCGAGCCCATCGCCGGAGAGGATTACGAGGCCGCCGAGGAACTCATAAGGGACGACGAGGAGTCCTACCGGTGGGATCGGCCGCCCCCGCGATCCGGGGAGAGGGATCCCAAGCGCGCGGCCATCGAGAACTCTCCCGCCCCTGAAATCTCGCTCGAAGATCACCTGACCTGGCAGCTCACCTACTTCGACCTCGACCCGGAGATGCACGAGATCTGCGAGAACATCATCGCGAACCTGGACTGGCGCGGCTACCTGGAGCACCCGCTCGAAGAGATCGCCGCCTCCATGGACAGACCCGTCTCCATGGAGAAGGCCCAGGAGGCCCTCGCCGTCGTCCAGCAGCTCGAGCCGCCGGGCGTCGGCGCCAGGGACGTCAAGGAATGCCTGCTGCTGCAACTCGACGAACGCGACGTAGACTACGAGTTCCTGCACAAGCTGATCCAGGGGCACTTCGACGATGTCCTGAAGAACAGGTACCCGAAAGTCGCCAAGGCGATGGGCTGCACCATCGGGGACCTTAAGGAGGCGGTCGAGAAGATCGGCAAGCTGAACCCGATTCCCGGCGCCCTCTTCGGCGAGGAGGCGGCGCCCCACGTCATCCCCGACCTGCGCGTCGAGCTGGTGGACGGCGAATATGTGGTCATGCTGGAGGACGCATACCTGCCGTCCCTGCGGATCTCCAGCTACTACGCTCGTCGCCTCCAGCAGAAGGGCCTGGACACCAAGACCGAGCAGTATCTCAAAGACAAATTCCAAAGCGCCC
>CAZSET010000009.1:0-31752 GCA_964605915.1 uncultured candidatus Brocadiaceae bacterium | reverse complement strand
CCGCAGAAGCCGGTCGGCCTCGTCTACGTTGGCGTCTGCCTGGACGGGGAGGCGGCCGTGGCCAGGCTGGAACTGCGCGGCGACCGGCAGCGGGTGAGAGACCGGGCGGCCAAGCACGCGCTGGACGTGGCCCGGTTGACATTGCTCGACGGGCTGGATTCCCTGCGCGCGTCTCCTTACAATGTGCAGCGGCGCCGATAGGGAAAGGACACCGGGTGCCATGGCTGAGAAAGACGACGGTTACATCCGCTGGCGCTGCAAGGCTTGCGGGCAGAGGCTGAAGGTGAAGAAGACCTGGGAGGGCGGCGGCGTGATGCCGTGCCCCAAGTGCGGCGAGATAGTCAACGTGCCCCTGTCCAACCTCGAGGCCATCGCCAAGGGGACGGACATGGCCGAGACGGGCGAACCGGGTCGTCTGCACATCGATCCCGAGCTGTTGAGGAAACGCCTCGGTTCCGACCGTGAGAAGGCGGCCGGTCCGGGCTCGGTGGGCGGGGCGCCGACCATCCGCCAGGGAGCTTGGAGTGCACAGGCCGCCTTTGGCCGCATCCAGGAGCTGGACCAGTTGGCTGCCAGCGTCGCCAAAGCGGACCAGGACGTGATGGGCCAGGTCCAGCGCGTCTACCGTAGCGGGGACGTTACCAGAGAGCAGCGCCACGAGCAGATCAAGGACGCCGCCCGGCAGCGCCGCCAGGAACTGCAAGAGCTGGTGGAAAACCGCCTGACTGCTCTCCGGCAGCAAGTCGAGTCTCTGGAGAGCCAGCAGCAGCGCCTCAGCCGCAGCGAGCTGGACCATCTGGCCAGGCTGAAGAGGGCGGCCGAGGCGATGATGCTCTACAGCCACTACGTGTTGGGCATCAAGGCCTGACGGGTCGCCTGCCGCGTTGCGACGGCCTGCCGTTTTCTGCTAGTATTGCATCGTCGGGGAAGGCTGACCTGTGCGTGCCTCAGAGAGGAGAACACCTGATGCAGATCTGGGACTGGATAGTTAGCATCCACCGTGGCGGCGATTGGGGACCGCCGGTGCTTTTCTGGCTCGCCGTGATTGCCGTCGTGGTCTTCGTGCTTCTGCAGTTGCTCTTGGTCAAGGGCCGGCAGAAGGCGGGCAGGGCGCTGACCGCCGTGCGTGACCTGCTGGACGACATGAGGGCGCTCCAGCACCGACTGAACGAGCTGGAGAGCCACTTCGAGCAGCGGCTCGACGACCGGGACGGGCAGATCGACGCGCGCGTGACGCGCAAGATCGACTCGAAGGCCGACCTGCTGGAGGAGAGGATCGACCAGCGCAGCGGCTCGCTCTCTGACGCCATGACCAAGCTGGACTCCCGAGTCAGCTACGCCGATGAGGAGCTCAATCGGTTTCGCGAGCGGGTGTCCGAAGTGGAGAATCGCATCCCCAACCTGTTCGACAGGCTGGAGGAGTTCCGCGCCGTCCTGGCCAAGACCTTTCAGGCCGAGCTGGGCAGCGTCCTGAGCTCGTTCGATAGCTCCGTGTCCGGCATCCTGGAGCAGATGAAGGCCGAACTCCAGATGGGCATCAGCCGTATCGAGAGCATCGAGGGCATGGTCCGCAGCAGAGATCGCGCGGAACGGTCCCTGCTGGGCGTCCCGGATGAGGTCGCGCTCCCGGGGGGCCCCCGAGGACGAGGGCGAGTTCGAGGAGTGGGAACAGCAGGCCAAGGAGATGGCCGACGGCGAGGAGCCGGAGGAAGAGCAAGGGGAAGGAGAGATACTGCGGGCCGTCGCCATTGAGCCGCAGCCGGCGGAAGGTGACGAGGAGTATCCGGCAGAGATGGCCGGAGCCGGCGAGGAAGGCCCCCCCGACGACTTCGACGAGGACTTGCAGGACGAGTAAGGGGGCTCAGGCCGACTCGGGCGGGCCTGCCAGGGACGCTATGGCTCCGAAGTCGGCCACAGTCAGCTTCTCGGCGCGCACGCGGGGGTCGATGCCGAGTTTCTCGGGGATTTCACGCGCCACTTCCTCGCCCCATCCTGCTCGCAGCACGCTGGCCAGCATCTTGCGTCTGTGGCTGAACAGCGTCCCCACGACCTTCGAGAAGGCATCGTAGCCCGCAGTGCGCGTTCGATCGGGGCGACGCGTTATCTTGACCAGGGCCGACGAGACTTCAGGCACCGGCCAGAATGCAGCGCGCGGCATGGCAAAGAGCTTTTCCGCCGTCGCCCAGTAGGCCACGTAAACCGTGAGGGGACCGTACTCCTTGCCGCCGGGCTCGGCCGTCAGCCGGTCGGCGACTTCTTTCTGCACCATGAGGTACAGCTCCCCCACGGGGACCTCCCACTCCAGCAGGTTCACGATGGCGGGGGAGCTGATGGCGTAGGGCAGGTTGCTGACCACCTTGAGCGGCCCCTGGTGGCTGCTCAGGGCTTCCCCGGCCGCGGCCGTGACGCGAGGGTTTATGCGGTGCTTGCTCTCCAGGAAGTCGCAGCAGAGCAGGCGGACGTTTCCCAATTCGCCCAGGTTCTCCGAGGCGATCCGAAAGAGCCCCCGGTCGATCTCGACGGAGAGGACATAGCCGGTGCGCTCAGCGAGCAGCGCCGTCAGCCTGCCCAGGCCGGTGCCGATTTCCAGCACGATGTCGCGTCCGCAAAGGTCCGCCGCATCCGCGACGCGACGCAGGTTGTCCGGCGCGACCAGAAAGTTCTGCCCCAGGCGCTTCCTGGTCCGGAAGCCGTGCTCGCGCATGACGTCGCGAGGGTGGCGGTCCAGCGGAGCGGGGCTGTCTGCCGCTTGCATGGTCGCCCCTTCGGGGTGCTCAGACTTCCTGGTCGAATGCTTCCGGGCTGACGGTGCCTTGCAGGACCTTGACGACCGGCCCCGTCATGGTCATCGCGAAATCCCCGTCGATGGCGATGTCCAGGGAGCCGCCGGGCATGTGCACGGTCACCCGGGCGTCGCACAGCTCTAGTTTGTGCGCCACGGCGGCGGACGCGCAGGCGCTGCTGCCCGAGGCCAGCGTGTAACCGGCCCCGCGCTCCCATATCTCGATGCGAATATTCGCGCGGTCCAGCACCGCCATGAACTGGACGTTGGTCCGGTTGGGGAAACGGTGGTCGGTCTCGATCGCCGGCCCCAGCGTTCGGGCGTCTTGCTCCGTCGGCTCGTCGCGCAGGATCACGCAATGCGGATTGCCGACGGTTGCGGCGCAGTAGGTCAGGGCCTCGTCCCCGACTTTGATCTCCTCCCGAAGCACCTCGCGCGACGGGCCGGCCACAGGTATGCGCGTGCTCTCGAAGCTGACGCGCCCCATCTCGACAGTGACCATCTTGCCGCTTTCGCGCACCTGCGCCTGCACCTGGCCGCCGGCAGTCAGCACGGTGAACTCCTCGCTGCCGACGCGCCCCGTGTCCCAGAGCCACCGGCAGAAGATGCGCAGTCCGTTGCCGCTCTTCTCGGCTTCGCTGCCGTCCGGGTTGAATATGCGCACCGCGAAGTCGCACTCATCCGTCGACAGAGGGCCGAGCAGGATTCCATCCGAACCCACGCCGTAGTTCCGGTGGCAGACGAGGCGTATCTGTTCCGGTGTGAGTTCCCGCCCGAGGTCGGCAGGATCGAGGACGATGTAGTCGTTGCCCAGGCCGTGGTATTTGGCGAATTTCATAGTCCCGTGCACCCATCTGTCTGTAAGAGGGTCTGGCGGTGAGCCGCCGCCTTCCCGTCGCGTGCTTCGGCGCAGCTCCGGCCCGCGGCGCCACAGGCCCGGCTCGCGGCGGTCATGCCGCAGTTGCAGTCTTCTCGAAGACAAGCATATCTATTTCATCCATGACCGGTGAAGGCCGGCTCTCGCGTTCCGCCGCCTTCTCCATCGCCGCCAGGCCGGCCTGGAACTCCTCGTCGGAGATCAACTCGAAGACCGATATGGCCTTCTTCTTCATCCTCTCCAAGTGATCGCGCAGACTGGCGTCAATCTGTTGTGTGACCACTTCCTGCGCGATCTTGCTGAAACCGCTCGCGAGGAACGCGTCCACGACCTCATTGATGCTCGGCAGGCGCCTTTCCTCCAGTGCCTTGGCGCTCGGCCAGAACTCGAAGCCTCTAACCGAGCTCAACCGATCCCTGAACGCGTTGCGAACGATGGCTCTGCCGAGCGGTCGAAGGACCCGACGCAGTTCGCGGCAGCAGCGCGGGAAATCGTCCACGTGGTGCACGACCATCGAAAGAAAGGCCGCGTCGCACTCCTCGTCACCGACGGGCATGCTCTCTGCACAGCCCTCCAGGTATGAGATAGCCGCGTCCCCCGCGTTCTTCCTGGCGATGCTCAGCATCTTGACTGAGGGATCCACGCCGATGACCCGCGCGTGGCAGTGCTCTGCGAGCAGGCCCGAGAACCTGCCTGTGCCGCAACCGAGGTCCAGGATCACCAGTCCCGACCGCCCCGGCAGGTACTTTCCCACGGTCTTGATCCACAGACGGGCGGTGTCTTCGGAGAGCGCACGACCCTCCTGGTAGGTCTTGTAGAGGTGGGCATCGTAGTCGACGCGCTTCATCGGGTCGGCTCCAGAACGTCAGTCGGGCAAGATCGTGGAAGCCATCCGGCGAGATCGAACATGCGAATATACGAGACGCCCGGCCAGGCCGTCAACCAGCCGGACGCGTCAGCTTCGGAGTACATCCGCCAGAACCCGCATGTGGGCGGGTGTCGTCCCGCAGCAGCCGCCCACGAGGCGCGCGCCGGCGCGGATGCATTCCCTGATGCCTGCGGCGAACGCCTCGGGCTCCATGTCGAACACCGTCTCGCCGCCCACCAGCCTGGGCCTGCCGGCGTTCGGCTGGGCGAGGACGGGAAGGTCCGTTGCCGCCTTCATGAGGCCGACGACTGCGGCCATCTGCATGGGATCCAGATCGCCGCAGTTGGCCCCAACGGCGTCGGCGCCTGCTTCCGTCAGTTGCGCCGCACATTCCGCGGCCGTGTTGCCCATGATGATTCGGCCGCCGTCGGCCTCCGTGGAGAAGGCGATCGAGACGATCACCGGCAGCGGCGCAACGTCCTTGCAGGCGCGCAGAGCGCAGACTGCCTCCCGCAGGTCGAACATGGTCTCGATGATGAACCCGTCCACGCCGCCCTGCGCGAGGATCGCGGCCTGCTCCGCAAATGTCTCACGGAATTGCGATTCCTGGTAGGTGCCGTACGGTTCCAGAAACTGGCCGGTCGGGCTGATGTCGCCGAGCACGTAGACGCCTTCCCCGGCGGCTTGCCCGGCAAGCTCCGCTGCGGCCAGGTTCACCTCGAGCACGTCCACGTCCATGTTGTGCGTCTCGAGGTAGACACGGTTCATAGAAAGCGTGTTTGTGGTCAGGGCCAGGCATCCGCACGCGGCGTACTCGCGGTGGATTGCCAGCACCGCCTCGGGCGCGGTGAGGTTATTGCTGGCGCGCCCCATCAGGCCGCGTTTGTCGAGCTCGGTCCCCATGGCGCCGTCCAGCAGGACGGTTTCTTGGATCTGCATGAATGCCGCGAAGTCCAAGTTCGCACCCTCTCGCCCCGGTCAGGGCGCTACTGCCCATCGCGGCGTTGCGCCAACAGCCAGTCGTAGAGTTCCTGGTTCTCGTACGTCGCCGTCCACGAGTCGTGGCCGGCCTCGGGGTAGACGGTGAACTCCGGCTCGGCTCCGGCAGCCTTCAGGGCGTCCACCATCTCCTGCGAGGCCTCGAGAGGAACGGTCTGGTCCTTGGCGCCGTGGAAGACCCACGCGGGCACGTGGGCAATCCGCGCGACCTTCTCAGGATCGCCGCGTCCGCAGATCGGCACGATTGCCGCGAACCTATCCGGCTCCTCTATCGCCCAGGCCCACGTGCCGAAGCCGCCCATGCTCAGGCCAGTCAGGTAGACTCGGTCCTCGTCTACTGAGTACGTGCGCACGACGTCATCGAGCAGGGCCTTCAGAGCGTCCAATTCACCCGGCCACCACGCCTCCTTGGGACACTGGGGCGAGACGATGATGAAGGGGAACTCCCGGCCTTCGGCGACGAGCTTCGGCGGCCCGTGCACTGCGACCAGCTCCAGGTCGTCCCCGCGTTCTCCCGCCCCGTGCAGGAAGACCATGAGCGGCCATTCGCGCTTGGCCTTGCCGTATTCGGATGGCAGGTAGAGCAGGTAGTTGATCCGCACCGTCTTGAGGATCTGTGTCTCGAACGACTGGGCGTGTTGGCCCGTCTGGACGGGCTCGCCTTTGCGGGCGAACGCGCAGCCGACGAGAACCGGCAGGCTGATCGAAATGCATGCGACGAAGCAGAACCTCTCCATTGCCCAGCGGCCTCCGTTCATGGCGTGCCGGTTGCCTCGCGTGTTCTCTCTATCGTGGCGGTTGCCTTCCGCCCCTCGGCTGAGCTTCGGCGGGGGCTCAGCATACCCGACGAAGGCCGGGCGCGCCAGCCTCCACCCGCGCGGGCCGAACAGCAACGGCCCGGGGCCGGCCGAACTTGACGTAGCGGGCCGCCTTGCTCAGCCTCTTGCCCGGCTTTCCCAACTGCTCGATGGAGCGAATCCGGCCCCTGTCCCTGCGCAGGTCGAGGATGCGCCTCACCGTGATGGGGCCGAAGCCCGGGACGCGAAGCAGCTCCAGTCTGCCCGTGCGGTTGACGTCCACGGGGAAGAACTCGGGATGGCGCCTCGCCCAGAGCTCCTTTGGGTCGGCGTCGAGCGACAGGTTCCCGTCCGGCCCGAAGGGTATCTCGTCGTCCGCGAAGCCGTACTTGCGGATCAGCCAGTCCACCTGGTAGAGGCGATGCTCCCGGGTAAGCGGGTCCTGCGGCCTGGCCGGGAGGGCGCGCTCGCCGGGCAGGTCGGGGTCGCCCAGCCCCCGCTGGTAGGCGCTGAAGTAGACCCGGCCGAGGCCGAGGCGCTTGTAGAGCCCAAATGTGGCGCGGACGATCTGGGCGTCCGTCTCGTCGGCCGCGCCGACAACGAACTGGGTCGTCTGCCTGACGCCTTCGTGCCGGGCGCCCTTCGCCGTCAAACGGCTCATGAGCCGGATCGGGCGCACTACGTCGCGATCATAGTCCTTGCTGGACGAAAGCGTTCGGAACGCCGCGCGCGTGGGGGCTTCCACGTTGAGAGACACGGCGTCGGCAAGCGACAGAGCTTCTTCGACCGCCGCGTCCGAGGCCCCGGGAATGATCTTCAGATGCACGTAGCCCCCGTACTCATGCTTCCCGCGCAGCAGACGGGCCACGGCGATCATACGGTCCATCGTGTGGTCCGGCCCGCCGAAGACGCCCGAAGAGAGGAAGAGCCCGGAGACCTTCTTCCGCCGCACGTAGGCCATGAACGCGCCGGCGATCTCCTGCGGCTGAAGCGTGCAGCGGCGAAAGTCCCGCTCGCGGCGGAAAGGGCAGTAGAGGCAATCGTTCACGCAGGCGTTCGAGAGCAGCGTCTTCAGCATCACGGAGTCGCCCCCGCGGGGAACGGAGACGGGGTAGAGCCAGAGGCCATCCTTGGCCCGCTGCCTGTGGTCCGTGCCGCGCCGGGTGCCGCACGCGCACGAAAGGTCGTAACGCGAGCCATCGGCCAGGACTGCCAGTTTCTCGTCCGTTTCCATGGCGAATGCCCCGCGCGTGCGTCAGGACTGCGTCCGCCATCGCATGTGATGCCTGCGGAGCGACGACATAATACACCCATCACGTGTCGGGTGTCAACACTTCCGGCAGTCCGGGGCTGCCTGAAGTGGCGTGGGAGAGAACGCGACCTTCCGGACGAGGAGCAGACGTCGGCCGTGCGAAGGCTGCACCGCGGCGGCGCCCCGCGCGGAGGCGCCGTTGTCAACGGCCCGGGTCGGGCCGTCTGGTCTATCAGCCGCCCCCTTCGCTTTCCGCCAGACCCCGGACAACGTTCATGACCTCGGCCGGGGACTCATTCACGCAGACCTGGCCGCCTCCGACGAACGTGAGGAAGGCGCCGCTGGCCGCGGCCGGCCCCATACGAACGGTCGCCATGCGGGTGGCATTGACCAGAACTGACTTCTTCTCGTCGGAGGTCAGCTTGATCCACGCATCGGCTGACTCCCTGTTCGCGTGCTCGCCCAAGACCGCGCGTATCTCGGCCGGCGATTCCTTGACGTAGAGGCCGAACTCAGGCAGGAAGACGACCATGGAACCGCCGAAAGTGCCCGGGCCGCGGCGCACGAGACGGGCTCGTTCCAGGTTCACGCCTACCGGTTTGCCGAACTCGTTCGTCAGCGTGATCCATAGGCCGACATCTGCGCCGCGGCGGCTGATCTTCTGCATCAGCTTGTCCACGCTCTCGCGGACGTACACGTTCGAGCCGGACAGGAATGCCAGGCGTGCACCGGTCGCGCCCTCCGCCGGTTGGCGGACGGCGCTGATCCGCTTCAGGTTGGCAAACAACGGCCTGCCCAGGTCGCCAGTCAGCTTGATCCACATCGGCCTTTCTCCGTCAAGCCATCATTGTCCACGGACGCGTACGATTCTACTGCTCGCAACCAGGCGGTGCCAGTGCCGTCAGTTCGAGCGAACGAACCGTCGGCTGAGCGTCATGCGTCGGACGCGGCCAGGTAGAGCACGGCGTCGCCCTCGAACGGAGGCTCGAACTCGCGCGGCCCGTCGCCGACCGACACGTCACCTTCGCCCGCAGGCCGGCCGGTGCTCGGATCGTGCCATTCGTAGTGGTAAGAGCCGGTCTGCAGGTGAACGGTAAACGGGCCGCACTCCGCCTGGTAGACCAGATACTCGCGGCCGGGCGCCGCCAGGCAATAGCCGGTCGAGGATAGCTCGTTGTGGGGCAGGGCGGCGTTCAGGTCCATCCGGTCGGCGAACGTCTTGATCTTCCCCATCTCCCGGCGCAGGTGGGGGCTGTGCTTCTCCGGCCAGTGTTCGTGTTCGTAGAAGGCGGACGCGAAGTCGTCGCAGCGGTCCATGTAGAGCACGTTGTAGCCCCGGCAAAAGCTCTTCCAGGCCCACACTTCGTCCCCGCCGATGCCCCACAGGTTGTCCGTGTCGAGCAGGACCACTTTGTCGCCCCGGTCGAACGGCGCCGAGCCCCATGTGTGCCCCCCTTCACGGTACTGGTTGTCGTGTCCGTCCGCGGCGCCGGAGTCCGGCGAGACCCAGTCCGCGGCGCTCGCGTACGTGCGCTCGTTCAGCGTGCCCATGCCGCCCGTGGTGCCGACGGGATGCTGCTTGGGCTTGCTCGCCTCACAGCGGCGGATGAACCCGATGAAGTGCTCCTGCCAGTCGTGCGAGTGCTGCCCGGCCTCGTTGCATATCTCGTACAGCACGTTGTCCAACTCGTTGACCGTGTCGACCACCTTCCGCACGTAGGCTTCCTGGATCCGGACCAGGCCGGGATTGTCGAGCGTCACCCAGTCCCTGAGTATCCCGTCGGCCTGCGAGGCGGCCAGGTCGAAACCGTTGACGTTGTTGTCCTTGCTGAACAGGTGCATTTCCAGCCGCGCCTTGTTCCGTCGGAAGACGGCCCACCCTTCGAACAGCATGACGCTGACGTAGATTCCCCGCTCTTGCGCCTCCCCCACGCGGTTGCGCAGGCGGTCGAAGTACTCCTGATCGAACTGCGTGAGGTCGAACTTCGGCTTGCCGTCCAGCGCCACTCCCGGCCCCGTGCGCGCCCAGGGGAACGGGCGCACCACGTCCTGCGCGTTCCACGTGCAGAGCATGTCCCACGCCCAGAGCCGGATGAAGTTGTGGTTCTGCCGCTCCAGGAAGTCCAGGTAGTAGCCGTAGTCGAACTCGGGCGGCGGATCGGCCTTGCCCATGTCGACCAGGTTATTCCACGTGTGAGAGCCGGTGAGGTAGACGGCCCGGCCCGAATCGTCCGTGAAGTAGCGTGGGTTGGCCGGATTCTTGCGCAGCGGACCACAGACGGTGCGTGGCGTCATCGCGTGGTACCTCCTTCCAGCACGTTCTCCGACGCCCTGCACGAGCGTCTGGGATTGCCGGCCAAGTTGGTGTTGGTCTTCCAAGAGGGTCGAGGTAACTTTTCGACCGTTTTTCCCTCCCCCGAACCCCCTCCCAGAGGGAGCGGGGCAATTCCCTCTCTCACAACGAGGGGGCATTCCCTCTCCCGCCGGGAAAGGGCCAGGGCGAGGGAGCCCAAAACCCGAGAAGACTTCAGCGACTCGCCTCACCCGGGTCTGGATCCTGCATCGGGAGCGGCGATGGACGCAACTCGGCGCATTGGCCGCCTTCGGGCCTCGGGCCGCCGCCCGGAAGTTTTCCTCCCCGCGCGCTTTGCCGTGTGCGCAGGCAGGAATTGCCGGCCACACCGGCCAGCGGCGTTTGAATATACGCGAGCGCGTGCCAGGGCGCAATCATATTGCGGTCTGGTAATGGGCTGGCCCCATGGCCCGTGGTTGAATCATGTGCGTTCGCTCGACCGCCGTCGAAATGAAGCCCCTCCGGTTCTTGACTGCCGGCGGCCGCTCCGCATAATGGGGGGCCGGCCGCCTTGAGATTCGGCGGGCGTCTGCCGAAGACGGTGCGGACCATTTCCGAGGTCAGGTGAGGATGAACTCCAGCAGTTCCGGGAATCTGGACGTCGTCGGGCTCGGACTGGCGACCATCGACGTGCTGGTGCGATGTGAGCCGGCGTCCGACCCGTCGCGGCGGCCCGCGTTCCGGGAGTTTCGCCTGGAGGGCGGCGGGCCGGTGGCCACGGCCATGGCCGCCGCCTCTCGGCTGGGTGTTCGGACGGGTTTCGTGGGCACGGCCGGCAGTGACTTCGCCGGCGAGTGCAAGCTTCTCTCGCTGAGCCGATACGGCGTGGACGTTTCGCGCGTCGTCATCCGCCCGAGCGCGGAAAAGGATGTGGTGCTGGTCTGGGTGGACGCCGAAACTGGCGAGAGGAGCTTCAGCGGCCTGGCGGGAGCGATGTCTGACGCGCTGCGGCCGGAGGAGATCGACCGAGACTACGTCACATCGGCCCCTTACCTGCACCTGGACGGCTGCCACGGCGAGGCGGCGCTGGCCGCCGCCCGATGGATGCACGAGGCCGGCGGCACGGTCGTTCTGGACGGTCCGGCGACTCATGGGATCGCGCGAGACCGCATTCGCAAGCTGGTCGAGCAGGTCGACGTGCTCGTCTGCGGCAGCGGCTTTGCTCAGGCCGTCACGGGCGAGTCGGACGCTGCGGACGCGTGCCGGGCTGCCGTTGAGCTCGGCCCGAGGACAGTCGTCCAGACCGAAGGGCCCGATGGCAGCTACACCGTCTGTGCGGACGGGGAGTTCCACACCCCGGCGTTCGAGGTGGACGCCGTCGACACGACCGGTGCCGGCGACGTCTTCCACGGCGCCTATATCGTTGGCTTGATCAAGGGCTGGGATGCCCGGCGCACAGCGGCGTTTGCCAGCGCGGCGGCGGCTATGTCCTGCACGCGGGTGGGGGGGCGCACGGGGGTGAGCTCCTTCGAGGAGACGCTGGAGTTCTGCCGCAGCCGCGGCGTGGGCCTCGTGGACTGAGGGCAGAGCGAAGGCGCTGGCGCGCGACAGTGCGCCCCAGGCACGCTCAAGCATCGGCTTGCGAAAGAGCCTGGCGACGCTTATCATCACTGGACCAGCTTGCGGGCGGGCCGTTCGGCCCGAACTTGCAGGCGGCGGGGCCGGGACGGAGCCGCCGAAGGCCCGGTTCTGAGATCCCTTGTGATCCCTTTCGGGGGCGATACCGTGGGAAGCGGTCACTCAAACCGACGGCGGAGTGTTGCTATGCGGCGGAGCAGCGCGGCCCTTGCGTGCTGTTGTCTCCTGACGGTGTGTGCGGCCGGCTCAGTGAGTGCGGCGGAGTTCGCCGGCGCCCGGATGCAGCGCGCCGTAAAGGAGACCCTCACCGGAACATGGGTGGCACCCGTTGGCAGCAGTTACCTGAGGCTGACCCTTTCAGCGGAGGGCCGCTTCTCCCTGGACGGTCTGACGGGGGATTACGTGGTGGATGGAAACAACCTGAAGCTGTCGACCGACACCGGGGAGGTGACCTACCAGTTCGATGGGGACAAGAACCAGCTGACGCTTTCCGGCGGGGACCTGCCTGAGGGGCTGAAGTTCTCCCGCCAGCCGGAGGCCGCGGCGTCGTTCCAGTGGCTCTTTGACCTGTCGCCCGAGAACGTGACGCGGAAGCTCTACCGGGTGCTGACCATCCTGGGTGTTGTCCTGATCTGTCGTCTGATCATCGCGGCGTTGCGCGCGGTCGGCCGTCTGGTGATCTACTCCGATTGGGGTCCTCTGCGGTTCTTCTACCGCTATCACAAGAACCGGGCGCTCACTGTCCACTCGCTTGTGCTCAACGGCGTGAAGTACGTCGTCTACTTCACGGCTCTCGGGTTCGTCCTGGGGGAGCTGGGGGTCAACTACACGGCCTACCTTGCTTCTCTCTCCGTTATCGGCCTGGCGATCGGGTTTGGCTCTCAGGGCCTGGTGCAAGACGTCGTGACGGGCTTTTTTGTGATTTTCGAGGGCCAGTTCGATGTGGGGGACATGGTGGAGATCTCCGGCCAGGTTGGCGTGGTTCAGGAACTGGGCCTGCGCATGACCAAACTGCACAATTACCTGGGCGAGATGATCGTCATTCCGAACCGCAACATCGCCGTCGTCGGCAATTTCACCAGGGGCGCCCAGCATGCGCGCATTGACGTGACAGCGGCCAGCCGCCAGGCAGCCGAACAGGAAGTCGAGCTCCTTCAGCAGACCGCCGGCGAGGTCGCCCGCCAGTTCGAAGGCGTCATCATCGGCCCGCCGCGGATGTCGGGCGTCATCTCTTTGGACACGGGCGAGCACTTCGTCCGCATGCACCTTGCCTTCTGGCCGCAGCAGCAGTGGGTGATCGAGCAGCAGCTTGTCCCACGCATTCGCGAGGTACTCAAGGCCGCGGGCATCGAGGTGCCTGCCGACCGGATCGTCGTCTTCTATCACGAAAGGCAGGAGCAGAAGGCGCCCCTCGGCGCTGGCGCGCTCGCGCGACTCAGAAGCGTGTTCTCGGGGCTTGCGCCCTCGCGGGGCGGGCCGTCGAATGGCTCTAAGTGATGCCCGTCCTCATTGCAGCAGTAGGGGGGCTCGCGGGCGGCCGGCGACAGGACGCGTGTAGGCGTGTGACTTGACGCGGCCCTGCGGGGCATGGCTAAATGGGCCTCCGCAGTCGGCGCTCTGGACTCGCAACATTTCAGACGGAGACCGTAATGGCCGAGCAGACGATCGTCGGAGAGGCCGTGCCCAACATCCCGTGGGAAGACAAACCCCAAGGCTGTGCGGACGTGGTTTGGCGCTACAGTGACAATCCGATCATCCCCCGGGACGCCATCCCGTGCAGCAACAGCATCTTCAACAGCGCCGTGGTGACGTTCGGCGACGAGTTCGCCGGCGTTTTCCGCGTCGACCACCGAACCCGCCGCATGATGCTGCACACCGGCCGCAGCGACGACGGCATCCGTTGGGACATCGAACCCGAGCCGATCCGCTTCGAGTGCGACATACCGGAGCTCCAGAACTTCGTCTACGGCTATGATCCGCGGGTCTGCAAGCTGGAAGGCCGTTACTACGTCCACTGGTGCAACTGGTATCACGGCCCGACCATCGGCATGGCGTGGACCGAGGACTTCGAGACCTACCACCAGACGGAGAATGCGCTGCTGCCCTTCCAGCGCAATGGGGTGCTGTTCCCGCGCAAGATCAACGGCTCCTACGTCATGCTCAACCGCCCGAGCGACAACGGGCACACGCCTTTCGGGGACATATTCCTCAGCCAGAGCCCCGACCTCATCCACTGGGGGCGTCATCGCTACGTGATGGGCACCATCGGGGGGTGGCAGTCCACCAAGGTCGGCGCCGGCCCGACGCCCATCGAGACTTCTGAGGGCTGGCTGATGATCTACCACGGCGTGCTGACGTCGTGCAACGGCTTCGTCTACAGCATGGGGGCGGCGCTGCTGGACCTGGACGAGCCCTGGAAGGTGATGTACCGCACGGCGTCCTACCTCCTGTCGCCGCAGCGGCTTTACGAGTGCGTGGGCGACGTGCCGAACGTGGCCTTCCCGTGTGCGGCGGTCTGCGACGCGGGGACGGGCCGGATCGCCATTTACTACGGCGCCGCGGACACGGTGGTCTGCCTGGCCTTTGCGCAGGTGGACGAGCTGATCGACTACGTCAAGCAGAACTCTGCCGTCTGACGCCTGCGCGCGTCGCTGGGGTCCCGCCACCTGGTGGACCCGCCGTCCGGACGCACACGGCACGCCGTTCATCCTGTGTCCAAACGTGCAGTTTGCGTCCGCGTTTCGTATATAGAGGTGGCATCTGGCCTTGACGCTCTCCGTCCGGCGCGAAGGGATCAACAGTGCTTGCTCTGTCTGGAGACACCGGTAAGCCTGTGAGCCGCGGCGGCGGCGCCGTCGCGAACGACGGAGCAGTCCTGCGGGCGGTTGCCAGGGGCGACTTGACGCACTTCGACGCATTCGTGGACCGACACAAAGTCGGTTTGCTCAACTACATCCATCAACGGGTTCGCGACGCGCACCGCGCGGAAGACCTGACGCAGGAGGTCTTCCTGCGTGCCTTCCAGGCGGCCGCCCGCGGGGAGTACAGGGGCAGGGCCGATGCCTCGGCGTGGCTGTTCGCGATCGCGCGCAACTGCGCAACCGACTACTTGCGCACTCTTCAGCAGTCCCCATCGGCTCTGCAGGCAGACATGGACGACCATCCGGACAACGCACGCGACGTGCAAGGGCGGGTGCCCGGTGGTGTGCAGCGGCAGCCGCGCTTCCGCGTTGACCAGGTGCTGGCCCAATTGCCGCCGCCGCAACGGGAAGTTGTGGCACTGAAAGTCTTCGCGGACCTTAGCTTCCGCGAGATCGCCGAAGTGATGGACTGCCCGGTGTCGACCGCCAAGGCACGGATGGGCTACGCGCTTCGCAGACTGGCCGGGCTGCTTTCCCCGGGGCAAGGGGCATGCAAATGACAGGCAACTCAATTGGCCACGATGAGCTGGTGCTCTTCGTCTGCGGCGAGCTCGAAGAGGGGCGGCGGCAGCAGGTGGAGAAGGCCCTTCTCGCCGACCCATCCCTTGCAAGGGAGGTGGATGAGATGTCAAGAGCACTTGCCGCTCTTGCGACCGGAGAACGTATTGCGCCTTCACCGGATTTCAATGCAGCGCTTCTGGCCAAGCTGGGCGTAGAGAGGGCGGTCCCGTTGGGCAGGTCGACGGGCTTCGGTCGCCGCCGCGTAGCCAGGTGGCTGCAGATCGCGGCTGCTGCTGCGGGCGCGTTGGCTCTCATGGCGCTGTTCGGTCTCTTTGGCGGCGGCCAGGGCGCCGTTGCCTGGGCCGACGTCGTAGCGACCCTGGCTACGGTGCCCCAATTCCACTTGACGGCCTTCGTGGAGGAAGATGACGAGGAGTTTAAGGTGGACATCTACTACAAGGCCCCCGGCACGTGGCGGGGCCACGGCGGGGGTGTCGTGCAGTTCATCACGCCCGATGGGGATGCCAGGTACTACGATGCCTCGCGCAAGGAGTTCGTGGAGAAGCGAGAGGCCCCATTCCGCCCATTGCCGGAAGAGGTGCGCGGACTTGCGGCCGGCCAGTTGCTGGACGGCCTCCTGCGGGCGACTTTTCGCGGAGAGCCGCCTCCCGGCGAGCCCGTGAAGGCTGTTAACGAGCGCGTCGAGGAGGACATTCAGGTCTTCGACTATGGGCGTGACCCGAGGCGCCTCTGGGCGCGGATATGGGTTCTGAAGGCCAGCCGCCTGCCCCTTCGGATGAACCTGTACGGACCAGAGGGAGACGACATGTCGTTGGTGGTCTTCGACTACTCCGACCCTCAGCCGGACGGTTTCTTCGATCCTGAGAAGTTCGCTGCAGAAGTGAAGGAGCGGCGGCTTCGGGACGTTCGTGGCATCTACCGGGCCGGGCAGATGCCCGTGGGCCAGAAGCCTCGCGGACGGAGTCAGATCCACGATCTGCAGGGCTATCGGGCTCCCGAGTTCATCGAGATGCTCACGAACCGGGATGGGGACCTGAAGATTGCGGCCACTGATCCGCAGAACCTCCACCCGAATGGCAGCCGCGTCCTGAGCACCTATGAACGGGAACTCAGGGACAACTGGGGGAACATCTACCTGAGCTACTACCAGCACACCGATTACCGATCCAGCCCCCGCAGGATGGAGCAGTGCTACATGCCGGTCTCGCCCTTCAATCACGGCGCGGGAGAGCACACAATCACGCTGCGCTACGCCATCACCGAAGCCGGCGGCACCGGCCTGGTGGAAGCGTTCGAGGAAACAGTCCCGATCCCCGAGCCCCAAGCCGAGGGAACGGCCAAATGGCCCAGCAACGTGTTCTGGAAACACCAGGCTTACTGGCATTTCCTGGGTCGCGCCGGGACGCTCCAGGAGAAGCTGGCATTCATAGAGCCCCTGGTGGCCGACCCCGAGGGACCGTCGTTCCACTACGCGGTGCCCTGGTACGTCCGCCTGCTCAGGGGGTATGAGGGCGAGGAGGCGGCCTACCGCTTCTTCGAGCAGCACTTGCTCCAACGCGCGATCAAGGAGGCGTTCGCCGATGACAGGCAGAGCATACCCCTGAGTGAGTATCTCTATTACCTGCTCGACGCAGGCCGAGGGGACGAAATACCGCCCATCCTGGCCAAGCTCGAGCAGAGCAAACAGCGAACGCTGGAGAGCAAGAAGCAGTGGCCAGGCGAGTACAAGAGCTTCAAACGAAGACTGGAAACCGAGCGGCCCTACGGCGTGCTGGTGGCGATGAATATCCCCGAAGCCGTGGAGCAGCGGAAGAAGGGCCCGAAGCCGCGCCTGCGCAGCATCGTGCATAGCCGGGACGGGTTCGTCTGCATGGAGTTCGACCGGTTGGGCGAGCAAGTCCGGACAGACGTCCAGCCGGAGTGGGGCAGGCACCCCGATGTAGACCCAATCTCGCAATGGGAGGCGCGCGCCTGTCTGTTCAAGGACGACAAGCTATTCCTTGCGGCAGAAGGCTCTGGGGAGATGATCGACGTCGTCTTCCATCCCCTGCTCTACATGGACCGGGACAACAGTTGGATACCGCGCATACGCTGGCCGATCCGCGTCGACGTGCCGGCGGCCAGCGCGGTTACGGCGGAGGAGGCAGTGCGTGAGCACATGCCCGACTGGAACTGGAAGCCGCCCGAGCCGCGTGAGCTCGCACCGTTTCAACGGGTCAGGGGCGCTGCCGACCGCCTGTTCAACGAGGGCGACTACGAGGCGGCCCTGAAGCAGTACCAAGAAGCGGCGGACATGAGCCCCGAAGACTTGCCCGAGTTCGCGCGCCATCCGGC
Organism: uncultured candidatus Brocadiaceae bacterium; assembly: GCA_964605915.1. GTDB lineage: Bacteria > Planctomycetota > Brocadiia > SM23-32 > SM23-32 > DAOVRD01. The sequence continues at coordinate 14,469 of CAZSET010000009.1, read as the reverse complement.
CAACGAAGGGACGGTGGAGGGCCTGTTCCGCCTGGCGCGGCTCGGCGTGGTGAAGTGCCTGATCAAACTCGAACGCCTGGACGAAGCCGAGGAGTTGCTGAACGAAATCGAAGAGGATCGGCCCAATCTGCGCGACGTCACGGGCGAGACCGAATTCGACGCGGCGGACAGGCGCGCGCGTGCCATGGGCGGCTGGTGGCGGCAGTGTGACGACGTCCGCTGGATGCTCATTCAGGCAAGAAGAACCTTCGGGCGGACGAAGGGAGCCAATCCCTCCGCTCGGCCTGACCTTGCCGCACCGTAGCCGATCGGTGGTCGCTGAGCGTCCCTCAGCGGGCGGGACATCAGGGCACCCAGTCGAGCACGGTCTCCACCATGGCCTCATACTGCGGCAGGCAGTGCTCCCCCGCGCCGCCCCGGTTGTGGCCCAGGCCCACCTCCTCGCGGGTAATCGCGGCCTCTCCGAGCCGCCGCTTATAGCGGGAGGGCAGATCGGTCGGCCGCCTCTTCGGTTTTCCAGTTTTGACATGCGCGGCCGTTTACGCTATCGTCACGACTGTGGGGTTATCTGACTGTTGCGGGGATGGCATCCGGTTGGCGTGGTTAACCACGGTACATGAATCGGCCAAGATCGTGCCCAATCCCGACCCGGAAGTGGCGGAACGCGTGGCGCAAGCGTCAGGTTCATGCCAACTCACGGCTTTAGATATAGCTGCCGAGCTCGGGGTCGCTGAATCCACGATTTCGCGTGCCAAGAACGGGAAGATACGGCTCACGCGTTCTATGGCGCGAAAGCTGGCAAGCCTTTCACCTGTTTCAGCGCATTGGCTCCTGTTCGGCTTGGAGACCGAGAATCCTGCCGAGATGGGCAGAGAGGCCGAAAAGCCCTATCTGGCCGGTGCGCGGGAGCCCCCACTGAGAGGCCCCAGGGAGCGCGCAAACGTCATCCGCACCGAGGTTGCCAAGTGCGGCCTCTGTCGGGGTGAGGTAGAATCAGGCGCCCAGGTTTGCCGCTGGTGCGGCGCCTGGCTCGTCTGGCCGGAGGAGGATCATGTCCGGTCTGCGTGACCAGTTATCAGTAGGGGCACCGCTTGCCCGCCGCATGGCGGCGCGCGCCGTGCCCACCGAAGGGGGAGTGAGCCATGAGGCTGTCGAAGGAATGGGCATTGCTACTCGTTGTGATCCTATCGGTTCTGTCAGCCGGTTGCGGAGATGACTCCGCACCAGCACCACAGACCCAGCGGCCGCAGGCGGCAACCATGACTGCCGCAGTGCCGGTCGCGCCAGTCATCAAAGTCGGCATGGATATGGAAGGGGTCCGCAGGGCCCTGGGCGAGCCGGTGAGCGAGGCGGGCGGACCAGCGGGATACGCCGCCTGGCGCTATGATGGCGCCGTCCTTCAGTTCCGCGACGGCCAGCTCGATTCATGGTATTCGGATGATCCATCCGGCAAGGCCCGCATCAAGGTCGTGCGGAAGGCCGCGCCGGCGCCGAGTCGAGAACCAGTAGCGGAGGGGCTGCCTACGGGCCGCGATCTGTTCTTCCACATGTTCGTGGAGGGTATCATCCAGAAGTACAGCGTGGAATCGGGCGAAGTCTGGGTCGCTCCAGCCCTGTGGGCGATGATGAACCGCGACCAGAAGGAAATCCTGCTGGAGATGCTGGCAATGGCCAGAGAACAGGCTGGCGAAGCCAAACGCATCGAGGTGTTGTCCTACCAGAACGACGAGCTCCTGGGCAAGGTAGGCATCCTCGGCCCCAAGATCCTCCAGTAGGGGCACGGCGCGCCGTGCCCGGCGAAAGGGGGTGTACGATGAGGTCGAAGTGGATGTGGCTCTTGCTGGCAGCCGTGGCCCTGGGCATTGGCGCTGCCGCCCAGGTCACGCGCGAGGAGTTCGACGCCCTGGCCAAGCAGGTCAAGGCCCTCGAAGGCAAGGTGACGCTTCTGGAGATTCAGGTCCGCCGCTTAGATCGACCTGGTCAGCAACGTCCCGCCGCCGCTCAGAAAGCGGCGCCCGTTGGCAACTGGAGTGAGTTGGTCACATGGAGAGGCTATGGCCGCACGGATACTCACATCTACAAGACCGGGGCGGTCGGCACATTCAATCCGGCTGCGGTTTCTGGCTTGGGCGTCGGTACACCGCACATCCCGCTGACCGGGATCAAGCGGTCATTCACGGCGTCTGGTCCCTGGCGAATCCGCTGGGAGACGAATGGGACCGACTGGTTGCGGATCAAGGGCACTGATGGCATCAGGGAGCTGCTTCTCGTAGATGCCCAGGGCGTCGCTGCAAGTGTGACTGGCGTGTACCCCAACCCAGGCGGTTACGAGCTCGAGATACTCGCGCCGCCGGCTCAATGGTATTCCGTTACTGTTGAGCAGCAGGCCGCGCGTGCCGCGGGGTGAGCAACTGACAACTGATGACTGACCTCTGGATCTACCGGGAACGCCGCCTCCGCCAGATCGAATGGGGACTCTGGCGCGGTCGTCTGCCGCTTCTGCGGTGCCAAGCTCGTCTGGCCGGAGGATGAAGATGGCGCGTCTACGTGATATGCTGGCCATCGCCGGCCTGCTCCTGGCAGCCGGCGTGGCCGTCTACAAGACCAGTTATCAGTAGGGGCACCGCTTGCCCGCCGCATGGCGGGGCGCGCCGTGCCCAGCGAAAGGGGGGAGACGAATCATGGCTCTGAGGGAATGCGGAGAATGCGGTAACGCCGTCAGCAGTTGGGCAAAGAAGTGCCCACACTGCGGCGCACCCACCCCGGCCACGCAGATAGCCACGGGGATCGCAGGGATTGGGTGTCTGGCGCTTCTCCTCATAGCCGTAGGACTGATTCTAGTCGCGACTGGAGGCTGCTGATGAATCGAGATCCAAGGGGAAGGGGGAGTGAGCCATGAGGCACTGGATGGTGTGGATTCTGCTGGTCGCAACGGTTCTGGCCTTGGCTGCCGCCGGTCAGGTGACCCGCGACGAGTTCGATGCCCTGGCCAAGCAGGTCAGGGCGCTCGAAGGCAAAGTGACGCTCCTGGAGATTCAAAACAAGCGTCAAGAGCAAGCTATCAATGACCTCAAGGCGCGGCTGCTTTCCGTACAACAGTTGGCTCAGACCTCAAAGCCTGCTGGCGCCGTAGCCAATCCACGAATCGTGGACCTTGCTCAGCTGCTGCGATTCAACGCCAACACGCCTGCTCAGCTTCTGGGTTCTGAAATATTCGGCACGATCAGGATCTGCCGCGTTGGCCCGTCTGCCGACACTCCGGGCGCAACCCGCGTTCTCGGCCAGAGTGTGCAGTTGCATGGAGACTTTGTGTTCTGCCAGTTCGACATGAAGTCGAGGCAGGCGATGGGCATGGAAACCGACGAGTGGTATCGCATACGCGGAACGGTGACGCAGGCAACGATTGTGCGCTCGATGCCGGGTCGGACAACAGTACCGTCACTGCTGGTCTCTGTAGACAATGTCGAGGCCGTCTACCGGCGTACTCCGAGCTCTTTTGTTACCGGCACGTTTAATGTGCGGTGAGCGCTGACTTCTGAGCCCTGACTACTGATGACTGACGTCTGGACCTACCGCGGGCGCCGCCTCCGCCAGATGGAGTGGGGACTTTGGCGCGACCTGGACCGCCCCGGCTGGTTCTTCCTCTGCTACCGCCCCCAGGGCCGGCGCGGGCCCTACGTCCGCCGCTGGGCCTGCGCGGACGGCGCGGCGCTCACGCTCGAAGACCTCCAGGCCCACGTCCGCACTGTGCATGCCGGCACGGTCGCCCGCGGCTCCGGGATCCCGCTGCGCACCCAGGCCGGGCCCGTCCTCGACGAATACCTCCGGGACCTGGAGCGCCGCAACCTCAGCGAGAAACATACGGCAGGCGTGCGCCGCGCATGTGAACGCTTCCTCGGTCACTCGCGGATCGAAGTCATGGACGCCATCACCACGTGGGGCATCGGCAGGGACAGGTAAGTCTCGGCGGCGGCCTGTCAAGGCTCCCAGTCGAGGACGGTTTCCACCATGGCCTCATACTGCGGCAGGCAATGCGTGCCCGCACCGCGGATGTAGGGCGACGCCGTCGGGCTCACGATCAGCCCGCGCCGGTCGTCGAAGGCGGCCTCGATCAGCGCCCGCACCTGCTCGCGTATCCGCTCGGGCGTGGACTCGTACATCTCGCTGATCTGGATGTTGCCCTCCAGGCACGTCCGCCCCCGCGCGGCCTCCTTTGCCTCGGCCGGCGTGACGTCACCCAGCGGCCGCGCTTCGAACGGATGCAGCACGTCCACGCCCATCTCCACGAACTGCCCGATGACCTTCGCCATGGCGCCATGGCAGTGCACGTGGAGCCGCCCGCCTGCCTCGTGGATCAGGTCCACGATCGGTCTGTCGTAGCGCACGTTGAAGTCGTGGAAGTCCTTCGGCCCGTGCAGCGGAGGGGCGATCAATTCCTGTCCGGACACGCCGAAGCACGGCCCCACTCCCCGCTCCAGCAGGTACTTGAGCCGGTTCAGGACGACGTCCCGCTCCCGCGCCAGCAGCGCGTGAAGCACGTCCCTGTCCATCATGGACATGATCGCGAAGGTCTCCGACCCGCAGAGCCCCGCCACCGCGCCGCCGGGATTGTGGCCCACGCTGGCCTCGGCGATGCCGGCGTCGCCGACCTTGCGGTCCGCCTCGAAGAAGGACGAAACGTCCCCGCCCACGTCGGGCATCGGTAGGGACAGGTACGTCTCAGCGTCTGCGGCGCCCTTGATGAAGTGCGTCCTGTCCAGCCCCGGCTGACCGCGCAGGCTGACCAGGCGCGACGCCTCCAGGTCGCCCGCCGGCGTGTGCAGCACGCTGATCTGGCGCTCCCAATCGTCGGAGTGCGGCTCGCGGCGCACGTCGATGGGCGGGCGGGCCTGCACTTGCCCCGACCAGGGCCGCTTCAGTTCGCTGTGCTCCGCCAGGTAGGCCCGAAGCGGGTCGTAGGACGGGTCGTCGGGCGGGTAAGCCGTGCGGCTGTAGACCGCCGGCCGGTCCAGCTCCTCGTGGAAGTAGCACCGCCTCAGCCGTTCGCGTCGCGTCACGGGTGCGCCCTCCGCCCCTCAGTCCACCTCCTCGAGTTCGTAGTCGGACGGGCCGAGTCCGACCTCCTGCCCGGCGCGGATCTGGTCGTAGGGATCTTTGCCCCAGATCTGCTGAAGCAGGTGTCCCTCGACCTCGCGCCGCTGGACGTGCCCGGGCAGCGAACCCTCGATGAAGTCCTCCGCCCTGACCATGTCCAGTGACGCCCGCTCGATGGGCATGATGGCGCGGGACGTCGTGATGCCGATGTCGGGCACGATGGACGGCGTCGTGAATCCCCAGCAGTCGCAGAATGACGCGATGTTCAGCAGGACGTTGATGAAGAGCACGTTGGCGGGATCGAACCGCTTGAGCACCTCGCGCGTGGCGAGCGCCAGCCCGCAGTGAAAGTAGTAGATGTTCTGGTCGTCGAACGAGATGGCATGCTCCGGGCAGCTAATGACGCAGTGGTGGCAGAAGATGCAGCTATGGAAGTCGATCGTGAACCTGCCCTTATCGTCGAACTGGGCAGCGCCCGTCGGGCATCCCTCCACGCACTGCCGGCACTCGACGCACGCTTCGGCGTCCCACTTGAGCTCCTGCGTGACGAGCTGGTGGATGGCGCCCCGCGTGCGGGTGGTCACGGCGCCCATGCCCAGGTTCTTCACCGCGGCGCCGTAGACCGAATGGCCGTGCCCCTTGAAGTGGCTCAGGTCAACCAGTGCGTCGGCATCCACGATGTTGCCGCAGAGCTCCAGCTTCTTCAGTCCCCGATAGTCGACCTCTGCCGGGTAGAAGTAACGGTCCTGGACGCCGGCCGCGGGGATGAACTGCGCGCCGATCACCTCCTGAGTGTAGCCCCGCGCCGTAATGGCCTCGCGGGAGAAGCTGCCGTCCGTGATGAAAGGCCGGGCGCCGGCGTCGCGCAGCTTCCGCACCAGGATCCGCACGAAAAGCGGGTGGACGGTGCTGAAGCCGACGTTCCCGCCGACGTGCATCTTGATGGCCGTGCGCTTGCCGTCGAACATCTCTTTCAGGGCAAACTCGTCCAACATGCGTGCGTACTTCGCGGGCAGCGACGCGTCCGCCGAGATGTCTTTCATCTTGATCGACGCAAAGTAGACCTTCTCGTCCGGCATGGCTTCCTGCCTCTCCGTCAGACACAGGTGGCCCGGACGTCCGTGTCCGGGCGCGGGCGGTCCATTCTAACGCCCGACCGCGACCGGTCAACGAGACGGCCTGCGCCTCGCTTGACTCGGCCCATCTGTCTCACATGGTCTGCCCTCGATGTGTTTGCCAGGGGGACTGCGATGAGGCGAGCCGCGTCCCGGTCCAAGGTCGGTCCTGACCGTCTGTTTCAGCGGCGCCCTCAGATTGCATCCGTTTTCGCCATTCCTTGCCCTCATGCACAGCGTTGACAGCCATCGCCGGCAGGGATAAGCTACGGTCGCCATGTTTCCGTGTCTCGCTGACATGATCTGGCCTGGGCTTTACGTGACGTACTATTACTACGCGTCGTGGGCCGTGCTGGTGGGGCTCGCAGCCGAATGGCTGGCCTTCCGATTGTGGCTACAGTTCTCGTGGAGGAAGGCTCTCCTGGCGGCTGTGGTCGTCAATGCGCTGTCTGCCGGCCTGGGGCTGATTCTCCTGCCCGTGTCGACCCTGATGCTATCGGGGTTCACTGAGCTGGCGCTCGGTATCCAGGCATCGACCTCGGGCGAGTGGGTAGCGACCTGGCTCCTCGTCGTCCTTGTGAACGCTGCCGTCGAGTTCTGGCCGCTGGTCTGGCCATTCCGCGCCAGGCGCTCGTGGCGGCTGCTCTGGATTGTCCTCGCCGCTAATGCGATAAGCGTCGCGTTTGCCGGGGCTGTTTCGCTTCTCATGGCCATGCCTGAGTTCAGGTGAAGCACCCGGAAGACTGAGGGTCTGGGGCGTCGCGGCTTGAGTCTCCCCCGATCGCAGTGCGCCCAGCCCCAGCGGCCCAGGCGTGGTCTTATAGCTTCGACCGCGAGTCCTGCGACCGTTTCGCCCGTGCGCTTGAAGGATAGATCGGGCAGGATCGGGGCAGCGCGGTTCATGCGTAGAGTGATGCTTGACGCAGCGCTGGCTACTGAGCTATAGTCGCTGATTAGCCGCAAGGCCCGTTCTGGCACGCCGTCGGCCCATGCGGTCGCAGCGGCGGGTGCCTCGGGGTCCTACCTGGTTCAGTCTGTTCTGATGAGGGTGTAGCTCAGCTAGGCAGAGCAACGGACTTTTAATCCGTAGGTCGAGGGTTCGATCCCCTCCGCCCTCACCACTCCCATCTTTGCCACAAAGCATTTATGTCAAATGTCTTACGTTTCTCTACTGACATGGGACGCCACAACCATTAGCATCGATTGATAGCAAGAACGTGATAGCAAACCTCTGATGCGGGGGTCTTTCCAAGATGGCTATCGACATCTGGTGGTATGAAGCGCGGGGGTAATGATGTGTGGACGTGCCTTCTCCTCAGGGCCGGAAAAGGCTCTATTCGGGCCCCAACGAGGCAAAGGCCCGGGCCGAGCTCCATCGCTATATGGGCCGATACTACGATGATCTTGAGGAGAATGAAAGTGATAGCAGACCGGTCCTGCGGCGTCCGGCCAGCAGCGTCTCCCTCACCGAGCTGGCCGTCCGCTTCCTCCAGTGGAACAGGGCCAACAGGAGTCGCGGCACCTGGCGGGGCTACCGCGATGGCCTGAAACACGTGACTCGGCGCCACAAGGACAAGCTCGCCGTTGGGCTGGCTCCCTCGGACATCGAAGAACTGAAAGCCAAGATCGTCGAGCAGGGCTATGCTGCGCGGACCATCAACATCATGGTCACGGCGATCAAGCGCATGTTCAACTGGGCCGTTCGGCAGGGGCTCCTGAAGGAGAACCAATTGGCCGGCGTCGAGCACGTGAGCAAGCACGTCAACGCACCGGAGCATCCGCAGGACAAACACCTGTTGCTTGAGCACGCGCTGGAGTGCATCGATATTTGCCGGCAGTCCCCGCCCCTGGGCGATATTTGCGAACTCCTATTGTTGACGGGAATGAGGGTCGGGGAGCTGGTCCGGCTCACCTGGGGCGACATGGACTTCGGGCAGAAGCTGCTGAAACTGGAACGGCACAAGACGAGTGCGTGGAACAACAGCCGGCCACGTATGATTCCGCTCTGCGAGAGATCGATGGAGATCGTGAAGCGACAGGCTCCAGAGCATGTGAGGGACAGCCAGCCGGTCTTCGTTGGCCGGGACGGGCAACCGTTCACCGTGGGCGCTTTGCACTGCCGACTTCGGCGGCTGTGCGAAAAGCACTCGGCGTTGGAGGACTTCACCTTCCACAAGCTGCGCCACACTTGCGCGACCCACTTGGCCCGGCTTAAAGTACCCGAGCGCGTGGCCCAAGCGATCCTGGGACATTCCTCAACACTCATGACTCGCTACTACACGGCCACCGATGAGGACGAGATGATCGAAGCCCTGGAAAGGCTGTCCCGGGCGGCTCATGATGAGAGATGAAGCGATGGTCCCCGTCCCCGCTCGTGGCGGGTGCGTACGGGTTTAGCGGCTGAGGGAGGCCGTGAACCCCAAGCAGGCTTACTACGTAGGGGAGGCCCTGGCGGATCTTCTGGCCCTTTCAGCAGGTGGGAAAGCGGGGGCGGACGAGAGAGATGGTCGGGACGACGTGCTTTCTGACCAAGGTGACTTGCTTCACGGCGCAGTCCATACGATAGCCGCGGCTCAGCTTGAAGCTCAGGAGCCGTTCCCGCCCCGACCCGAGGCGGAACGGACCGGGTGGGAGGACTTCCTCATCTTTGCGAGGACCCTCGGACTCGTTTCTGCGCTTGGCGGCCCCGCGGAACGGCGACTGGCTAGGGGAATCGAGTACTTTCTGAGCGCTTGTCTTGCAGCACTGACTTCGCAGCTGAGGGCATGCTTTCTCCAGACCTTGGGAGATCTCGAGGCTCGCATCGAGAGGCTGGTAAGAGCAGGGGACTCGCCCTCTGTTGTCGCCGAGAGTGTACTTGGTCTCTTCAAGCGATATTCACAGAGCCCCCACCGTTGGGTGAACCGCCAGTGCGAAGAGCAGCTTCATATCGAGGGGGACCGCTTGCGTGCCCTGATGGCGTTCGCCTTGCCGAGCAGATACGGCGCAGCACGCCTTAGCGAAGCGGTTCCGGAGCACCTGACACGCCTGATTCGGCACATTTGGCAGCTTTTGGGCGAGCACGTTGAAGGGGAAGTCGTCCTCTTCTTGCGCCTGGGATTTCACCTGCGGGCGCTAGCGCAGAGACTCTCGCCGTCAACGGAGATAGGCGCCTTCTTCCCGGAACTCCTGCCTTCTGTTAAGGGCGCCAACGTTGCTGACGGCGTCCACCCTGCGTACCACATGGCATCTCTGTGCTGGAAACAGCTCGGAGCGACAAGGGCCGGATTCCCCGACCTAAGAATGCCGTCGATTGTGTACGGCGGACACACTGAAGAGCAAGTCCAGTCTGAGCTAGGGCAACAGCAATTCGAGGACTGGGCATCTGAACGTCGGCGGGACCTCAGAGTCTACCTCAACCATCAGTTCGCTCCCCGGCTGGTTGTGCGGGCGCCTCTGGGGGAACTGGGTTTCGAGTTCGAACTGAGTTATCTCGGTGAGGTCGTGTCTGCCAAGTTGATTCTCCAAGGAGCTAATGCGCCACTGGGACAACGGCGCTTCCTGGCGCTCTTGGAGACGCTCACCGAGGACCTCCAAGCCGGAAGAGCGGTCGGCTGGGTCCCGTACCGAAAGCTCGACGCTGACTTCGAATCGAAGGCGGCGCAAGACCTCAGGACCTGGCGGGTGCGATTCAACCAGCGACTCGACCGCGTGTGGCAAACAATCCTGGGAGAGGAAGACCTCGACGAGACCGTGACCAGGCCGTTGTTCATCGGCAAGGCCGATCAGAGAAGGACGGCTTACCGGTTGGGGGGCCTCGCGCTTGACCAAGCCTGGAACGTGGTTCTGGATTGGCCCTCATGAAGTCGGCCGCTCTCCTTCGTTAGCTTCTTCCAAGGCGGACTCACGTCCCTTTTCTCCTCAGCCAGGGCTCGCCGTTCCTGTACCTACTGGCTGTGGCCCTCCGGCTCCTCGCCCAAGCGAGTGAGTCGGGCTGAGGCCCGGAAAAGGGTTACGGCGGACGCCACCCTAAGGCTCTGCCTACCAGGGCTGGTCTCTGAAGCACGTGAAACGTACGCTGCTTAGGTCAATGACGTTACAACCTGTGGGGGCTGACGGGGGACAAGGAAGCCGGCAAGACCACGCTATTCCAGGTACTTGCCCGCCGCTTCGGGCTGAAAGCCGTGGCGGCACCGGTCCAATTCCAGACGAGTTACCGTCTCAAGAAGACGTTGGCCAACACGAACTTGCCGGTGCTTGTCGAGGAGGTAGGTCGGTTGGCGCCGTCACACCGGAAGCGGGTGGTGGACCAGTTGAACGTGGCCTACAACCTCGGCCCGACCACGCACGGGCACAACGACAGAGTCTACGACCTGTACGCCCCCGTGTTACTTGCCGGCCAGGACTTCCCGGTGCGCGATGAAGCATTGCTTTCGAAGACGATCGCGTTCCAGCTCGCCGGCGAGGCAAAGAATGCGGCCGCACTGGCGCGGCTCGAAAGAGTTGACGGAGTGTTCCCGTTGGGCGGGTGGCTGGAGTTCGCATGCGAGTACGCGAACGAGCATGACATCCCCGGCCTCCTCCGCGAGAAGGAGGCCCTGCTGGGTGAAAAGCTTTCTGACGGGTCGTGCCCTCACTACGCGGAGGCTGACCGGTGCATTCGGAACTACGCCATGCAGCTCGTCGCATCCGATGCGCTGCAGGAATATGGCCTGGACGCCGACATCGAGGGTTACGTCGTCGAGGCCCTCCGACAGCATCTCGGGATGCTGCGCGAGGAAGGGATTGACATCGCAGAGCAGTTCGTCCGCGATCTTGTCGTCCTGCTCGCTACGAGGCCGGATCCATCCAAGACGCTCCTGGATGAGCGCCCGGAGGGGGCCTACGTCCATGTCGAAACCGCCCTGAAGGCCCTCCGCTCGATGGGTCGCACCTACGACATTTCCGATCCGCGCGTCATCACTCGGCGCCTCAACGAGAAGGAGTTAGGCGATCCCACCCAGCATCGCTTCGGTGGTCACCAACTGCGTTGCGTCTTCATCCGTCGCAACGTCCTAAGCAGCACGTAACGGCAAGCCGTGGACCGCGGGCCTTCCGAGCTGTCCAGCCCTTACTTCTCTTCGGGCTGCGCGATTTGCACGTTCTGCCGATAGAGGGGAATCAGGCCGGGGATTCCTCCTGGGCCGCCCGCGCCCAGTAAACCGAATTCGGTCCGCTTATATCCGTGCTCGCACTCGCTGTGCCAGTATGTGAGCGAGCACCCCTGGGCTAGGATCACGACGAACAGAGCCAACACAAGCACGCTCAGGAAACGTTTCATGCGCCCCTCCCACTCTGAACAAAGGCGATCCCACGCAACCGCCACAGACCGTGCGCCCGAATGCGACCCCATCTTACCTCCCCGCGGCACCCGCACAAGGTTATCTCCAGTCCTCGGCCCTCAACTCCGGGGCGCCCCAGGCAGACCTGCCGCCGCGGGAGGCAGCAGTAGCACGTTCAATCAGCGGAGGCGCTCCTCCTCTTCGGCAAGCAGGAGTATGCGCGCCTTGACGAGCAGAGCCACGGAGCAGCCTTCTAGGTCCGCCTGCCTGGCCTTCTCTCCACCCATCCACTCCGCTGCTATCATGCGGGCCGCCGGACCGGTGGCCACGAACCACCGCGGCTCTCCGTCCGGGATGCCTTGCATCGTGTGTGCCAGAGTGTCCCCAACTCCCGAGGACATGGCGACTTCCACGAATACATGGCGCCGGTCATGCGAGACAAAGGGACGCAGCACGGTGCTGCCTAGCACTCCGGCTACGGCAAGGGCCTGACCGCTAGCCCCCACCAACCGCGTGCTTCCGCCCCGCCAGAGCACGCCTTCCACGTCTCCCTCAGGTGCGGGCTCCTCGGGTTCAGGTGGTGGCGTCCCCCTCCCAAAGACCCAGGGGATAATGTCCAGTTGGACCTGCACGCGCTGGGCGCCGCGGATCTGGCGCAGCAGGCCCTCGATACATCTATGCACTTCGGCGCTCTGGATGATCACGAGCATCCCGGGATCGCCCGGCCGGATGAATGCACGCCCCTGGGGTCCGGCGCGAGCCGGCGCAGGCGGCAGTTCGGCAGGCGGTCCCTCGGCCGGGGCATGCCCTACAGGGATCACGTCGGCGGGCGTGACTTCCATCCAGGTGCCTGCGCCGCAGCTCTGCTTGATCAGCAGCACGAGGTTCTCGGCACGCTGCAACAGACTGCCCCGAGCAGCCGAAGTTCCCTCGCCGCCGCGACGGCCTCCGATCCGGCCGCGCCCGGGCACTTGGTCCGCAACGCTCAGCAGCAGGTCGCGCACGTCGTATACGCGCATTTCGTACTCCGCCACCGTCTCGGGGGCGCCGATCTAGAACAGGCCGCCTTGCACCTTCCAGTCCATCTCGGTCAGGTCGCAGATGAGGTCCAGAGCGTGCCGGAGCGTCGTCTCGACGTAGATGCTGACTGGCGCCCCGTCGGGCGGCAGATCCTCGTGGAACAGCGCGAAGTTGACGCCCGTCGTCGCTTTGAGGAACTCCACTACGTCAGCCAGCGGGCTCTCAATGAATGCCAGGCTGACCCGTTCGCCCAGACTCTCGTAGACCTTCCTGTCCCACTCAGGCTGCTGAGCGCCAAGAGGGCCCACCGCGCCCGCCAGTCTCGCCCCGGCTTCCGGCATGGGGCCCGCAGGTGCAATCACAGTGGGCTTCAGGACAAGCACAACCGCACAGTCCTCAAGATCCATCTCCCTGGCTTCCTGCGCGCCAATCCACGCCTCGGCAATCGCCGGAGCCTGCGGTCCGTCCTCGACCACGGGGAACGCGAACCGGTCCCGAATGCCGTATGTATTCTCGGCCCCACCTGGCGAAGGGAGTGTCACCTCCACGAACACATGCCGCCGATTCCTGGAGACTATGGGGCGCACCACGGTCCCGCCCAGGCCAGGCAGCTCGCGGCGCTGGCCATTGGCCATCACGGCCCTCATGGTCTTATGCCAGAGCGCTTTCTCGACGACTTGCCTGTTGTTGAAGGCATTGTAGTCGCGAGGCAAGCCCGGTAAGTCCGAGCGCTTGAGGACAAGAGCCACGACATCGGTCTGCACCTGAATAATGGCCCCGTCGGCGGCAACGCGGTCGTCCTGGGCCCCCAGGCGGACGGAGGGCCAGCCCAGTCTGACAGGCAACTCGGCCGGCTCAGGCTTTACCGCCGTCGGTTCGCCCTTCTCAGTAGCCACCATCTTGTAGCGGATATTGACGCCGGGCGGATCCTCGGTCAGGCCGACGATCTGAAGGACCCCCGTCCCACCCTCGCGGGTCCTGAAAACGGCGGTCGCCGGGTCGTCTCCTTGATGCGGGGGCAAGACCTTGCCGACACCCGGTCCCATGGGTTGGTTCCGCATAAGCGACTGCGAGACACGTGTCACCACAGCAGAAGGTGTATCATCCCACGCCTCGGGCTCAGTGCAGGCCATGAACGTGTCGATGCCCACAACCGTGAGGGCAAAAACTTCCGGAGTCGACGACTCAGGGATCCCCACAGCCAACCACCCTGCCGTCATATCAATGCCATTGGCCCGGCACCAGTCGCGCTCGCCTCTCGAATCCTGCTCGAGCCGCTCAGGCAGCGACAGAATCCGGCCAGTCTCCATGTCCAGGAAGCAGTCGCTGCCGGAGTTCAGCTCATTGACAACCCGCTCGATCACCGGGCCGAAAGTCAGATCTTCAGCGGGAGGCAGCTCGGCCGGCCGGATGACGGCGCCGGTGCGCGGGTTAGTCAGGCTGCCGTCGCGGTCAGGTTCCACCCAGTCCAGCTCCTGGTTCTGGTACAGCACCGACGTGCCGCCCAGGTAGGGCGGCCAGTGATAGAGCAGCGCTTCGTTCGGGTCGTCCGATTTCGGGATCACGTACTGCACCTTCTGCTCGCCGACGTTGAAGGACTCCAGCGGGTTCTCGGGGCCGAGGTAGCCCAGTTGCTCGACCTCTTTGAGTCGCGCCGGCCAGGCCCCGTGCTCGTGCCGGCAGACGAGTATGGCATGGGAGAGGCCGTGCAGGCGCTGCTTCAGGGCGTTCCTTTTGAACTCGACGCGACCCCACTCAAAGGCAGGACGGAGCTTCTCGGCCAGTTCCTTGTCCCGGATATAGGAGAGGAGATCATCGTCAGTCTCGGGCCACTGTCCAGCATGGTCCCGGGCGTATGCTTCGGCGGCGGCCTTGATCTCCTCGTGATGCTCCCTCATCAGGGCCTCGGGATTGGGCTCCGTTTCCTCGCCTTCGGAGGC
>CAZSET010000008.1:0-32518 GCA_964605915.1 uncultured candidatus Brocadiaceae bacterium | reverse complement strand
GACTCAGCGAGCTCCGGCAGCCGCAGCTCGTTCGCCTCCTGCGGGTCGGGCCACAGATAGGCCTCGAGCGGGTACGCGCAAGCACGCGTGATGCCCTCCGCCCGCAGCCATGCCGTCAGGGACGCGGCGTCCGCCGGAGGCGTAGGCCTGAACGGCCAGACACCGCAGCCAACGTTGACGTCGAACATCGCTCCGATCCTCCACTATAAGCATCAACCGGCACGATTCAGCCGGGGTGCGCCCGGGCGACCTCACCACCGGAAGTAGCGGTACGGATCGTCGTCATCGACCGGCTCATCGAGATAGAGACCGTCCAGCCACCGCATGTTCTCGCGCTGCGTCCGCAGCGGCGCGATGTCCGGAGTCGTCTCAAAGCCCCTGATGCCGCCGGCCTGTCGGAGGTCCGTTACCTCGACGGCGATGACGTTCTCTCCCTTCTGCAGGGCGCCGGCCGGCAGGGGGTAGCGTCGCGCCGCAGACCAGTAGTCGTTCGGATTCGTCTGCTGGTCGATGGACCCGACGAACTTGCCGTTCACGTAGGTGCGATCTTCGTCGTCGATCGCGCCCAGCACGAGCGTGGCCTCGCCCTCGGCCATCTCGGGGGGCAGCGTGACCGTCGAGCGGTACAGGAACTTCCCGTCGAAGCCGGCCAGGCTCGCCAACTGACCCTCCCACGTGCCGGGGACGTTGATGTCTTCCCAGGCAGCGTCATCGAAGCCGTGCTCCGTCCATCCGTCGGGCGCCTGGCCCGAGGTGAGCGCCAGGCCCTTCCAGCCCTCGGGCAGGAAGTGCGCGTCGGCGCCGCGCTCGATGCGTATCCGGCCCAGCACCTCCTCCGGCGGTTCAGGCGGCAACTCCAGCGGCGCGCCGAACCGCGAGAGCAGCGGCGTCTCCAGCCCGACGCCCACGTTCGCCAGCAGCCGGCTCAGCACGAAGCTCGAACGCCGGAACGCCATCTTCGTGTTGTAGAGCTCCTCGTAATCGAACTGCCAGGGCGCGAGCTGGCAGAAGACGACGTTTGCCCCACGCGCCCGCGCCAGAACGCCGTCGCCCATGACCTCGGCGCCATCCGCCACGAGCGGTAGCTCGCGCGGATCGCGGATCATCAGGTCGCCGCAGCCCACGCCCGCCAGAAGGGTGCCCGCCGGAGCAGGCTCGAACCGCGAAGAAATGTGCTCCCCGTCCCGAATGCCGACGCCAATCGGCAGACCTACTACGTCCTGCTGCGAGACGGAGATTGCCAGCGCGTGGCCGCCGCCTGCCAGCCACGGGCTTATGCTGTCGACATGGGCCGCCAGTCGCTCCCCGGCGCCCGGTCCCATCACGAACACCTGGTCCGCGGCCAGCGGGCCGCCGTCGTACGCCGCCACGTCCGCGCCGGCAGCCTTCAGGTGATCGAGACCGGCCGGCTCGCCTGCATACACGGCGCGCCGCCGGGCCGTCGGCTTGTAGGAAGCCGCGCACTTCATGACGTTGGCCGCCAGTCTGCTCGCTGCCGGGTCCTCCTCTGTGCGGCCCGTTACGTCCATCTGGCAGAAGATCACCGCGCCCTTGCCGTCGCGGTAGACCATCAGCGGGCTGTACTGAAGGGCGAAGCCCCCGTCGACCAGCGGCAGGAAGTCGCCCCGGGCCGGCTTTTCGATCATGACCGAGCTGACGTTGCCGTAGCAGCCCGCCCGGCCGGCGCGGGAGACCGCGAACCCGCACCACTGGACCTGGGTGAAGGCATGGGGGCCGCCCGCCTCCATGGCGGGGGGCACCAGCGTGGCCTCCCCGTGCCAGTCACGCAGGTTGTCGGTAGTCAGGCCGTCCAACACAGGATGCCCCGGCACGCGCGTGAAGCCCCGGCGCAGGCCGAACTCCTGCACCCGGAACCCGAGGCGCCTCTCGAGGGCCTCCGCAGTCTGCTCGAAAACCACGACGTTAAGGCCCTCGCGAACGCGCGAAAGGTCCGGCGCGGAGCCCTCGACCGTCAGAGCCGCCTTGCCGATCACCAGCACGTCGTACGGACTCAGGTCCGCGTCGGCCTCGATGGACTCGAACGTCAGGCCGAGCCCCTTCAGAAGCTTGGCCGTCTCGCCTCGGGGATCGTAGAGCGCCGTCCTCCCCTTCTGGCGGGGGCGCTCACGGGACGGCAGCACGTGGATGTCGAACGAGTATTTCTGCACCTCGCCCCCACCGAGGTCGGCCTCAAGGTCGATCCGGTAAGCGCCGGCCTTTACGGACTCCGGCAGTTGGATCCGGATCGGGGCGCGTCCGACCTCGCCCGGCTCGACGCGTATGGATTCCGTGGCGCCGGACTCGTCCGGCAGAGAGACCGACCACCGGGCGCGGCAATCGACGGGCCGGCGCGAATCGTTGACGATGATGATCTGCTTCTCGACCGTTTGCCCGGGAAGGTAGTTGTGCCCGCGCCCGGTGACGCGCGACGGCTTGCCTCCGATGTAGGCGAGCACGCGGCGGCTGCACCTGCGGAAGGCCTCGCCGCGGACGTTCGGCACCCAGTCGGCGGCGTCAGTCGCAAGCGCGTAGGGCAAGCTGCTCCCACCCGAGAGCCTGTCGGGGCTGATGCCGGGGCGCTGAGCGTTGTCCCAGTCCGTCCGCCGGGGGACGGACGAGGTCGAAGCGCCCTGCCGCAGGTAGCAGAGATTGGTCGCGTGCCAGATGTCGAACCCCGAAAGGCCGAGCGTCCGGAAGGAAGGCCATGTCTGGGCGATGAACTCGGCCTGCACGCCCCGCAGGTTCGGCACGCTGCTCTGCATCGCGTCGCCCATGGGATAGTCCCAGCGCAAGAAAGGTCGCCCGTCGCGCCACCGGCCTGCCTCCCAGCGCAGACGAGCCTTCTCGAACTCGCTGAGGTCGAACGCGGCGTCGCCGCGGACGGGGGCCGCCCATTCCGTGAAGAAGTATTGGTGGAGCTGCGGCGCGCGCCACTCGGTCCAGGAGTCCCTGATGGAGGAGTAGCTGAAGTAGAGCGGCTCCCCGTACTCGACCAGGAAGAGCGCCTTCTGACCTTCCTTCGCCCAGCGCGCGAACCACTCGGAACGTTCCTGCATGGGGACCCAGTTCAGGTAGCAGTTCACGGTGTCGACCTTCCTACCGGGGCCGGCGTGATTGTAGACGGGGTGGGCCGTGTCGAACTGCCTCAGTATCCGCTCGCGTTCGTAGACCCGCCGTATCGTGGCCGTGCTGGAGTCCCCGAGGTCGAACTCGCGCACGTCGCCCAGGCGCTGCGGGTTCTGATCGTCGGAGTAGCCGAGGTAGTTATGGTTCTGGCTGTACATGATGACGCTGGGGTGGTTCTGCGAGCGGCGCACGTACCACTCCAGGTGGCGCTCGTAGCCGCTGGCTTTCTCCGGCTGCTCGCCCGACCAGTCGTAGCTGTTCATGTGCGGCAGGGAGAAGCAAAGCAACATGCCCACGTCGTCCGCCGCCTTCAGCAAGTCGCCGAAGCCCATATGCGAGCCGGGGTTGCAACTGTAGTTGTGGGTGTAGACCGCGTTGAAACCCAGCCACCTGAACCGCTCCATCGTCTCGCGCGCGCCTTCATAACAGGCGTTCGAGGCGCCCATCTGGGCGGAGTCGATGGGCACGGCCAGCAGGTGCACGCGGCTGCCGTTCAGGTAGAAGTCGCGTCCGTCGATCCAGAATTCGCGGAAGCCGAACCGCACCGGATGATATGCGTCGAGAGTCCTGTCATCCGCCACGAGCTCCACTGCGGCCTCGTAGACGTTGCCGGGTGCATCGGCATCCCAGAGTTTCGGATCACGCCAGTCCGTGCTGACCGTGACGCGCCCGTTCTCCACGTCCGCTGACGTGAATGGTTCGCCCTCGGCCGCCAGGACCTCCCTACCCCCGTCGAGCACGCGGACCCGCACGCGATAGGTCTTCCCGGCCGCCAATCCATCGAGGCCGGCCTCAGCGGTGAGCCGCCACCGGCGGACGGAGGTCTCGACCTTCGCGTAGGTCACCCTCTCCGCCGCGGGGGAGCTGGTGAGGAATACGTCGCCCACCAGTCCGCGGTTGCCGATCGGGCGTCCCCTGCCGGCCCCGGCTTCGGGGGCCACGAAGTAGGTGTTCTGCCGATTCAGGCGGCGGGCAAAGACCTGGATGGCGAGCTGGTGCTTCCTTCCGGGCACACACGCTTCGGTGATGTCCGCTTCCCCGCCGGGGAAGATCACCGTGCCGGCCTCCGAGCCGTCCACGAATACCCTGGCGTAGGAGTTCAGCCACTCCAGGTAGAGGCCGATGCGGCGGCCCCGCCATTCGCGGGGGATCTCTATCTCGCGCGCGCACCAGGCCACGTCCAGTCCGGGCAGGTCTTCCTGCCACGCCTCGGCCGCATAGATCGTCTGGTCGCCCCCGTTACGCGGCCACGGCCCGGGCACCTTGAAGTAGCCCCAGCCGGAACCCGGCGGGGGAACGGGCTCATCGTCTGCGGACGCCGGCTTGAACTGCCACAGGCCGTTGATGCAGATGCGCTCCCGCGTGTCCGTGGACTCTCGATAGGCCCGCCCGATGTCCCACACCGCCTTGACGCCTCCCGGCAGCTTCACGTCGCCGTCCTCCGGCGCGGCCGTCCGGTCGATTGTCGCGCAGGCGGCCACCAGAATCACCGGAGCTACGACCAGCAGTCTTCTCCAGTTACGTCGCATGCGGCACCCTCCGTCCGTTCGCCAGTGGCTATCGGCCCTTCAGCCCCCGCCCGCCGGGCCTCACTTGAACCAGGTGTCCCAGGGCGCATCTTTGACGGCCTGCCACGTGTCGGCCTGGAACTTCTCGTAATCCTCGGGCAGCCCCTTCGCTCGCTCGAGAATGGCCTCGCGATACAGCTCCGCCAGGCGGGGCGCGTCGTCGAGCGTCATGCCTGCCAGGCGCCCCACGTGGTCCTGCGGGCGCACGTAGCGGTAAGGCGTCCGCACGCCGTGCCGCGAAAGCTGCCGAAGGCTCTCGAAGGGCGTCGTGCGCGGGATGGCCTCACCCTCCTCGGTCGCCGGATCGAAGTCGCCGTGGCGGCCGCATATGTAGAGCGAAGCCAGATAGCCCGCCGCCTCGGCGTGAGGCTGGCCCATCTCCTGCTCGACCCGGAGGCAGAACTCCTCGTAGGCCGGGATGAACAGGATCGGCATCTGGCCCGTCTCCTCGAAGATGGTGCGGATCGTCGCCGAGAGCACGAAGTCGTTGGGCCCGTGCAGGCTCACCAGCACCAGCCGCTTGAAGCCGTTCAGCACGATGGCCTTCGTCACGGCGACCGCGTAGTCGAGCGCGTCGCGCGGCAAGACGCACACGGTGCCGGGCCACGTGCCCGTCGCGCCGGGGTAGGTGTAGTGGATGGTCGGCATGATGATGGCGTCCCACTCCTCGGCGACGACGCGGCAGGCAGCCTCCGCCAGGAACGAGTCGCACGACATGCCGACCAGCGGACCGTGCATCTCGAAACAACCGACCGGCAGCAGCACGATGCCGTTCCGGGCGCGGTGCGCGGCCATCTCGCCGGACGTCATCGTGTCGGCCAGGATCTTCCGACCTTTGCTCTCGTCTGATCTCGGGTGCTTCATCGAACCCTCCATTGTTCCGTCTCCTTCGGCCCATGCCGAGAGAGCCTATGTGACATCACTCGTATCCGGACTACCGCACGGCGCAAGCAGTCTAAGTGGAAGCTCCTGAAGCTTCAACGGTCGGCCCCAGGCCGCTCCCTTGCGTTGTCGGCGTGCGGGACAACGGCAGTTTCGGACACGGATGTACGCGGCCGCCGTACGGCGCCCAGGGATGACGGCGGATGACAGCGGAGTAACTACCACGGCGCACATGGCGGAGTAGTCAGCCGCGACGATCGAGGCGAATGGCTCGACGGGAAGCCGCAACGCGCTGCTGGGCGGCAGTGCCGGCGGGGCCGTGGTTCGACGATGCGAGGTACCGCCAAAGCCAAACGGACGTACGGCCTTTGCCACTGATCTGCACTGATTGACACAGATCACGGATACGGCAACAGCACGGCAGGTATCGGCAGGTATCCGTCGCCTTATCCGTGGCCATCTGTGGGAATCTGTGGCCCCATGCCGTTCGGCCGTATCCTGCCCATCCTGCCTATCCCTTCGGCTCCGCTCAGGGCAAGCCTGTCCATCCCTGTTGGATGCCGTCGAGCCGAACGGACGTACGGCCTTTGCCACTGATCTGCACTGATTGACACAGATAATGGATACGGCGACGTCATGGCAGGCACTTGTCGTCTTATCAGTGGCCATCTGTGGGAATCTGTGGCCCCACGCCGTTCGGCCGTATCCTGCCCATCCTGCCTATCCCTTCGGCTCCGCTCAGGGCAAGCCTGTCCATCCCTGTTGGATGCCGTCGGGCCGTCGCCGTCGTGATTCGTGCGCGCCGCAGAGGCACCCGCCCTACTCCTCCAGCCGCTTGTAAAGGACCCAGTATCGCCTGCCCGGCCCCCGGTGGAAGTAGAGCTCGAAGACCTCATCCGACGTGGTCCTGACCACGAAATGGTCGCGATGGCGCCGCTGCCACCAGGAAACGCGGAAGTCCAGCTTGCGCCATTTGCGGCGCACTTGGGCCACGTCATACTCCGTCCCGCGCCACACAAAGGAAGCCGGCGGGCCCCCCGCTCCCTGCCGGCGCACTTCGATCTCGTCGCCGATGAACTCCATGGCGGTTCCGTATCCTCGCCCGGCCCGCCCGCGCCGTCAAGAGCCGTAACGGAACAGGAGGTCCGTATCGCCGCCCCGGTCCTGGGAGGCAACAGGCCAGTAGGGCGCCGCGTGACCTTCGGCATCGACCACCATGTGGCAGTCGGCTTCGTAGAGGGCGGGAGGCGTAATGAGGCGGTAGTGCTGGCGGATCACGCGCTCGGGGACGGCGCGCTGGCGCTGCTCGTTGCGGCGCGAGGCCTCCTCCTGAGCGATGTCGAAGAAGTAGCTCACGATCTCGCCTGCTGACCATCGGGCGGCCTGGACCGGCATCGAACGGAGGCGCTCCGAGTAGTTGGTCGCGTCGAAAGTCACCTCCTCGCCCGCGCGGAGGCGCTCGCGGACGCGGTCCATGCAGCGCTGGAAGACCAGGTAGTTCTGGCTCTGGTCGGAGGGATCGCCCGTCAGCTCCTCGCGCATCCGGTCGGACGAGATGATGGTCGTGTGCGCCAGGTGTTCGGCGGCCCAGGTGGACTTGCCGCAGCCCGCCGGGCCGATCAAGAGGTGCAGACGGCCCCGGGGCCGCTCCCTCTCCAGGGCCAGGCGTTCGGCCCACCAGTCCTGCTCGCCCATGCGCGCCACCGCCACGAAGTAGCGCAGGGCGTTGACCGCGCGGTGCAGCTCCCTGCCTCCCAGCCCCAAGCCCGCAACCTGCTCGGCGGCCAGGGGAGGGGCGCACGGGCGCCCGAAGACGCCGAGCTGCTCGGCCTTTGCCCGGAATGCCTTCAAGCGCGACGCCTCTTTCTCGCGGTCAGCCGCATCGATGCCCTGCGCCACTTGAAGCTCGGCCCGTTTCAGGCAGTGGAGCGCCCTGAGGTCCAGCAGACAGGCGAGCCGCAGGTATGCCTCCTCGGGCGCCCCGGAACCCAGCAATCCCGCCGGCTTGCGCTGGGTGACGATCAGGAGGGCGGCGTGCGCTCGCACGACAAAGGGCAGGCCCATCTCCCTGAGGGCCTCTGCCGCGATGCGGGCGCTCTCCAGGGCGTGCGGCGGACCGCCCCAGGGCGGCCAGGATGCCTCGGCCGGGGCCTGCGCCACGGCGGGCAGCCCAGCGTGCATGAACAGAGCCGCCGCGTAGGCCGCCGGCATCGGCGACCACCACGGTGCCATGGTCGAATCGGCAGCGGAAGGTGGCGCCGGAGGCGGCTCGTCGAGCACGGCGTCCATCAGGGCCTGCGTGTGCTCGAGCAGTGAACGGCCGGCAAAGGGAAAACCAGCGAAGGCAGAAAGCAAGGAGAGGGATTCGTCGGCCGAGGCATCCGCCAGGTCAAGCGGCTCCGCGTTTGCGAGGCTTTGTGCGGGGCTCTTCATCGGCCGAAGCTGCGGAGGTGGCACGGATCCGGCTCAGCGCCGCGCCCTGGGCCACTGAGCGCAAGGGAGTTTCTACCACAACGGCTCCGTCGAGGACAAACTCACGTCGCACCCGCCGGCCCACGGCGCAGGTAAGCTCGTACGGGATCCTGTCGACGCGCCGCGCCATCTCCTCGATGCTGATGCGGCTGCCGCCCTGTTCGCCGTACATCACCACCTCATCCCCCGGCCGTGCATCGGGCACGTCGGTGACGTCCACGAGCGTCTGGTCCATGCAGACGCGGCCGACCACTGGGGCTCGCCTGCCCTGCACGAGGACCTCGCCGACGTTCGAGAACTGCCGGATGAAGCCGTCGTGATAGCCCACCGGCAGCGTGGCGATGACGGACTCGCGCCAGGTGGTGAAGGTGTGCCCATAGCCGATCTTCTCCCCCTCGGGCAGGCGCTTGCACTCACAGATGCAGGTCCGCATGGAGAGGACGGGGCGAAGCTCGACGACCGAGCGCAGCTCCTCCCGCGAGCAGAGGCCGTAAAGCATCAGCCCGGGCCGCACGCCGTCGAAGTAGGACTCCGGCAGCCGCAGCACGCCGTTGCTGTTAGCCATGTGGACGAAGGGCAGTTGCATGCCGGCGCGCTTAAGCTGCCAGAGCACGGATCGGAACCGCCGCACCTGCTCCCGGCTGAAGGTCAGGTCGTCGGCACCCGAGCAGGCGAAATGGCTGAACAGGCCGCAGATGCGAAGGCCGGCCAGCCGCGACATCCGCAGGATTGACCCGGCGGCCGTCTCCCAGTCAAGTCCCACGCGATGCATCCCCGTGTCGACGTTCACGTGGGCGAGGGCCACGGTCCCGCGCTTGAGGGCCTGCGCCGAAAGCTCGCGCGCGAACGCTTCCCCGGTCAGGCAGGCCGTGATGCCGTGGTCCAGAATCAGGCCGATGTCCTCGGCAGGCACGACGGTGAGCAGGCATATGGGCTTCTTGATCCCGGCGTAGCGAAGGTCTATCGCTTCCTCAGTCATGGCGACGCCGAACATGTCGACGCCGGCCATGTCCAGGGCGTGGCAGACGACGGGGGCGCCGTGACCGTAGGCGTCCGCCTTGACAGCCGCACAGATCTTTCGATCCCCGATCAAGCCCCGCATAGCCGCCACATTGCACATCAATGCATCAAGGTCGATGCGCGCAACGGTCGGCCGAGGCATAAGCGAACTCCGGATCCTGCAGGACGGAACGGGACATTGGCAGATTATAGGGAGGCCCGATTCGCCAAATCAATCCCCGGGTCGGCGAATCCATCAGGAAGCTTAAGACGGCCTCAGGAGTGGTTCCCAGGCCTCTTCGGCACTCCAGAACGCGGCCAAAAAAGCCCACTGACGGGAAGACGCTCGGTTGAGGCGTCTCCAACGGATGCCCTATAATCCGCCGTCCTGCGCACCACTTCCCGCCCCCGCGCGGATCGGACATGCCAACAACGGCCGACGGCCGGATCGGGTTCCGAATCGAGGAAGTGACGATTAGAAGCCCGTCCCTGCCGGCGGGCGCGGAGCCGCTGCACCTGTGCCACTTGAGCGACCTTCACGTGCGCACGCTGGGCCCGCGGCACCGGAGGCTCGTGGAACTGATCAACGAGCGCCGGCCGCACTTCGTCTTTCTGACCGGCGACCTGATCAGCCGCCGGGACGAGTCGCTGGGGCTTCTGGGCGAGGTGCTCAGCGGCATCGAGTCCCGCCATGGCGTCTTCGCGTGCCGGGGCAACTGGGAGGTGCACCACGGGCCCCGACGCGCCGAGCTGAAGGCGCAGATGGCCGAATGGGGCGTGCGCCTGCTCGTCAACGAATCGGTCGTCGTTGAAACGGGCGCCGGGCTGGTCCGCGTGAGCGCCCTCGATGATCTGGCGGCAGGCTGGCCGGACTTCGAGGCGACTCTGACACAGAGCGACCGGGCGGACTACACGATCCTGCTTTCTCATGCGCCCCTGGCCGCCAGGATGATCGACGAGCGCTCGGGCGTCGATCTGATCCTCAGCGGCCACACCCACGGCGGGCAGATCAGGATCCCGCTGCTGTGGCGCCTGATGCAGCCGATCTGCCACGGGGGGTTCTCGGACGGGCTCTACCGCATGGACTGGGGACACCTCTACGTCAGCAGGGGCTTCGGCACGGTGGGGCTGCCCGTCAGGTTCCTCTGCCCGGCGGAAGTGGCTTTCCTGCGGGTGAGCCGCGATTGGAGGGCTCGGCAGAACGGGGCTACTCGACCTTCTGCAGCACGTTCACCACGGACCTGACGACGGCCTTGAGGTCGCTGGCCTCGCTCAAGTAGCTGTCCGCCCCCATTCGGCGAAACCTGCGCTGCTCGGTCCTGTCACGGACCCCGTTGTAGACGACGAGGGACATTTCGGGACGGTCCCGCCTGAACTCCTCGATAATGGCCTGGCTGTCGAACCCGGGCAGGTCAGCGTTAACGACGGCCAGGTCCATCATGCGCTCCTGCAGGATGTTCCGGGCCGTTTCCAGGTCGAGCGCCACCTCGCATTCGTAGCCCTGCTGGGCAAAAGCGTCTCGCAGCTCGTCGATGTTGTGTCGGTCCTCTTCCACCAGCAGCAGCCGGCGCCGTATGACCTCTTCGCGGAACGCTGTCATTTGCCGTCCCTCGTGCGAAGTATCCCTGGGACCCTTGGTTCGTCCAACCGGAGAACGACAGCCTGCCGGACGACCCAGACTACAGATAGCCCAGCTCTCGCAGGTGCCTCTCCACTCCGGCGACGCCCGGTTTGTCTTCCACCGTGGAACTCAGATCAATGCCGTCGGCACGCAACTCATCTTCCAGCATCTGCTCCAACCTGCCTCGATCCGCAGCGAACCGAGGATCATCGGCCAGATCGCGGCTCTCGTCCGGATCCTCCCGCAGCAAGTAAAGCTCCGCGCCGCTTACCTCCATGTCGTCGAGGCGATGAGCCCGGATGTACTTCCACTCAGGCGTCCTCAGACTCAGGTAGAACCGTGCCAGTTTGCGGGAGCCGTTCATGGCCAGCGAGACCATCCGCTTCCCTTCGGGGTCGCCCTTCCAGCAGTCCGGCCTCGGTATCCCCAGGCCCTCGGCGAGGGCCGGCGCAACGTCCAGGTGCCGCAGGTGCTCGGAGCGGAACGCCGCCGGGGCACCGTCGCCTGCGCTCCACCGCAGGCAGAACGGCACGCGGACGCACTCCTCATAGACCCGGGCGTGTCTGAACGCCCCGTGGTCGAACTCCTCACCGTGATCGCCGGTGATGAGCACGATGTCGTGCTCGGGGATGCGCGTCAGGAACTCACCCAGGGCGGCGTCGAGGCTCTCGACGCACTGGCCATAGAGCTCGCGGAGCTGCCGGCGATGGGGCGCGGACAGGCCGTTGCCCCGGCCGTCGCGCAACGCGTGCGCCATCAGGGCCCGATAGCTCTTCAGCAGGCCGATCCGCATCCCGCGCCGCAGCCCGGGACAATAGGGCTCGTGGGCATCCATCAGGTGCATCCAGAGGAACTTCGGGCCTTCGTGGGCGTCGTACCAGTCCAGGCCCCGCGCCAGGACCTCCGAAGCATGCACGCGCGTCCTTAGCGCTGCCAGACGCAGGAGCCGTCCGGCCCACCTGATCGCCAGCCGCCCTCTCGAGCCCGCGGCGTTACCCCCGCCGCGGATGCGGTCATTCCAGAACTCACCGAACTGGTCGCACCATTTCTCAAGCCACGGGTTATGCCCGATGAACGCCGCCGTCTGGTAGCCGTGTTCGTGCAACACGCGAGGGAGCGTCAGCACGGACGGCTTCACGAGGCCGTTCTCGTCATAGGCCGCCAATGCATACTCACTTGCCAGCAGAGGCGGGAACGCGCTGTTGGTAGATGCCCCCTGGCACAGAGCCGCCCCCCAGAGCCACGAACGCGCTACAGCGTTGAGCGCCGACATGTTGCGGACGGCGTCCACGCGCCAGCAGTCGATCGTGACGAGGACAACGCTCGGACTCGCGCTTGCGGTCTGCATGGGGCCTCACACGTGTCCTGGCCGGACAAGATCGAGTTTCAATCCCAGTATAGCAAAAACTTCGGCAACTGTCAAAACTGGCGTCCTAAGACATTATGGAAACAGCAGATAGGACACACAGGGTAAGGCGCCTCCGTGGGCCAGACGCCCCGCCGACTCGGCCTCAAGGGGAGGTGCTGCCGCCCTATGCGGCCAGCGACCGGTGCGCAAGGCCCCGCGGCGCTCAGCGTCATTCCCAGGAGCCCATCTCGTATGCGCAGGATGGAACGACGAGGAATCTCCGGTCAGCCCGAGCTGGCATGCCGCGCGCCACAGCCGGCAGGGAAGGTCGGGGCCAGTTGAAAGTCCATACGGCGGGCGAGCTTCCCGGGGCTCAGACTGCGCCGTAGTCGAGCCGCAGTTGCAGGCCGTGCAGATAGCGCTTCAGCTCGCGCACAGTCGGACGCTCGTGCTCGCTGGCGCTGCAACACCGCACCACCATGTCGGAGAGCTCCCCCGGCACGTCCGGGTTCAGGCGGGAAGCCGGCGGTATGCTCACCTGCGCGTCGGGCACGAAGCCGGACGCCTCGTGCTGTCCCGGCATGATGGACGGGATGTTCTCACCGGTGAGCACCCAGTAGATGGCGGCGCCCAGGTTGAACACGTCGGTCTTCTCGGTCAGCCGGCCGCCGGCCTGCTCCGGGGCGATGTAGCCGAAGGTCCCCTTGGCGCCGCTGACCTCCGATCCGATCGGGGCGGCAAACCCGAAATCGATCATCTTAATCATCAGGATGTCGTCCACGACGATGTTCTGCGGCTTCAGGTCCGCATGGACGTATCCCACCTGGTGCAGGTGGTCCAGGGCGTGGCAGGCCTGCCGGAAGATGGTCAGGACGGCGTCCAGGTCGTAGTCGCGATGCTCGAAGAGCGAGCGCCCCTCCGCACGCTCCAACAGCAGGTAGGCGCACTTGATCTTGAAGAGCTTCTTGACCTTCTTGAACCCCTCCGGGCGGATGATCAGTTCCGAGGCCTGCGTCTTGGGGTTATGGACGGCCTGCAGGACGCGCCACTCGTTCTCCATGTGGCCGATGACGCGCAGGTCTTCGGGTCCGCGCACGTTGACGTACTTGACGGCGAACGAGTAGCCGTCGGACTTGCGCTTCAGGTCGTACACGACGCTGCGCGCGCCCGTGCCGAGCTTCTTCCCGACCCAGTAGTCCTTCAGAGCTGCCTGGAGTTCGGCTTTCTCGGAGGTGGGCATGGGTCTCTCCCGTCGATGGCCTCGGGCACAGCTATCTTATCGGCGGATGCCGTCCTCTGCAACCAGTGCGGGCCGTTGGCGCACGGCCGACCGGCCCTTGGAGCAGCATGGCCGGCCCGGCGCATGGCCAGGCCGCAGGCTGCGGTTTGACGGCTCGCGTCCGGCCCCTTAGAATGCGACGCTGGCGGCACGGAGAGCTGATTCCTTTCTCGGCCGCTCATTCGTCTCTGGGACGGAGGGTTCATGATCATGCAAAGGGCTGGAGCATACGTAGCACTGCTCTGCTTGCTGATGGGCTTGACGGGGTGTGGCGCGCCGCGGGAGACGTTGCCGGAGCGCTCCGCCACGGAGCAACTGCTGATCTCCACAGCGGCCGATCGCGCCGTCGATGCCCTTCCTGTGGAGGGACTGGCCGGCAAGAAGGTCTTCATCGACGATTCGCGCCTCGAGTGCCTGGACAAGGGCTACGTGGTGCAACGCATCCGCCAGGCGGTCGTCGAGAACGGCGCGTACCCTGCCGCAGAACGCGAAGGGTCGGACGTTACGCTCGAGGTGGCCAGCGGCGCGCTGTCGGTGGACAAACGCAACTATCTGCTGGGGATTCCCGAGATCGCCGTCCCGATGCCGTTCTCCGGCGGCAGCCTGGGACTGCCGGAGATCTCCATCCTGAAGATCGTCTCGTACACCGGCGAGGCCAAGCTCGTTTTCACGGCGGCCGAGACCGCCACGAACAGCCTGCTCTATGAGGTGCCGGTGTGCCGAGGCAACGTGCTGACGGCGTACTGGACCGTGCTGCAGTTCTTCGGGCCGTACGAGTGGTCCAACCTGCCGGAAGAGGAATAACGGCGGGGAGCCGGGGCTTGCGCCAGAGGACAGAGGGCGCCGAAGGGGAAAGGGGCAGGCGTGCGCGCCGGGAATCACTCCCGGGCGGCAAGGACCTCATTCACCGTGGCCTGCAGCACCGCGGGCTCCACAGGCTTCTCTACGTAGCCGTCAGGTATGTGCCCGATCAGGTCGCCCATGATGCTCTCGGAGAAGCCGACGCCGGTCTTCTCCGAAATGCCGGTGAGCATGATGACGGGGATGTTCCTCAGATCCTCGTCGTGCCTCAACTCCGCGAACACCGTGAACCCGTCCTTCTTGGGCATTTGCACGTCCAGGATGATGAGGTCGGGCTTCTCCGCCCTGGCCATCTTCATGCCGGCTTCCCCGTCGTATGCCGTCAGGAACTCCACGTCCTCCCCTTCAAGGACGGCGGTCACGAAGTCGATGGAGTCTTGCTCGTCGTCAACGAGGAGAATGCGCGTCTTCGCCATGTAGATTGCTCCTGAGCGACGTCTAGTAGTGCACCTTGCCGACCTTGAGCTGAAGCGCACGCTTCATGTTCACCATCAGCACCGCGCCCGCGATGGAGAGCATCTTTGACTCCATCGAGTCCGCGCGGCTGGTCAGGACGACCGGGGCCTTTGCGCCGACCAGCAGCCCGATGAGCCGGTGACTGGCGAAGTAAACGAGTGACTTCGCCAGCATGTTGCCTGCCTCAATGGAGGGCACCAGCAGGATGTCCGCCTCTCCTGCCACGGGCCCCGTTATCTTCTTGTGGCGGGCCGCGTCGATCGAGACGGCGTTGTCCAGGGCGAACGGGCCGTCGACGGTGCATGCGGGAACGTACTGGCGCCGATCCGCCATCTTCGCCAGGGCGGCCGCGTCTACGGTAGCCGGCATGGCGGGGTTAACGAGTTCGACCGCCGCCAGCACCCCCACCTTGGGCATCATGACGCCGAAGATGTTGGCCAGGTGCACGGCGTTGAGCAGGATGGCCGCTTTCTGCTCCAGGTCGGGAGCGATGTTCATCGCGCCGTCGGTGATGAAGACCAGCTTGTCCTTCTCCCTGAGCTCGGCGATGAAAACGTGACTCATTATGGAGCCTGTTCGCAGCCCGTAATCCTTGTTCAGCACGCCCCGCAGGAAATCGTCCGTGTGGACGTAGCCCTTCATCAGGATGTCGGCTTCGCCCGAAGAGACTAACTGAACGGCTTTGGCCACCGCATCGATCGGGTCCTCCTGGTGCACGATGGGCATGCCTTCCAGCGAGACGCCGACCGACTGAGCCGCTTCAGCGATCTCCCGTTCGTGGCCCACGAGGATGGCTTCCGCTACGTCCCTTTCCTTTGCCTCGTGCGCGGCCTGGACGACCGAAGGGTCCTGCGCGACGGCGACGGCGACCTTGCGCACGGGGTGCTTCTCGACAAGTCTCAGGAGCGCATCGAAATCTTTCACGTTGTCCCCCTCCTGCCCTCGCCGCACGTTGGCCGACGACGTACATAGTGATACCCCCTTGGCCGGGGCAAATGCAATGCCATTCTGCGAGCCATCGACACCGCCGTCAATCCCGCTGGCATGCCCGCACTCCCGGCCCGCACGGACTGACGGCTCTTGCGCCCTTGGCCCAATCCGGTAGACTGACCGCCTGCGCCGCATTCCGAACTCAGGCTCACAGCGGGAACCGGAGGGCGAGACATGGCCACTTCACGAGAAGGACGCGTCGAGGAGCAGTACCGCCTGCTGGGCGACGAACTGGCCGACACGGGCATCGACATCGACCGCATCAAGGAGAAGGTGAAGGCGTTCGAAGTCGAGGTGCCGTCCTGGGTCTTCGGCGAATTCGGGGGAGGGCGGTTCGGGGACTACATGCCGCCCGGGCCGGCGCACGACTTCCGCGCCAAGATCCGCGACGCCGCCATGGTGCACAGGCTCACGGGCGCTTCGCCCAGAGTGGCCCTTCACGTCGGCTGGGACAAGCCGCTCGAGGTTGCATTCGACGAGGTCGAGGTGGACCATTTCGCCGAGCCCAGGCAGTATGCCCGCGAGCAAGGCATAGACTTCGGAGCCATCAACCCCACCCTGTTCCTGACCGGCACGCACCACGGCAGCCTCAGCTCCCCCCGGCCGCAGGTGCGCCGCATGCTGATCGAGCACTGCAAGCTCTCCTGCCGCATAGCCGCAGAGCACGCTCAGGGCCTGGTCACGTACTGGCTGCCGGACGGGACCAACTACCCCGGGCAGCGCGACCTGTGGGAGCAGGAGCAACTCGTAAGGGATGCGCTCAAGGAGGTCTATGACGACGCGCCCGAGACCACCGTGCACCTGATCGAATACAAGCTGTTCGAACCGGGGACGTACTCGACCACCATACCCGACGCGGGCACGGCTACCGAGATCGCCGACTCCCTGGGCGAGAGGGCCGGTGTGCTGGTGGACATGGGCCACCACGCCTACGGCGTGAACGTGGCCCAGATAGTGGCCCGCCTGGTCGGGACGGGAAGGCGCGGCGGCTTCCACTTCAACACGCGCTACGCCGCCGACGATGATCACGCCGTCGAACCCAACACCGCCATGTACGCCATCTTCTGCGAACTGGTCAAAGGCGCGGTCGTCTGCGCCGACGACCCGTCGCGCAACTGGGCCTACATGATCGACCAGTGCTCCTCGCTGGAGAACCGCGTCAAAGCGGTGCTTCACAGCATCGACTCGCTTCAGGTCTGCCTGACAAAGGGCCTGGTCCTCGACCGCGAACGGCTCCGGGAGTTCCAGGACAGCCAGTCCATCATCCGCGCCAATCGTGTGTTCCTGGACGCGTTCTTGACCGACGTACGGCCCATCATCCGGATGGCTCGGCTTGAGCAAGACCTGCCCCTCGATCCCGTAGCCGCCTACGATGAGAGCGGCTACCAGAAGGGGATCGAGGAAGAGCGCGGCTGACGCGCACACGCCCGAACGCTGCCCGCCAAACGGGCTCAAAGGGTACTTGCGGCAGGGCCATGCCAGGGATAGACTTTTGGGCCTTGTCTCGCCTTCGGTCTCGGAACGGGCGGGAACCGGCGTCGCCGACGGCAATCGCGGAGTAGCCTGATGCCGAGCATAGACGTCAGGAATCGGCGAATAGACTCCAAGATCGTTTACTACGGTCCCGGACGGGCGGGCAAGACGACGAACCTGAAGTACATTTGCGACCACCTCGATCCCCGGCAGCGGGGCCGTCTGGCGGCACTGCCCACCAGGGCGGATCCCGGCCTGTACATCCACATCCTGCCCGTGCGGTTTGGCAAGATTCTGGGCCTCCAGACGATCTTCCACCTCTGCTGCGGACCGGGACCGGCTTTTGCCGTCAACACCCGAAAGACGCTCCTGAAAGATTGCGACGGCATCATCTTCGTGGCCGATCCGCGTCCGTCCAGGCGGGAGGCCAACATAGACTCACTGCACGAGCTGAGGCAGAACCTGACGGGGTACGGTCTCAACCTGGCCACGATCCCTCATGTCTTCCAGTACAACAAGCGCGACCTTCAGGATCGCCTGAGCGCGGCCCAACTGCGCAGCGACCTGAATCGCTACGGCGTGCCGGACTACGAGGCCAGTGCTCTGGACGGACAGGGGGTCCTGGAAACGTTGCGCGCGCTCATCAACAGCGTCAGCCAGGACCTGCAGAGGCGGCTCTAGCTTCTGCGGGCCATGCCGTAGGCCAATGCCTGTTGCAGCGCGCCGCTCCATTCGTTAGCATGTGCCGGCCCCGGGGCCGGGACACCCTGTTTTGCCCGCAACCGTTCGACCCAGGAGGAACGCGCCAAGTGAGCCTGTCCGACATAGCGGCCGGCGCGAAGGCGTCCGCCACGATGGCCCTGAACGCAAGGGCGAAGAACCTGTCCCTCCAAGGCAAGGACGTGGTGAACTTCACCATCGGCGAGCCGGACTTCGACACGCCTGACAACGTCAAGCAGGCCGCCCATCGCGCCATCCAGGCCGGCTTCACCAAGTATCAGCCCGCCGCGGGGATGCCGGAATTGCGGGAGGCCATCGCCCGCAAACTTCAGGCCGACAACGGCCTCGACTACGAGCCCGGCGAGGTGCTCGTATCGAACGGGGCCAAGCAGGCGCTCTACATGATCATGCTGTGCCTGGTGCAGCAGGGAGACCAGGCGCTGATACCTGCGCCATACTGGGTCAGCTACGTGCACCAGGCGCGCTTCTGCCGCGCCGAGGTCGTGATCATCGACGCCACCGGCACGGAAGACCTGAAGCCCACGCCCGATCTGCTGGCCGACGCCCTGACCGACCGGGCCAGACTGCTTGTGCTGAACTCCCCGTGCAACCCGACGGGCGCGGTGCTGACCAGGGAGGAGTTCGCGGCGCTCGTCGAGCTGGCGCTGGAGCGCGACCTGTGGATTATCTCCGACGAGATATACGAGAAGCTGGTCTATGACGGTGCCCGGCACGTCAGCCCCGCCGCCTTCAGCAAGGAGGCCCGCGACAGAATCATCACGATCAACGGGGCCTCGAAAACCTACGCCATGACGGGCTGGCGGCTGGGCTACGCAGCAGGTCCGCTGGAGGTGATTCAGGCGGCGGCGCGATTGCAGAGCAACATGACCAGCGGCCCGGACAGCGTCGCCCAGAGGGCCGCGCTGGAGGCACTGACAGGCCCCCAGGGCTCCGTCGAAGAGATGCGCGTGGCTTTCGACAGGCGACGCCGCCTGCTGGTGGATGGGCTCAACGCGATTCCCGGCATCGCCTGCCTCCTGCCGCAGGGGGCCTTCTATGCCTTCCCCGACTGCCGGGGCCTGCTGGGCAAGAGCTACGCCGGACGGAAGGTGCAGAACAGCCTGGAGTTGTGCGAAGCGCTGCTGGATCAGGCCGGCGTGGCGGCTGTGCCCGGCACGGCGTTCGGGGCGGAGGGTTTCATCCGTCTGCACTTCGCCAAAGCCGACGAGGAGATCGAGAAGGCGCTGGAGCGGCTGGGGGCCTTCGCCGAGAGCTGCGACGACTGACAGTGACTCACGACCGGCCAGCAGCAGCCGATGGTCAGTCGTGTTCGCCAGCGGGGGCTCAGGCAGACTCCTCGATGACCTCGCGCACCACCTCCACCCAGCGGCGCAGGCGCGTGGGATCGCCCTGGACCGTTTCGATGTCCTTCAGGGTGATGTCCACGTGGCAGCCCCTCGCCGCCTGGAGCCCCTCCCGTATGATGCGGCGCACGCGCTCCTCGTCGAAACCGCACGAGACCATCAGGGCCGGATTGGGGCGCCATGAGAAGACGTAGTCCTCGCCGATCCGCTCCGCGCAACGGGCCACGTCCGCCACCGGCGTCACGGCGATGCGCCGCAGGTTGGGAATCCGGCGCAGCATGTCGATCTTGTGCGTCAGGTCCTCGCAGCATCCGTAAGCCACCAGCCCGAACTTCTCCATGATGGGAAGCTGGTATTCGAGGACGAACTCCTCGTGCATCTGCGGAGAGACCTGGGCCATTTCCTGGGCGGCGACGAAGGTCCAGAGCCGTTCGCCTGTTCGCGCAGTCGATCCGAACTTGAAGGCCGTGCGCGCTTTATGGAGTTGGTGGCAAGGCCTCCTGCGTCGGGACCCGGGCAGGGGCGCCCGCCATCACCTCTTCCAGCTCGATGGTGATGATGATCTGGCTCTTGTCCCTGCGCTGCACCTCGCGCGACACGAGATGCTTCAGAACAGGCACCTCTTTGAGCAACGGGATACCTGTGCGTGAGTCGACCTTGGCCTGCCTATTCAAGCCGCCGATCACCGCCGCTTCGCCCGGCTTCAGGAGCACAACCGAATCGACACTACTGGTGCTCATGATCGGCACGCTCTGGTGCGGCGTATAGCCCACGTGGCTGGTGACCGACGCGGCCACCTGGAGCTCGACCTCTTCCGCGATCCGAGGCGTCATCTCGACCACGATGCCTTCGACGAACTCACGGATCGAGCTCACCGTGTAGGTTTCTGATTCACCCCCGCTGGTAGCTATCGCCTCATTCTCTTCGTCAACGGCAACTGGCGAATCCCGCAGCGGAGAGTCGGCAACCCGTCCGTTCAGGAAGCCGCGGATGACGAAAGGTATGTCGGTTGTGGACTCAATCGTCGCCGTCGCCTGGTGAATCTGGGTCAGGCGGGTGTCCGTGATGACCTCGGCGTGACCCTGACCGACCATGTAGTTCAGGAACTCCGTGGCCAGCAACGGGTTGAACGAGAGTGTGGCGCTGAGCGACTCCAGGTCCAGGTCGTAATCGCTGCCCCCATCCCAGGTCACGGTGAGCCCGCCACCGGCGACGGACTTCTTCCAGGCATACCAGTCCAGCCCGACGTCCTTCGAACTGTCCTTGTCGATCTCGTAGATTCGCACCCGCGTTTCGATCTGGGCGGGAGCAGTGTCGAACACGCTGAGGGCCTCGAGATCTCCCTCGAAGTAGCTGGGCGTGTCCTCGATGTAGAGGAGCTGCCGCGCGTCGTCGGGTATGAGGATGACGAACGGGCTGGCCGCCGTTTCAGCGATCAGGTCGGCGACCTCCGAGGCCAACCGGTGCTTCACCCTTGTGTAGAGACCGCCCGTGCCCAGCGCCGAGGCTTCTAGCCGTTCCTGATCCAGCGCTTCAATCGACTGGTCAAGGTACGGGATCATCCACTCGGGCACGGTGACCACAAGCTGCGATTTGCCCGTGTACTCTATCTGGCACTCATGGGTCTCTTCGTCGGCGATACAGACGCTGCCAGGGGCGATCCGGCTCACCAGTCCGCCCTCAAGCGCGACCGCCTGCTGAATCAGCTCGAAGACCTCCGATGCATTGGCATTGCTCAAGGTGTAGACCTTCACCACGAAGTCGCGGTTGTCATCGGTCGAGGTGATCTCGATCCGCTCTGTAGGACCACCGGCCTTCTTCGCCAACGTGTCGGCGGTCTTCGCTCCCAGGCGGTTGAAGCGCAGGCCGCTCTCCTGCGGCTGGGCCTGTGCATGCACCGGGCTCGTTACCAGGCCGGCCATGACTGCCATCAGCAAACCGCTATGGGCTGCCACCACTCCAAACCAACGCCATTTTCTCCTACTGCCTGTGCGGGTGAGCATCGAGCTCCTCCTTCCAGTAAACGGGACTCGGCTGCCCTACCAGCCACAGGCCCGGGCAGGCCAACTTCTTCAGACTCCTTGCGAGAAAGAAGGCTCTCGGCCCGCCCTTCAGGCGCCGCGCCTCAACAGGGCAGGTCGGACTGCTACATTTTGGCTGCGGCCGTCTCGCTCCTTGGGGCAACGTCAGGGCGCTCGTTGCGGGAGAAAACCGGGTCAGGGAAGTCGAGGACAAAGCGGTATTCCTTGCCGCAGCGCAGGATCACCTCTTTCTGGGCCCGACGCAGAATCCGCATGTCCACCTGAATTTGGCCGTATCCATCGTGCGTGAACACGTCGTCGTACAGCTCCAGGAGTTTGGCCTTGACACGCGCATTCGTTGGAGCGTTATCGCGCTGCATGGGTCACTCCCTCTGCTGCCGCTTTGCCCCCATCGTCGTCGGGGTGGAGCGCCATGCAGCCATTCCTTGACAGGCACGACTCGCATCTGCCTGAGCAGGCGCCATCTCCCTTCGATACGGTCCTCCAAAGCTCCCAGAAGGTCCACAAGGTTGCCACGGGTACGATCAGGACTGCCATGATGGTTTCAACAAGTGCCATCGTCCCACGCCCTCCTATGTGACGAGTCTGCCGACCTGGTAGACCATGAGCGTTACCACATAGGCGAGAACTGTCAGCCCGCAGAGCTGAAGCGTCGCCCATCTCCATGAGCCGCTCTCCCGCCATGTGACGGCGATGGTCACCATGCAGGGCACGCTGATCAGGCAGAAGAGCATGATGCAGAACGCCTGGAGGGGCGTGTATTCTTCCTGCAGGGCGGCTCGGAGCGGCTGGGATTCCTCGTCCGCCTCGCCCACCGAGTGGACGATGCCGAGCTGGGCCACGAAGACCTCCTTCGCCGCAAACGCGCCGATCATGGCCGTGCTGGTCTTCCAGTCGAACCCGATGGGCTTCATCACCGGCTCAAGCGCGTGTCCGATACGCCCGGCCACCGAGTAGGTAAGTTCCACCTGTTGCGCCTGCTCTGCATCAAGCCCGGCCAACTCCGTCTGGGGCGCTTTCGGGTAACTGGTCATCGCCCAGAGCAGGATCGATATGCCCACGATGATCGTCCCCGCCTTGCGAAGGAAGAGCCACGCCCGCTCCCACATGTGGATGAGAGTCCCCCGGACGGTGGGCATTCGATAAGGGGGAAGTTCCATCACGAACGGTGCCACTTCGCCCTTGAAGAGCGTGGAGCGAAGGGCCTTCGCCAGCACGATGGCCAGCAAGATGCCGATCAGGTAGATGGCGAGCAGCATCGGAGTGCGCCAGCCCTCGGGAAAGAACGCGGGGATGAACAGGGCATAGATGGGCAGCCGCGCCACACAGCTCATCAGCGGCAGCACCAGCATGGTGGTCAGCCGGTCCCGGCGGCTCTCCATCGTGCGCGTGGCCATGATGGCCGGCACGGTGCAGCCGAAGCCAAGCAGCATGGGGATGAAGCTCCGCCCATGCAGGCCGATCTTGTGCATCAGGCGGTCCATGATGAAGGCCGCCCGGGCCATGTAGCCGGAGTCCTCGAGGATGGCGATGGCCAGGAAGAGCAGCAGGATGACCGGGAAGAACACCAGGACGCCGCCCACGCCGCCGATCACGCCGTCCACTATCAGGGATTGCAGGGCACTCTCGGAGCCCGCGGGCCAGATCGAGGCGACCGCATCCCCCAACCACCCGAAGAAGGCCTCCACCCAGCCCATCAACGGCTCGCTCAAGGTGAACGTGAGCTTGAAGACCAGGTACATGAAGCCCAAGAAGATGGGGATGCCCAGGAGGCGGCTGGTGACCACGCTGTCGATGTGGTCGCTCAT
Source organism: uncultured candidatus Brocadiaceae bacterium (assembly GCA_964605915.1). Taxonomy (GTDB): domain Bacteria; phylum Planctomycetota; class Brocadiia; order SM23-32; family SM23-32; genus DAOVRD01. The sequence continues at coordinate 9,509 of CAZSET010000008.1, read as the reverse complement.
GGTGTGGCGCGATTCGACGGTCTGGCGGACGGCCTCCTGGCAAGCTCCGGAGATGAAGCCGTAGCGCCGGTCCGCGATGGCGACCTCCGCGTCCTCGCCGAAGTCCCGCCTTATCCGGTGGGCGGCCTCTTCCACGGCCGAGAAGATTGCCGATGCATCGGCAGCGCCTTCCTGCACGTCCGCGCGCACTTCGTCGTCGCCCTCCAGCAGCTTCACCGCCAGCCAGCGGGAGTTGTAGCGCCGGCGGAGCGCCTCTTCGCCCTCGATCAGGGAGATGAGCCCCTGCAATTCCCGCTCTATCTCGTCCCCGTAGGTGACGAGCGCGGGCTTCTGCGGGGCCCCCGAAGCGACCTCCACGATGGCGTCTTGGAGCTCGGCCATTCCCTTGCCCTTGTGACCGACGGTGCGGACGATGCTCACGCCCAGGAGCCGGGAAAGCAGGTCGATATCGATGTCATACCCCCGCGCGTCCGCCACGTCGCTCATGTTGAAGGCCAGCACCAGGGGGATGCCCAGTTCCATGAACTGGATCGCGAGGTAAAGATTCCGCTCCAGGTTGGAGGCATCGATGATGTCCACCACCACGTCCGGTTGCTCATCGATCACGAAGTTGCGCGCCACCAACTCCTCGATGCTGTATGCGGTGAGGCTGTAAGTGCCGGGCAGGTCCACCAAGTGGACGTGTCTTCCTTTATGTGTGATCCGGGCCTCTTTCTTCTCCACGGTTACGCCGGGATAGTTCCCCACGTGCTGCCGGGCGCCGGCAAGGGCATTGAAAACGGTGGTTTTGCCGGAGTTCGGGTTACCGGCGAGCGCCACTTTGATGGGCTTATCCTTCGCAGCCTGTAAGTCCTTTCCCTTGGCCATGGTGAGGTACCTCCTCCTGAAAACTTGGACCATTCCAACTCCATCGCCAAAAAAACTCAGCCCAGCTCCTGCACCGTCACGCGATGCGCCATACCGCGTCCGATGATGACGCGGCTGCCAAGCACGTCCACGATGACCGGACCTCCGGGCCCGCCCCTGACAAGGGAAAGCAGGGCGCCGGGCAGAATCCCCATGGAAGCCAGCCGCAGGGTGAGACCACGGCCCCCGGCGACGCTGACCACTCTGGCCAGGCGTCCCGGCGGGAGTATCATCAACGGCATCGGGGGATTCTCCGCTAACCGCATTGTCCGAACCCGCAAGCGATGGTTGGAGTGGAGAACACGAACCTACTGGGGTTTTACGGTGATGTCGGCGGCTTCCTCTTTCCGAAGGGACAGGTTGTACCCCTTTATCTTCACCTCGATCGGGTCACCCAGCGGAGCGACTTTGATCACCTCCACGGGCGTGCCTTTGACCACTCCCATGTCCACTATCCGGCGGCGCAGAGCCCCGCCGCCCTTCACCTTCACGATCTTCCCCTTCCGGCCGGCCCCCAGATTGTTCAGGGTCACCATGTCTTCCTCGTCTCCTTCCCCATGATGTTCCAGTTTCTGCCGAAACTCACCCAGCCACTTCTTCATGTCCGCATCGTTTTTCGGCGGCTTTCCGTCGTGCTCCAGGTAGTACCGGAACCTCTCCAACCAGTCCTCTCCGGCGCGGGGGCATTCCCTCACGAACCGGGCGAACAGCGAGAGGTGTTCCATCACCTTCGCATCCAGCACATGCTCCATCCGACAGGCGTTCTCCTCGGCCACCTTCCTATCGACCAAGAGAATCTCGGACAGGAAACTGCTCAGGGCCTCATGCCGGCCCACGATACGGTCGGCCGCCTTCTGTCCCTCTTTGGTCAACGTGGCCGCCTGGTACGGCACATAGTTGATGAACCCCTTCTCCGCGAGGCTGCGCAGGGCCGTGGTGACGGTGGAGATGTGCACTGAGACGCCATCCGCGATGTCCTTGGCATGCGCCGCACCTTCACGCGCCACCAGACGGCCGATGGCCTCCAGGTAATCCTCCAACGTCGGCGTCAGAACGTGGCTATCGGTCATCGTGAGTCTCGCCTCCACGGATGAACTTGGAAGAGTCCAACATTTTACACTCCTGGAATCAGACCGTCAAGGAAAACCCAGGGAGAATTTCCTGCCCAAGCGAACTGCCGAAAAAAAGGGCTTGCGACACGGAGTGGATCGCATACGATAGAGTGAAAAGGAAACCCGCGCGACAGGCTGGCGGCTGATCCCCGCCGGGCTGCTGAGCCATTCAAGGGCCGCTGGTGCGAGCGCACCCTCGCATCGGCGGCCCTTTTTGTTTGGCGATCCGCCCGCGCAATCAACGGAGACACACCGATGGCCGACGACATCAAGGACGCCATAGAGAAGAACGCGAAGGGCCCGCGCCGGGCCAAGGGCGACGTGGGCGAGGTCCAGCAGCACAGCCTGAAGGACCAGGTCGAGGCCGACCGCTACCTGGCCTCGCGCAAGGCGTGCGGGAATCCCCACAAGGCGCTACGCTTCGCCAACCTGTCGCCGGGGGCAATTAGCCGGCCTTCAACTGCGCGTCCGGCCCGCGAGGGGCAGCCACAGGGAGCCAGATCCGTGCCAGCGTGGAGCAATCTGAGCCGCTTTCAGCCGCCCTAGAACGCCCGGAAGATGCCCATTCCGGGGTCCGTGACGGTGAACTGCTTCGGCGCCTCCAGCATCGTGAAGCCCGCCCTGACGACCATGCCGATCAAGTCCTCGACCGGCACCGCCTTCAGTAGGAAGGTAACGGCGGTGCGCCGTGGCCCTGCGCCTGAATTGCGGAATACGGTGCAGTGTTGCTCCATCATCGCGCGCGACCGGTCCCACCGATAGTGGAAGGTGGCGCTTCCGCACGAAAGCTCGCGGGACTCCGAGTAATCGCCGCGGTAGAAGGACGGCTCGTCCAGGCATTTGTCGAAAGCCAGCAATCCGCCGGAGCGAACGCACCGCCGAAGCGCGTTGAATGCCTCCTGAAGCCGATCAAACTCCAGGATGTAGTCCAGCCCGCTGTGCATCACAATGGCGGCGTCGAACTGCCGGCCCGGGTCAAGCTCCAGCAGGTCCTGTTGCTTGAGATGGGCGTGGTAGCCCGCATCGAGCAGCCGCGCACGCGCGCGCTCGAGCATGGGCCCGCAGACGTCCGCCCCGACAACGCTGTACCCCCTCTCCAGCCAGGGCAGCGTCGAGAGCCCGGTGCCGCACGCGGCGTCGAGTATGCAGGCGCCGGCGTGCAGACCCCAGCGACGCAGCCGCCTGGCAAGCCCGACGACCCACAGATCGTACGGGGCCCAGCTCACCAGCTCGTCGTATACGTCTGCGATGGCCTCGAAGTAGTTGACAGGCAGATCGGCGTCGGCGTCACGCATAGGCGGAGGACCTCAAGGGAATACGGCCCTGTGCTTGCGGCCCAGGGCGCTGCCTCTCTACACTAACACGGTCACGCACGCCAGGCAATATCCCAGGGCGACAGCGGCATTCGCACTCCCGGCAACCGGGCGCAACGGGGCATGGACGAACGAGAAGATAAGATCAGGGCCAAGGTGTCGATCAGTGGGCGCGTGCAAGGGGTCTGGTTCCGGGGCACGACCCGCGAAAGGGCCCAGGAGCTGGGGCTGACAGGCTGGGTCCGGAACCGGTGGGACGGCCAGGTGGAAGCCGTCTTCGAGGGGCCGCGGAGCCAGGTGCAGCAGATGGTCGTCTGGTGCTACAAGGGACCCCGCCTGGCTCAGGTGGACTCGGTCGACCTCGAGTGGGGGGAGGCGACGGGGGAGTTCCCGGGCTTCTCGGTCAGGTACTGACGACGGGCCCGCCTGTCCGGACTCGGCCGCTATTCTTTCGCACCGCTCTCGTCGGCGGATTCCTTGCCGCGCGCAGCTTTCTTGCTCGCCGGGGCAGGCTCGGTGTGGTCACATTCGGGGAAGCGCGTGCAGCCGTAGTAGGCGTCGCCCTCGGGGGTCGTCTTCTTGATCAGCTCCCCGCCACAGCCTTCGGCCGGGCACTTCTTCCGCCGCCCCGGCACCGGCCAGGTGTTCCTGCAGCGGGGGAAGCCGCTGCAGGCCAGGAACCGCCCGTACTGGCCCCACCGCATCACGAGCGGCCGCCCGCACTTCTCGCACTTCTCATAGGTGGGCTGGGGGGCCGGCAGCGCTTCCTTCGGCAGAGCCTGCGTGTTCTTGCATTCCGGGTAGTGGCTGCAGCCCAGGAACAGCCCCTTGCGGCTGCGCTTGACGACCATGGGGGCGCCGCACTCCTCGCAGGTTGCAAGCGGCTCCTCCGACGGCAACTCCGTCGCTTCCAGCGCCTGCGCTACCGTGAGCATGGGAACGCTATGACGACATCGGCCGCAGGTCAGCTCCTTAGCCTCGCCGTCTTCGGCGACGTGCATCTCGCCCCCGCAGCGGGGACACGAGAAGCCCGTGTTCACACGTGGCTGGAGCTTGACGGGCTTGCCCTCGCGGTCCAGACCCATGATATTGCGGCATTTCGGATAGGCGGAGCACGCCAGGTATTCCCTGCCGCGCTTGCCGGAACGGCGGAGCATCGGGGCGCCGCACTTGTCGCACTTGAACTCCGACTCGACCGCCTGGCGAGTTCCGTCCTCCAGGCTCTTCGTGTTGGTGCATTCCGGGAAGCCAGAGCACCCGAGGAATCTGTCTCCCTTGCGGCTGAACTTCACCACCATCGGCCGTCCACACTCCTCGCACGTAACCTCCTCGTCGGGTTCCTGGGAGGAGACGGACTGCATCTCGTCCCTGGCCTTCGCCAGGTCGCGCGCGAACTGCTCGTAGAACTCGGCCAGCGTCCCGCGCCAGTCGCGCTTGCCCTCCTCGATCTCGTCCAGCTCCTCCTCCATCCTGCTGGTGAACGAGTAATCCATCTCCCGCGGGAAGTGCTTCACCAGCAGATTTGCCACCACGATTCCCAGGTCCGTCGGGCGCAAGACGCGCCGTTCCCTGCGCACGTAGTTGCGCCGCAGCAGCGTGGCGATGGTGGGGGCGTACGTGCTGGGCCGGCCGATGCCCCGCTTCTCCAGTTCTCGGACCAGCGTGGCTTCGCTGTATCGGGGCGGCGGCTGAGTGAAGTGCTGCGAAGGCACCAGCTCCCGCAGGTCCAGCACTTCGCCCTCGCTCAGCTCGGGCAGGGCCTGGTCGTCCGAGCCGCGCCCGGGGGAATAGACGCGCGTGTAGCCGTCGAAGGTCGTCACGCGTCCGCTGGCCGCGAACTGGCCGGGGCCCGCTTCGATCAGCGCCTCTGTCACCTTGTAGAGCGCGGGGCCCATCTGGCTGGCCACGAACCGGCGCCAGATCAGCTCATAGAGTTTGTACTGCCTGTCCGACAGGTGAGGACGCAGATCCTCGGGCCGCCGGCGCACGTCGGTCGGCCGGATCGCCTCGTGGGCGGCCTGGGCACCCCTGGGACTGCGGAACGTATTCGGCTTCGCGGGCAGGTACTGGTCCCCGTATTGCTCCCCGATGAAGCCCCGGCAGGCCTCCAGCGCCTGGCTGGCCACGCGCGTCGAGTCCGTGCGCATGTAAGTGATGAGGCCGACGGCCTCGGTCCCGACGTCGATGCCTTCGTAGAGCTCCTGCGCGATGCGCATCGTTTGCTGTGCAGACTGGCGAAGGCGGCTGTTGGCCGCCTGCTGCAACGTGCTGGTGATGAAGGGCGCCCGCGCCTTGCTGCTGGCCCTACGCTGGCTGACGGACGCAACGGTGAAGAGCTCCCCCTTCAACTGCTGAACGATCCGCTCGGCCTCTTCGCCCGTTGCGACCCGCGTCTCGTCTCCGCCGAGCTTTCGCAGCTCGGCCTCGAACGTTGCGTCCTGCCCCGGCTTCGCCAGGACGGCGGTGACCTTCCAGTATTCCTCGGACTCGAAAGCGTCGCGTTCGCGCTCGCGCTCGACGATCAGCCGCAGGGCGACGCTTTGGACGCGGCCGGCGCTGAGACCGCGGACGACCTTCCGGCTTATGAGGGGGCTCAGCTCATACCCGACGATGCGGTCGAGGATCCGGCGGGCCTGCTGGGCGTCGACCAGGTTCCGGTCGACCTCCCGGGGGTGCTCGAAGGCCTCCCGCACCGCGCTGCGCGTGATCTCGTTGAACGTCACGCGCCTGGCCCTGTCCTCAGGTACATCGAGCACGTGCTGGAGGTGCCAGGCGATGGCTTCTCCTTCCCGGTCGGGGTCAGGAGCCAGGTAGACTTCCTCCGCGTCTGCCGCCGCCTTGCGCAGTTGCTGCACGATCTTCTGGCTGCGGGGCAGGATTTCGTAAGTGGGCTCGAAGCCGCTCCCGACGTCTACGCCGAACTCGTTCTCCGGCAGGTCACGCACGTGCCCGCGCGAGGCCTTCACCGTGAAGCCCTTGCCCAGGTAGCGCGAGATCGTCTTCGCCTTCGCGCCAGATTCAACTATGACAACCTTCTTAGCCATTGCACGCACTCAGGAAGATACCCCACAGGCGATTGTAGGGAGAAGCTTTCGGCGTTGTCAAACCTACGGGCGCCCCGCCGGGGCTTTTGACTCGCCGCCGGGCGGCCGCGTACACTCAGGGCCGCGGAGGCAAACAGTGGGACCCGAACCCGAAAGAGATCCGCTCTACCTGGCTCTCACGGTGGACGTGGACGCGGACGCGAACCGGCCCGCGCGCGGCCGACCGGACGCCGTGACCGCCGGCCGTGCGCCGCAGGAGGCCGCGTACGACGCTTGCTTCGAGGGGCTCGAAATGCTCCTCCGAGTGCTGGAGCGCCTTTCCCTGCCGGCCGCCCTCTTCTGGGAGGCCCGCTGCCTGGACCGCCTGACATCCCGTAACCCCGACCTGCTGGCACAGGCGCTGGAGAACCCGCTCCTGGAGCACGGCGGACATGGGTGGCGTCACGAGGATTTCGCCGGCAAGCAGAGCGGAGTTTCACTCGGCCGAGACGAGACGGAACGCGTCCTCACCCGGGCCGGCCAGGTCTTCGACTCCGTCCTGCAGAGCAGGCCGCCCGGGTTCCGTGCCCCCTACTGCCGCCTCACCCCGGAGCTCGCGCAGGCGCTGCCTGCCTACGGCTACCTCTACGACGCGAGCCTCGCCAGGCGGCCGGGGGAGGACTGGCAACTCCGGCCGTATCGGCTCGAGCTGAACCCGGCGCTCTGGGAACTGTCCCTCTGCCGCGGCACGGACCGCCAAGGCCGCCCCATCTCGGGCTACCTCTGGCAACTGCTGGAGGGCAGGCGGCAGGTCAGCGATTACCTCCACCTGGTCGAGTCCCTGGGGGATCGGGCGCCGGGCGGCCTCCTCCAGCTCGCCCTCCATCCCTGGCACCTCGTGGTCGCCGAGGACGGTGAGCCGTTCGGGCCGGAAGGCGCCGCGGTTCGACTGCGCCAGGTCGAGGGTCTCCTGCACCGGGCGGGGGCAAAGGCGGGTATCGAGTTCACCACGCCCGGGGCTTACCTCTCGTCGCACTCGAACGGGGGCGCCGAGGACCGGCGCGGCGCCACGGGCGGGGCGGCGGCGAAAGGATGGATCTCCCCGTGAACATCGTCCTCGTTGACACGCCCCTGGCCGCTGCATATAATGATGTACAAGCCTGGCTGGACAGCCCTCCACACAAGCAGGTTCTGAGATGATCGACGGTGCGGCCGAACTAGCCAAAAGATTGGCGCGGATACAGGCCCGGCTGCGGAACGAGCTGTTCGAGGATCTCCAGAACCACAAGGACGACCTCGACGCCATCTTCGACCCCTATTCTTTCTCTCCTCTCGTTCACGAGCTGCGCGAGAAGTACATGGCGCGGCTGTTCCTGCTGCAGAGCATAATCCAGCAGCTCGCCTACATCAGACGGGGACAGCAGAAACAGGCCACGCGGGTGCTTAGCGTCGAAGCCGAAGACCAGAAGAAGTTGGTCGACCTGGTCAACCACAAGCTGGGGCACCTGAACGGGTCGAAGGTTCTGGACGTCAAGTTCATCCCGGGCAGCGGCGATGAAGAATGGTCGGCCTTGATCACCTACGAGGTCAACCCCTTCATGGAAGAGGCCGGCGAGGCCGCCGCCTGGATGTAGGCGCTCTTCCCACAGTGCCGGCTCGCGTTCTGAGCCCTTACCACCCCTCCGGCGTCCCTTGCTGTTCTTGCACGCCCGGCGTCCTTTGTGTTACGTTCTTGCGCGTCTGCGCTTCTCCATGGGTATGGCTGGGAACATGGCCGCCTCAGGGTACGCTCCCCGGAGAACCGATCTCCCCGTAGTGATTTCTGAAGCACGGGTTCGTCACCTCGTTCGCCGGCTGGCGGCGGCCATCTGCGCGGACCACTCGGAAGGCGATACGCTCGTGATCGTCGCCGTGCTGAAGGCGGCGGTGGTGTTCCTGGCCGATCTGATCCGCCATCTGACCATGCCGCTGGAGATCGAACTGGTGAACGCAAGGAGCTACTCCGGCACTCGGAGGCGCGAGGCGGTCGAGATCCTGGACGACGTCTTAGAGCTGGAACTCACCGGGCGGCACGTGCTGTTGCTCGACTGCGTGCTGGACAGCGGACACACGCTGGCCGCCGTGCTCGGGGCCATTGTCGCGCAGGCGCCGGCTTCCGTGAAGACCTGCGTGCTGCTGCGCAAGCGGCGGCCGAGAACCGTCGACATCGAACCTGAGTACGTGGGAACGGACATCCCGGACGTCTTCGTCGTCGGCTACGGCCTGGACTGCGACAACCGATGGCGCCACCTGCCGTTCGTTGCCGAGCTGCCGGAAGCCGCCGCGTCCGGCGGGGGCGAAGAATGACGGACGAGCTGGCCATCGGTATCGACCTCGGAGGCACCAAGGTGCACGCCGGCGTCGTGCGTGGCGACGGCAAGGTCCTGGGCAGCGCCCGGCGCCCGACCGAGGCCGACAAGGATTGCGACGCAGTCCTGGCCAACATAGCAGGCGCCGCCACGGCGGCCGCGGCCGAGGCGGATGTCCCGCTCAAACGGGTCGTCGGAGCCGGGCTGGGCAGCCCGGCGCCGCTGGACATCTTCGCCGGCGTGCTCATCAGCCCGGGCAACCTGCCTTCGCTTCACGGCTTCCCCATCGTGCAGAGGCTGTCCGAGGCCCTGGGCCGGCCCGTGATCCTGAACAACGACGCCAACTGCTTCGGGCTGGCGGAGGCGCGCTTCGGCGCGGGCGCAGGCGCCGCAGTCTGCTGCGGACTGACGCTCGGCACCGGGCTGGGCGGATTCCTGGTGATAGACGGCAGGCTATTCAACGGGCCGCGGGGCGCCGGAGCGGAGATCTGGTGCTCCCCCTACCAGGGAGACCAGGTCGAGGAAAAGGTGTCCGGCCGGGGCGTGGCCAGGAACTACAAGAAACTAACCGAGCGGGCGGCAACTGCGAAGGAGATCGCGTCGCTCGCCCGCTCAGGCGACAAGGATGCACGCGAGGCATGGCGCGAGTTCGGCCGCGACCTGTCCGCGCCGGTAGCGTATATGTGCAATATCGCCGACCCCGACGTCGTCGTGCTCGGCGGCTCGATGGTCAAGGCGTGGGACCTTTTCCACGATGCGATGATGCACGAAGCCAACAAGTACATCAACGCATCGTGGAAAAGGTCC